>CABYYJ010000004.1 GCA_902523185.1 uncultured Pelagibacteraceae bacterium | reverse complement strand
TTTCCGTTTAAATCAGCTTTAAATTGTCTTGTAACTTTTCCAGATCTATTTTGTAACACTCCCCAAGCTTTGACATTACCCGATAAATAATTTTCTATGACTAGTCTCGGTTTTTGATCTTTAAAATCTGTCGGTTTCATTTTATTTGCACATCCCGTTGTTAAAATTAGTAAAAATAGTACTATAAATTTTTTCATGACGAATATCTATTAGACATAGAGAATTGAATCAAGTTAATGTTTCTAGACTTAAAACCACCTTCACAATAAGATAAGTAGAATTCCCACATACGCTTAAAATATTCATCAAAACCAAGTGGGCTAATTTTTTCCCAAGCACCTAAAAAATTTTTTCTCCAAGTTTCTAAAGTTCTGGCATAATCATCAGAGTAGGTATTAATTTTTTCTAGTTTTAGCTTATTTTTTTTAATTAAATTTTCCATAAATTCAATTGAGGGTAAAAAACCGCCTGGAAATATATATTTTTGAATAAAATCCTCATTTGCTCTATATCTCTCAAATAAGTTATTTTTTATTACGATGCCTTGAATTGCAGCAGTCCCCCCATAATTAAGAACATTTTTAATTGTACCAAAATATTGGTCCATATATTTTTCACCAACAGCTTCTATCATTTCGATTGAAGCTACGTGATCATATTTTTCCTTAAGATCTCTATAATCTAAAAACTTAACATTAACTTTATTGTTTAGTCCTGAGTTGAAAATCTTCTTTTTAGTAAAATCATATTGATTTTTAGAAATTGTAATACAGTCTACACTCACATCATAATTTTTAGCTAAAAATTCAGCAAATCCGCCCCAACCACATCCTATCTCTAAAACCTTGTTTCCATCTTTTATATTCATTAAATTTATAAGCTCTTGAAATTTATTTCTTTGAGCAATTTCTAAATCATCTTTCTCATTTTTATAGACTGCGCTGGAATAAGTAAGAGATTTATCAAGCCACGACGAAAAAAATTCATTTCCTAAATCATAATGTTTTGAAATATATTTTTTACTTTTAGATTTTGTATTTGAGGCAAATATTTTTTTTAGAAAATTTTTGATTTTTTGTAATTTTAAACTTCCTGAAAAAGAATAAATTGTATTGATATTTCTCGCTGTAAGTTCAATTAAATTTGTTAAATTTGAGGAATAAAAATCTTTTTTCATGTGAGCTTCTCCTAAAGCTGAGCTTCCACCCATAACAACATTTAGGTAAAAATTAGGTTTATTAATTTTGATATCTGAAGATAATTTGCTCTCTAAATCACCAAAATGAAAAACTTTTCCATCATAATTTATAAGCTTAAGATTTCCTTGTGAGATTTTTTTTAATTTATTAAGGACGAATCTTTCTGAAATTTTTATTAAACTCATTAATATTCCTCGTAACTTAAATTATTTTTTAATTTAGTATTTCTTTTTCTGTATATTGCCCCTTTTTTCCATAAAAGTAATGCTTCAAAATGTATCGAACTAATAATTTTAATTGTCATTAAGGGATACTTAAAAAAGTTAAGCATGAGTTGTTTTGGGCTGAATTCTTTTCTTTCTCCTGTTTGAGTAGCTGTTAAAACTGTTCCTTTCGTGTCTGTTTGTTTTATAAAGACCGAGAGTTTATCACTGGGGTTAAGTAATTTAAAATTATAGTAAGTTTCCATATCCATAAATGGTGAAACGTAAAACTTTTTTTTACATTTTTGAGCTATTTCTTCATTATCTTTAATTTTAAAAATATATGTGTGCTGCTCATTAAAAGTATTTTTTACTTCATAAAAAATTGCCTTTAATTGATTATCCTCGTAGCAGTAAAAAATACTTAAAGGGTTAAACACATAGCCAAAAATTCTTGGATAACAAAGTATTTTAACTTTATTAATTTCACCTTTTATATTGAACTTACTAATGTTTTTAAGAACCCACTCTTTTAAATCACTTCCGTCACGTTCTCCATGATCTTTATCGTAAAAGCTGAAAATGTTAAACTTATTATGAGAGAAAATATTTATTGAACTGTCTAGTTGATTGATTTCATCTAAATCAATTAATAATGAAAAAGTTTTATATTTTAAAAAATGTCTTACAGGTTTAAATCTTGTATGAGTTACTTCACCGTTGTAAATGCAGGAGTTCATCAAAATTTAAAGTTATTTATCAAATCTATTGACGATTTTAATCCATCTTCATGAAATCCGTAACCAAAATAACTTCCACAAAACCAAGTTCTTTTTTTTCCTTGTATTAATCTTAGATCTTTTTGAAGCGCAGTATTCTTTGAATTCAAGTATGGGTGGTTAAAATTAACTTTTTTAATAATAGAATGTTCGTGGATTTTATAAATAGGGTTTAAAGTTAAAAAATAGTCTTTAGATGAATCTAAGTTTTGTAGTTTATTTAACCAATAGGTAATACATGTCTTTCCTCCATCTGATACAGAATTCCAACTAGACCAGGCCCTTTTTTTGTGAGGCATTAATCTCTTATCAGTATGTAAATAAGCCTCATTTTCCACGTAATTAAATTTTTCCAATATATCTTTTTCTTGTTTCGTTGGTTTTTCTATCATTTTTAAACTTTGGTCTGCATGGGAAGCTAAAACTACTTGATCGTAGTCAACATATTCATTGCCAATAATTACCCTGATATTGTCATCGCTTCTGATTAACTTATCCACTTTATAATTTTTAAAAATTTCTCCACTAATTTTGTCTGTTACTTTTTTTACATAAGCTCTACTTCTATTTGAAACTGTGTACCATTGCGGTCTATTTTTAAATTTAAATAAACCATGATTAGTAAAAAAATTTAAAAAAAATTTTAATGGCATTTCCTTTGCTTTATTAAATGGCATTGACCAGATAGCAGCAACCATGGGAATTAAGTGATACTCGATGAAGTATTTTGATAACTTTTTTTTATTAAGAAAATTTCCAAGAGTCTCTTCTTTAATTTCACTTTTAAGTAATTTTGGAGCAGTTTTATAAAATGAAATTATCTCTTTAATCATATATAAAAACTTTAAATTAAGAAGATTTAATTTATTAGCAAAAATACCTCCTAAACCACTCCCGCTATATTCAACATTACTACTCTTAATTGATACAGAAAATGACATATCGCTTTTTTCATAAGGAACTTTTAATTCATTAAAAAAATTTACTAAATTTGGATAAGTAACTTCATTAAAAACAATAAAGCCTAGATCTACTGGAACAATCTTATCATCTTCTTTTATCTCGTAGGTAAAAGAATGACCTCCAAAGTGATCGTCTTTTTCGTATAGATCAACTTTATATTTTTTTGAGAGAAAATATGCAGAAGATAATCCTGAGATACCTGAGCCGATAACAGCAATTTTCATTAAAAAAAGTTAAGCAGCTTCATCTTTATATTCATCCATTGAAGGACATGAACATACTAAATTTCTATCTCCAAAAACGTTATCTACTCTAGCAACTGGTGCCCAATATTTATTATTTTTTACATACTCAGTGGGAAAAGCTGCTTCCTCTCTTGAGTAAGCATGCCTCCACTCACTTGAAGCTAATTCAACATAAGTATGAGGTGCGTTTTTCAAAGGGTTATCAATCTTGTCAAACTTTGATGACTCCACTAAATTAATTTCTTTTTTAATTTTTATAAGCGCATTACAAAATTTATCAATCTCCTCTAAATTTTCACTTTCAGTTGGCTCAATCATAATTGTACCAGCAACAGGCCATGACATTGTTGGAGCATGGTAGCCAAAGTCGATCAGTCTTTTTGCTAAATCTTCCTCAGAGATTCCTGAGCTTGCTTTTATTGGTCGGATATCAATTATGCATTCATGTGCAACATTTCCATTTTTACCAGTATAAAGAACTTTGTAATCTTTGGATAATTTTTTTGAAATATAATTTGCATTTAAAATTGAAACTTGTGAGGCTTTTTTCAATCCTTCAGCACCCATCATCTTTATATACATCCAGGATATTGGAAGTATGCTTGAACTACCCCAAGGTGCAGCTGATACAGCTCCCATTCCATTCTTAGGGCCTGCCTCTTTAATAATTTCGTGTGTTGGTAAAAAATCAGCTAAATGCTTTGCACAAGCGATTGGGCCCATTCCTGGTCCACCCCCGCCGTGAGGTATGCAGAATGTTTTATGTAAATTAATATGACAAACATCAGGTCCAAATTTTCCTGGTTTTGCAACACCAACTAGTGCGTTTAAATTGGCTCCATCCATATAAACTTGTCCACCGTGTTTATGAATAATTTCACAAATATCCATGATTTTTTCCTCAAATACTCCATGAGTAGAAGGGTAAGTAACCATCAAAGCAGCTAAATCTTTTGAGTGTTTTTCAGCTTTATTTTTAAGATCGTCTATGTCAACATTTCCATCATCGTCACAATTTACTACAACCACTTTCATCCCACACATTTGGGCGCTGGCTGGATTAGTTCCATGAGCTGAGTCTGGAATTAAACAAACATTACGGTTTTCCTGTTTATTATTCTTATGGAATTTTCTTATAGTCATAAGACCAGCGTATTCTCCTTGAGCACCAGAGTTAGGTTGTAAAGAGACTGCGTCATATCCCGTTATTTCTTTTAGATCATTTATAAGATCATTAAAAAGAATTTTATATCCTTCCATCTGATTAGTAGGAACGAAAGGATGTGGGAGTGAAAACTCCTTCCAAGTAATAGGAATTAATTCTGCAGTTGCATTTAGTTTCATAGTGCAAGATCCTAAAGCAATCATTGACCTATTAAGCGCAATATCACAATCTTCAAGTTTCTTTAAATATCTAAGCATTTCAGTTTCAGAATGATATTTATTAAAAACTGGATGAGTTAAGTATTTAGAAGTTCTTAAAAGATTTTTTGGAAGATTATCTAATTCAACATTAACATCTTGTTTTATTATCTTAGAAATCCCAAATAACTTCAACAGTAAGTTGACATCATCAAGTTTTTTTGCCTCATCAAAAGCGATGGATAAATGATCTTCATTAACTTTTCTAAGATTGATATTGTCTTTTAATGCAGCTTCATAAATAGAATTTGTTTTTTCATTAGTCTTAATTGTAACGGTATCAAAGAAATGATCTGATAAAATGTTATAACCACCTGCTTTAATATTATCTGCAAAAATTTTGGCTAATTTAGAAGTTCTGTTAGCTATTTTAAGTATTCCCTCAGGTCCATGATAAATTGCAAAAGCAGCTGAGATAATAGCTAATAATGCTTGAGCAGTGCAAATGTTACTTGTTGCTTTGTCTCTTCTGATATGCTGCTCCCTAGTTTGTAAAGAAAGCCTGTAAGCTTTTTTTCCGTGTCTGTCTTTTGATACACCTATAATTCTTCCTGGCATTGATCTTTTAAATTCTTCCTTAGTAGCAAAAAATGCTGTATGAGGTCCGCCATATCCCATTGGGATACCAAATCTTTGTGCACTTCCTACAGCAATATCAGCGCCAAGTTCTGCTGGTGTTTTCAATCTAGCTAATGCTAACAAATCACAAACTAAAATAGCTTTTCCATTTTTTTTATGTATTTGACTGATACTTTCGCTTGGATCATTTATCTCACCTAAAGTTCCCGGATAAGATAAAACTCCGCAAATTATATCCTCATTAATTTTTGTAAGTTCTGTTTTTTCATCACCTATTATTAGTTCTAATCCAAATGGGTTTGTTCTTGTTTTGATAAGATCAATCGTCTGAGGATTGCAATTACTTGAAATAAATATTTTTTTTGAATTAGTCTTATCCAATCTTTGGCTTAAACCTACCGCTTCTGCTGTCGCTGTTGCTTCATCCAGTAAAGAAGCATTAGCAATATCCATACCCGTAAGATCAATTATTGATTGTTGAAAATTTAAGAGCATTTCAAGTCGACCTTGAGCCACTTCAGGCTGATAAGGTGTATAAGATGTGTACCAACCAGGATTTTCTAAAATATTTCTTAAAATTACATTAGGTGTAATGGAATTATAGTATCCCATTCCAATAAAATTTCTAAATATTATATTTTTTTTAGATATGGACTTTAATTTTTTTAAAGCATCATTTTCTGACATTGGCTGATCAATTTTGAGATCATCTTTTAATAAAATCTTTTCTGGCACAGTATTTACCATTAGATCTTCTAGTGACTTATATCCAATGTATTGTAACATTTTAGATTGATCCTCTTCAGAAGGACCGATGTGTCTTTTAATAAATTCTTTTGAATTATCGTCAATCATTTAACTTGGATTCTCCTTACAAAATTTATCATATTCATCTTTTGACATAAGGGAGTCGTACTCACCTTTATCCTTTATCTTTAGCTTAAAAAACCAACTAGCTCCTTCAGGATCTGAGTTTACACTTCCGGGATCATCAGCTATAGCCTTGTTACCCTCGGTAATTTCTCCTGAAATTGGTGAATAGACATCACTTGCAGCTTTAGTGGACTCTACAACAGCCGCTTGACCTTCTTTTTCTACAGCTTTACCGGCATCAGGAACTTCCACAAAAACAATATCCCCAAGCATCTCAGTTGCATGTTTAGTTATTCCAACTGTGGCTACGTCACCATCAAGTGAAACCCACTCATGTTTTTTTGAAAATTTTTTCTCACTCATATTTAATCTCCTTATTTAACATAACTTTTTTTATAAAATGGAAGTTCAGAAATTTTACCCCCATATTTTTTTCCTCTTACTTCAAGTTGAATAGATGTTCCGACTTCTGAAAATTCTGATTTTACGTATCCCATTGCAACTGGTGCGTTCACACTCGGGCCGAAAGTACCGCTAGTAACGAGTCCTATTTCATCATTTTCTGAAGAAAAGATTTTTGTATTTTCTCTGGCTATAACCTTTCCGTCGGGCTTTATTCCAACTCTAATTTTTTCACTTCCATTAGCTAGTAAATTTTTAATTTTTTCCCATCCATTAAAACCACCAACTTCTTTTCTTTTTTTTGCTATAGCCCATTTTAAATTAGCCTCAACTGGATTTATTTTTTCATTTAAATCATGACCGTATAAACAAAGACCCGCTTCTAATCTAAGTGTATCTCTAGCTCCCAAACCGATAGGTTTAACATCATTTGAAATTAAGTAATCGATTAATTTTTCTACTTTTTTATTGGAAATTGAGATTTCAAAACCATCTTCGCCTGTATATCCAGATCTTGTTATATATAGCTTTTCTCCTTCGTAATCGAAATTATTTCCTGTCATAAATTTTAAACTTGAAACACCTGGAATTAATTTTTCTAAAATATCTACAGATTTAGGTCCTTGAAGCGCTATCAAAGATAAATTGTTGTTTAAAAGATGCTTGTGATTTTTTGTTAAAAATTGAGAAATTTGTTTAATATCATTTTCCTTGCAAGCAGCGTTTAAAATAATACAGAAACCTTTTTCTGTTCTTGTAATAATTAAATCGTCAATTATTCCACCTTCGGTATTTAGTATAAAGGAATATTTTGAATGGTTAATTTTTAAATTTTTTAGATCTGCTGGAATAATTCTTTCTAAAGCTTCAATTAATGTTTCATCACCCTCTAAAAAAAATTGTCCCATGTGCGAAACATCAAAAAATCCTGCGTGTGTTCTTGTAGAAATGTGTTCTTTTACAATTCCGTCTTTATACTGAATTGGCATTTCGTAACCGGCAAATGGAACAAATTTTGCTCCTAAATTTTTATGATAATTGTATAAAGCTGTTTTTTGTACGTTCATAATAACTCAATTTACAACCCCATCTGTCTATGTACCTGAGAGATTTAATCCTTCGGTGAGGCCTGTGCCTGCTTTCCAGAGTTATTACGGTAACGGTCCTTTTGCCTGAGAGTTTCCGGGGTGGTTGCTCCTTCGGCGCCAAAAAATATGGTCTCTCCCGTTACATCTTTATATTCTTTCAAAAATTAATCAAAGTCAATAACTTTTAAAAAATCTATAAATATTTCAATCATTTATTAACGCTAAACAGTGTTGTTGGACCTACTCTTTTAAACACTGCGTAATTATTACCTATCAAGTATCGATTAATTTCATCGCAATCTCTTAGTTTTTTACTATCCGGAGAGTGGGTTTCTATTGAAATCAATGAAGGTGTGAGTTTGTGTGGAATTAATTGTCTTAGTATTTTTAAGTCCATGCCTTCCACATCAATATTCAAAAAATCTACTTTATCATATGAATTAAATATTTTTAAAATTTCATCTATTGTTTGAGACTTTATTTTTTTTTCAATCCCGCCTACGAAACTATCTTTTTTAAATTTTTTTAAATAGGATTTTTTAAAATCTTTATAGAAAGTTTCATCTAAGGTGTTTACTGGACTAAAAGGATGGTCAAAGAAAATTTTAAATTCCTTAGGATTTTCATTTATAGTAGTACACAGATTCAGATCATTTGGTCTGACAATATTAAACAAATCAACCGATGTAGGGTTTATATCTATATTAATACCACGCCAACCTTTTTTAAAAAGTGCACAAGTATTACTATACATAATTGGATGAAAACAACCTACATCAAAATAAATGCCTGCATTTTTATCTTTGAAAAATTCTTTGATAATTAAATCTTCTCCCCATTGAGAGTACTGGTTTCTACTTAGAAAACATTTGTGTCTAATATATAAATTATAATAAAGATATATCTTATAAGTAAAATTCGACCTTAAAAAAAATTTTTTTAACGACACTTGATTATTTTAAGCTTTTATATTTCTTTTATCAAAACTTTTAAGAATAATTGCTAAAATAATAATAGTACCTCCGATAAAGACACTTAATGGAGGAATTTCGTTTAAAAATAACCATACCCAGATTGGTGCACATAAAGTCTCCATTAACATTAAGAGTCCAACTGTAGCTGACTCGACGTTTCTTGAGCCAATCGTGATACAAATAAAGCCCAATGCCAACTGGGGTACACCAAGCAGAAAACCCATCCACAAATCATGTTTAGTAAAGTGAAAGGACTCAGCTAAAAAGAAACCGTAAATCAAGCTAAACACTCCTGAATAAAAAATTGCTGGAACCATATCTACCTTAGTATTTTTTCTAATAATCATTACTAAAAATGCAAAATTTAAAGGGATTGCTAAAGCAACAACATTGCCAAAAAAAGAACTGGAAGATATTGAGTCTCCAACCATTATTAAAATTCCACTTAATGCAAGAAAGATTGATATAAATCCAATTAAAGAAACTTTTTCTTTTAAGTAAAAATATCCAAAAATCGCTAAAAATAATGTCTGGGTACTGATTATAAAAACTACGTTTGCTACAGAAGTATTAGACATAGCTACAACAAACGCAACAAAGCTAAAAGATAAAACAAATCCACCTAATAAACCAGGAAGGCCAGACTCTTTAATTATATTTAAAGTATTTTTTTTATAAATTAATAGTAGAAAAAATATTAAAGCAATTAAAAAGAAAAACGACCTTATGAAAAGTATTTGCCATACACTTGCCTCTTCAAAAGATCTGATAATTAAACCTCCCCAGCTCAAACAAAAACCTCCAAACAAAAGTAAAATGTAGCCAGGTATTTTGTATAAAAATTTCATTTAAAATTTTTTTAAAATATTTTTAAAATAAAATTGAAGTGAGAGAGATCTAAACACCATGAATAATAATAATGAAAACCATATACCATGATTATTAAAGTATTTTATCAAATAAATTGAGCAACTTATAAATCCTAGAACAGAAATAACCATAGCATTTCTAATTTCTTTTGTTTGAGATGCACCTATAAAGATACCATCTAGCTGATAACAAAAACATGCAACTGGTGGAATCAGAATAACCCACATAATGTGCTGAAATGAAATAAATCTCAACATTTCAATATCAGTAATTATGTAAATAATCTCTTTAAAAAATATTAAATACAATATGGAAATAATCACTGCTGAAAAAAAACTTAGCTGAAAAGAATTTCTTACTACAGTATTAAAAGATTTTTCACTTCGTTTTCCTATTGTGTATCCTATTATACCTTCTGTTGAAAATGCATATGCATCAAGAACAAATGAGGATAAAAGGATAAATTGCATTAATATAGTGTTTACAGCCAAATAGTCCTCACCTATTCTAGATCCTAAATAAGTGACCCACAAAAATGAAAAGGTTAAAAATAAAGTTCTAATGAAAATATCAAAGTTAATTTTAAAAAGTCTAATTAATTTGTTTCGAACTATTAAATTTTCAAATTTTGGTATGACTTTAAATTTTTTTACAATAAAATTGTATGTGAATATTAAAAAAATTAAAAATGTGATAAAGCTGGCAATTAAAGTCCCTAGGGCAACACCAAATATTTTTAAGTCAAACGATAAAACAAACAATGCACTAAAAACTATATTTAATGTTGAAAGAACTATTATTAATAAACTTGAAATTTTAGTTTTTTGAATACCAAGATAGAATCCAATAAAAATGTATATAACAAGCTCTGCAGGCACAGAAAAAACTCTTACATTGATATAAGTATTTATTAAAACCTCAGTTTCATCTGACATGGAAAAAAAATGACTAATCATGATTTTTAAAAGTGGTGTTGAAATGATTATTACGAATCCAATAATTATTGCTAAAATAAAATTTCTGAGTAATGTTTTTACGATTTCCCTATAGTCACTTTTTCCATACGCTTGAGCTACAATGCCGACCGTACCCATTCTTAAAAAACCAAAGCTCCAGATGATCATTGTCATTACCGAAGTAGCGATACTGGTAGCTGCTAAATATTTTGTTTCGCCAAGATTCCCCATTAAACCAGTATCAACAATGCCAACTAAGGGAATAGCCAAGTTTGAGAAAAAAACCGGTATGGACAACAAAATTATTTGTTTTTTTGAAAATTTTGATGAGCTTTTTTGAAAATTCATTTTTATTCTTTAATATATTCTTAGAACCTTATATACATTGATTCTATTAATGTTAGAGCAAGTAATTATCTCAATTCAGATTATACTTATAGATATTGTCATGGCTGCAGACAATGCTATCATAATAGGCTTAATTGCTGCTGGTTTCGCTACAGATAATAGAAGAAAAATAATTGCTTGGGGTGTTGCAGCCGCATTTTTATTCAGAATAATCTTCGCTTCTGGAGCAAATTACTTATTTGAATTCGCTTGGATAAAGATACTTGGGGGTGTTTTACTTTTATGGGTAATTAATAATCTTAGACAAGACTTTTTTGGTAAAAATAAAATTAAAACACCTCAACTAAAATCTAATGAAACAAAAAGTTTTAGTATAGGAGTTTATCAAGTTCTTATAGCAGATTTAACTTTAAGCTTTGATAATACTATTGCAGTTGTGGCAGCTTCAAAAGGTAATTTCCATTTAATGGTTATAGGTCTCTTGTTATCTGTATTCCTGATAGCAACGTTAGCGAGTTATTTTGCAGACTATATGAAAAGACATCAATGGCTGGTCTATGTTGGTCTTTTTGTAATTTTAGTTATAGCTATACAATTAATTATAGGCGGACTTGTCAATTATGATGTTCTCTCAATAAATGAAAAATACAAATTTCTATTTTTATAGTTAATGATAGACTTTTGTATTATAGGGTCGGGTATAGCTGGCTCAACAATATCTAAAATACTTTCAAAAAAATATTCTGTTTTAGTGCTTGACAAAGCAAGGGGGCCCGGAGGAAGAGCGTCCAATAAAAGGTTCCAGAAAAACTTAAGTTTTGATCACGGAGTTCAATATATTTCACCAAAGTCAAAAAGTTTTAAAAAGTTTTTAGAAAATTTACGGAGAAGAAATATTGTAAAAATTTGGGATGGAGAACATTTGGACTTCACTTTCGAAAAAAAAGAATTTAATAAAAAGTATATTGGAAAGCTTGGAAATAATGATATTTCCAAATATAATTTAAGAAATATTGACCAGTCATATCGGTCTGCAGTAAAATCTATTAAATACAACAATTTTTTTTGGGAAATAAAGTTAGATAATGAGAAATATCTTCAGACAAAATCAATAATTTTAACTTGCCCATTTCCTCAATTGAAAAAATTAGCCTTTAAATTTTTAAATAAAAAAATCTTTAATTTGAAAATAAATATGCACCCAAATATTACAACGATGCTTGCTTTTAAAAATAAGAAGGAAATTCCTATAAGTAGTATTAAATTCAAAGACGATATTTTAGGTTGGGCAGCAAATGAAAATAGTAAAAAAAGATTTAAATCATCATTATCTCTTTGGACTTTACAGTCAACAGTAAAATGGGCAAAAAAAACTATAAATAATTATAAAAAAAATCGTAAAGTTGAAAATGCTATGATTTCTAAATTTCTTTCTTCCACAGGTTTTAAAAAGAACTCCATAATTTTTAAAAAAACTCATGGTTGGAAATATTCTTACAATTACCAACAAACTTTTATGAAAAGCTACTGGGATAAAAATAAAAAAATAGGTGTTTGTGCAGATTGGTTTATTGGTCCAAAAGTTGAAAGTGCATGGTTAAGTGCAAATGATTTAGCTAAAAAAATAGAAAAGACTTAAATTTTAATTAAGCATATTTCGTAATACATACTGGAGTATTCCACCGTTTTTATAATACTCGACCTCATTTTCAGTATCAATTCTACATAAAACTTGTATCTTTTTACTTGTCCCATCTTTATATTTTATCTCACAAGTAACTTCTTCTCTCGGCTTAACACCATCTTTGATATCAACTACAGTAATTAGTTCAGCGCCAGTAATATTTAATTTTTTTCTGTCAAAACCTTCTTTAAATTGCAAAGGTAAAACTCCCATTCCCACAAGATTTGATCTATGTATTCTCTCAAAACTTTCTGCTAAAACAGCTTTTATTCCAATTAATTTTGTTCCTTTTGCTGCCCAATCTCTTGAGGAGCCAGTTCCATATTCTTTACCAGCTATTACAACTAAATCATCATTTCTCTTTTTATATTCCATTGCGGCTTCATAAACGCTCATGGGTTTACCCTCTGGATATAATATTGTGAACCCGCCTTCTGTCCCTGGAGCCATTTCATTTCTAATTTTAACATTACCAAAAGTTCCTCTCATCATAACTTCGTGATTTCCTCTTCTAGCACCATAGGAATTAAAATCTTTTTGCTGAATTTGAAATTTTTCAAAATAATCTCCTGTAGGACTCTCCTTTTTTATACTTCCAGCTGGTGATATGTGGTCTGTTGTGACGGTATCTCCTAAAACTAACAAAATTCTTGCATCATTTATTGGTTTAAATCCCTCAGGCTTATCAGGAAGATCATCGAAGAATGGCGGCCTTTTCACATAAGTCGAATTTTCTTGCCAATTATAAATATCACTATCTACAGTGTTTATCTCTCTCCACTCTTTAGGACCTTCTGAGACATTAGAATACCTTTTTTTAAACATTTCAGAATCTAAAGAAGTTAACATAATTTCCTCAATCTCTTTATTGCTTGGCCAAATATCTTTTAGAAAAACATTTTTTCCGTTTTTATCTTTTCCTAGAGATGAGTTATATAAATCAAAATTCATAGTTCCTGCAATTGCATATGCAACTACTAACGGAGGTGAAGCTAAATAATTTGCTTTAACATCTGGACTTATTCTGCCCTCAAAATTTCTGTTGCCAGATAAAACTGAGACTGCATATAAATCGTTTTGATTTATTGCATCAGAAATATCTCTATTTAAAGGACCGGAATTCCCAATACAAGTAGTGCACCCATACCCAACTAAGTTAAATCCTAATTCATCTAGATATTTGTTTAAACCAGCTTTCTCTAAATAATCAGTTACAACTTGCGAGCCTGGCGCTAAGGAAGTTTTGACCCAAGGTTTTACTTTTAATCCTTTCTCATGAGCTTTCTTTGCCAAAAGCCCTGCACCTATTAAAACACTTGGATTAGATGTGTTAGTACATGATGTTATTGCAGCAATTACGATATCACCATCTGTAATTTCAAAATCAACTCCTTTAACTTTAGCTTTAACTTGCTTATCTCTTTTTGTATTTTCCTTATAAACCTTAGCGAAATCAGTTGCAGAGTTTGTTAATAGAACTTTGTCTTGAGGTCTTTTAGGTCCTGATATGCTTGTGACTACTGTGCTTACATCTAATTTAACAACGTCAGTGAACGAAATGTCGTTATTTGCCCATAATCCTTGCTCTTTACAATAATTCTCAACTAAAGAAATAGTTTGATCATCTCTACCCGATAATTTTAAATATTTTAAGGTTTCATTATCTACTGGGAAAAATCCACAAGTTGCTCCGTATTCAGGGGCCATATTAGCTATTGTTGCTCTATCTGCTAATGTAAGATTTTTTAATCCTTCCCCATAAAACTCGACAAATTTTCCAACTACACCTTTTTTTCTCAAAATTTCAACTATAGTAAGCACTAAATCAGTTGCAGTTGTGCCTTCTTTTAACTTTCCTTTTAGCTCCACACCAATCACTTCAGGTATTAGCATTGATATTGGTTGACCCAACATTGCAGCCTCAGCTTCAATACCGCCTACTCCCCATCCTAATACTGATAATCCATTTACCATTGTAGTATGACTGTCAGTACCTACTAATGTATCTGGATAAGCATATAAAACGCCATCACTTTTAGATGACCATACAACTTTAGATAAATATTCTAAGTTAACCTGATGACATATTCCTGTACCAGGGGGGACTACTCTAAAGTTATCGAAAGCTTTTTGTCCCCATTTTAAAAACGAATATCTTTCTCCATTTCTAGAAAATTCCTTTTCAACGTTTTTTGCAAATGATTTTCCAGATGCATATTCATCTACCATCACTGAGTGATCTATTACTAAATCTACTGTCGAAAGAGGATTAATCTTTTCAGGATCTTTATTTTTATTTTTTACAGCGTCTCTCATGGCAGCTAAATCAGCGACTGCAGGTATTCCAGTATAATCTTGCATCAGGACTCTTGCTGGCCTATATGCGATTTCAGTGTTTGATTTTTTATTCTTTAACCAGTCTTTAATCGCTAAAATTTGATTTTCGTCAACTGAAACTCCATCTTCATGTCTCAATAGATTCTCAAGTAAGACTTTTAAAGATATTGGTAGTTTAGAAATCCCCTCTAATCCGTTGATTTCTGCTTTTTTTAAACTAAAAATTTTAAACTCTTTACCAGATGATGAAATACTATCTAATGATTTAAATGTGTTTTTGCTGTTAAATTTCATTGGCTATACATAGAACAAAATTACGCAAACGATAAGTAAAAAAGACATTATATAATTAAAATTCTTTATAAATTTATCACTTGTGGCGAATTTTCTCATATATTTTCCCATTAAACACCAGGTTGTTTGGCTTCCAACAGCCATTAAAAACCAAACCAAAGTAAGAATAATTGAGTCTCTTAAGTAATTATTTTGTGTATCAATAAACAAAGAAATTGAGGTCAAACCAACTATAATGCTTTTAGGATTTATAAATTGAAACCAAAAAGTATTAAGAAAAGTAACAGGCTTTGGATCAATTTTTTTATCTTTTGTCTGTCCCGCAAAAGATAATTTATATGCCATATATAGCAAATAAATGGACCCTAATATTTTAATTGTAGTTTGAATAAATTCATATTTTTGAAAAACGGCAGCCGATGTTAATTGTAAAAGTATAATTAATAGTGTCCATCCAATAATAACTCCTAGCATTGTAGGAATGGCTTTTCTAAATCCAAAATTAAAAGCTGTGTAGGATGTCATAATATTATTAGGACCAGGAGAAAAAGCGGTTGCAATACCAAATAAAATTAATGGAAAAAATTGCATTTAAATTTAATGAGGCGCTCTAAACTTGCTATGACAAGCCGAACAATTGCTCCACATCAGTTCTTTCTGTGCTGCTCTTAGATCCTCAGCAGTCTCAATAGCCTTGGCAAGTTTTATCATATCATCCGATGCTTTTTTCATTAAAGCATTGAACTCATCTTTATTCTCCCAAATGCTCGGTAGTGCTCCTGTTTTAAACCCTTCTTTTGTATTTTCGGGAAAATAATCTAATAATTTTATGTAATTATCTGAAATTTTTTTCATTAAAGGTTTAGCCTCCTCTATTCTTTTAGATTTCAGTAATATAGATATTTTTTTCGCGTTTTGATAGTTTTCACTAAACATTGCTTTTCTACCTTTAATAATTTCTTCCACAGTTTGAGAATAGGCAGAAAAAGAAAAGGTTAAAGAAAAAATAATAATAATTGTTTTTATTATTTTCATCTTTTGTATCATCAAATTTATATTGTCATGAAAACTGAAGATTTCCCATCTTTAAGTTGATAAATAACATAGGGCTCATCTTTATCACCTGGCATTCCTGGTGTGCCGATCGGCATTCCAGGCAAAGCTATACCATCAATATCAGGTTGCTCTTTTAATAATTTATTAACTGCTTCAAACGGAACATGTCCTTCAATAAAGTATTTACCCATAATAGTAGTATGACAAGACTGCATTTCGACAGGAATATTATATTTTTGTTTTATTGTATGAAGGCTTCTCATATCTGTTTGTTTTACTTTGAATTTTTTTTCTTCTAAAAATAAAACATATCCATAACAACATCCGCATGAGGGAGTTTTAAAAACTTCAACGATTTGTTTATTGATAATATTAGCTAAAGCGTTTTTTTTATCTGTGACAAAGTTTAAAATATAATAAACAGAGAAAAGTAATACTGTAAAAGCTGTTATTTTGGTTATAATGTTTTTAATTAGCATATTTAAATAATTAATTATGAAGATATTTAACAGTCGTAAAGAGTATGGGCTATTAGCCAAATTGTTACACTGGGTTACATTTATTATCTTAATAGCCCAGGTGCCCTTTGGATTTTACCTTGTAGGACTTGAATTTTCTGATGAAAGAATTGAGCTTGAAAATATACATATTCTGATTGGGATAACCGTTTTCTATCTTACTTTGTTTAGAATAATTTGGAAATTTTTTAACAAAAGTCCATCTGAAACTAAAAGTTTTTTTAAAGGACAAGTCTTAATTGGAATGGCTAACCATTTTTTGCTTTATGTAACTATTTTGTCCATAACTATTTCTGGAATTCTTAAAAAACTTTATATGGGAGAAAGGCTTAATTTCATATTTTTTAAATATGGATTTGAAAAAGATAATTTCATTTTAGCAGATGTTTATTACCAAGTTCACATTTACGCTAATTACTTATTATTAGCACTTGTAGGTCTACATATACTTGCAGTAATTGTTCATCATTTAGTTTTTAAGGATAAAATCTTAAACAAAATTACTTAGTGGCAAGCTTCATTGAACTTTTTTAATCTCCAATAATTATATGGCCAAGGCGTTACAAAACCAACAGCTAACATTATTGGCACAACCCACCAAGTTAAAATAGCTCCTCCTGTGAGAAAATAATCAGTAGCATTCATTGCAATTTCCATGCTCACCATTGAAATAAAGCTCATTCCAACAGCTGTTTTAAAAGCTAACTTTAGAGAAAAATTTTGTCTTAATAAAATAAGAGTTTCTAAAATTATACTTGTAATAATTCCATTAATTATTGCTAAAGTCATAATCGCTAAAACAGGAAAAGGAATTTTTGTTAATTGAAAGAATAAAATAGTTCCAAAATCACCAATAGCGCAACCTAGTAAACACCAGAATGTATTTTTGGCACTTCTGGACCAAGTATGTTTACAGTTCCAATTGAATGTTTCATAACTCATGATAAAAAATTTACAAAAAACCTATGAATGAAAAAACCTAAAGTTAATAGGAGTATTCCAGTGCCATAAACCATCCAAAAATTCATATTAAATTGTTTTGCGAAGAAAAAAGGAAGAAAAAATAAATAACTTACTGGTACAGCGACTAAAATACTTTTCGCGTACAAGATTGTTTTTTCAACATTATTGTGCTCAAAGTAAACAAAGGCAATCGCAATTAATGAAGCCATGGGTAAAGCAATTATAAAACCTGCCGCCCTAGGATTATGACCAGCAAGCCAAGATGAGAAGGCTATAATTAATCCTGCAAGTAAAGCTTTAAGTGCAAATATCATTTAAGCAATATCTAAACCATTATCAGTTTTCTGAGATGGGTGCACTAGGACAACTTTTCCGTCTTTTTCAATAGCTCCAAGGATTAACACTTCTGATACAACGCCAGCTATATTCTTTGTTGGAAAGTTACAAACACCTATCACCTGTCTGCCTACTAAACTTTCAGCGTTGTAGTAGTGAGTAATTTGAGCTGAAGATTGTTTAATTCCAATCTCTTTTCCAAAATCGACTTTAACTACTAAAGATGGTCTCCTGGCTTTTTCATTTTTTTTAACCTCTAAAACAGTGCCAACTTTAATCTGCACTTTTTTAAAATCATCATAAGTTATTTCCATGATTTACTTACTTACTCTTTTATTTACATTTTCAAGTGCTTTGGTGAACTTTGTAAAGAATTTTCTTTTTTTCAATTCATTAAGAACCTGCATATTTAAACCTTTTGGAGTCTGTGAGTCCGCTACGAGTTTTTTAAATCCTTGAGATGATTTATTAAGAGCATCCTGACTTAAAGCGAAAAATAATTCAGCTACATAAGTGTCAGCAAATTTTTTATTAATCCCTTTTTTTACAAGCCATTTTGAACTTGTGTTCAAAATTTCATAGTAAGCAGCCATCAAAGATGCAGTTGACCAAAACTTATAACTTAGTTTTTCATTTTTAATTTCTAAAACGTTGCCTAAGTGTTTAAAAATATTCTTTGCAAATTTACTGGGAGGGCAAATAATTATTGGTCCTTTTTTAATCTCTATTGGAGGTAAAGGAATTGCTCTTATTATATTGTTATTATTTATAATTTTTTTTAACTTAATTAAATTAATTGTAGATATAAGACTTATTATTTTCTTATGTTTTGGAAAAGAGAGTTTATGTAAAATCTTATTTCCTACATTTGGCGTTATACCTAAAAAAATTACAGAAGATTTATCTATGATTTCTTGATTATCTTTTATTACTTGAATTAACCTAAATTTTTTTTTTAGTTTATTTGATATTATAGCGTTTCTATAAGATATATAAATCTTCTTAACTTTTAATTTAGATTTAAAAATACCAAAAATAATAGAAGAAGATATTTTTCCTGTTCCAATAAAGCCTAAAATCATAAGAAATTAAGATATATAAGCTTATTACAATAATAAAGAAGATTTTACCCTATGAAGTTGCTGAAAAATTACAATAATTTGAATCACTTAGAAATTTTTGTAAATCTTATGCAATGAATGTTGAACTTTGCTTAAATTTTTTTGATTTGCAGATACCCATGGATTTTTACAACCCCATTTTTTAATTGTTGGTATTAAAGAATGCTCCCAATTTAAATAGCCTTTCGAGTCAGATTTGTTTCCAAGGTGCCTTTTAGGAAAGAAATAAGTGGGATCAGGTTTTGTTAATTTATAAGTTTTTTTAATTTTACGAGCATTACTTTTCTGCCATATAGCTTGGTAACCCATTCGTCTCAACCATATAACAGTAAAAACAGCAGAACTTGGAATGTTAGAAAATATTAAAATTTTAGTATTTGTTGATGATATAAATTTATCAGTGCTTTGTATTAGTGTCGTTGCATTAACTTGTTTCCAACCAGCTATTTGTTTAAAATCTTTAATTTCAGAATGTATTTGAAAATTATATAAATTAGTATTTTTACTTTTTATTTGAGTTAATGGGATCTTAAACTTTTTAGCGATGCTATTTGCTAATTTTAAATCATCTTTATAGTTTATTTTTGTAGATTTTATTTTTGATTGGTTTTTAAATTTACGGTCAAACCCACCTAGCACCCAGTTTTGTGTTCCACCATTTAAAACATATTTTTTATTATTAAAATCAAAATCCTTTAATGTTTGGTATGCAATAATACTCCTTGTTCTACCGGCACAATGAACAATATAATTTTTTCTTAAATTTTCTTTATTATTTATATAGCACGGTAATTCACCTCCAGAACATTGAACTGATTGAGGTAGAGAAAATTTTTCAAATTCTTTTTTAGGTCTCGCGTCAATTTGTAAGTAATTGTGTTTTTTTTTGTGAATTTTATAAAGCTCTTTAGCATATAAATTTTTTATATTAGAGGTAATTTCTATCCATTCACCAAATGCTTTTGAAAAAGTGTATTCTCCCGCCCAAAAAGGAAATTTGAGTTTTTTCCAATTTTTATAATCCCCTTTAACAATAAACGACTTATGATACTTCATTTTTTTAAGTATTTTTTGTATTTGAATTGTTTGAATATTATTTTTTAAACCAATTAGTATTAGTGTAGTATTTAAATCAGGAACTAATTCCTTTATTAAATATTTAAATTTTGAGAGGGGACAATTGACCGAACCAAAAGCAAAACCATGAACATATTCTTTTCTTTCTCTAATATCTAAAAAAGAGATATTTTTTTTGTCATTTTTTAAAAGATTTATTGTTTGTTTAGCGCTTATTTCGTTTTCTTTTAATATACTTTTTTTATCCATTGATTAATAAAATTTGCAATATCTGAGCTATTTTTTTCGTGCATCATCATGTGTCCATTCCCTTTAATATTATTATCTTCTAATCTAATAAAATCATGCTTAACTCCTGCTTGTTTTAAAAAATTGCTAGTCCCATGATCATAAGGGGAGTGATAAGATGCCTCTGCTGTTAAAATTAAGATTTTAACTTTTGAAAGATTGACAAGTTTTCTTGCAGGTTCTTTTTGAAGAAAACATTGCACTAAATTTTCTGGAGTTTTATTTTTATCAATTATAGGTATAAGTTTTTCATTGTTCTTCAATGGTGGATCATAAGTAAGGGGTGAATACGTAATTCCGTTGGGTCTATCTGGTTCTAAGCTTGTTTGATACCATTTTTTATCGAAATCGTTTTTTTTAAAAGTTTGTTTATTTAAATGACTATGTTTAATACCGCCATACGAAACATTAAAAAACGGTGGCCCATTTGGCTCTACAGCTACACAAGCTTTTACTTTATCTGGTCTAACATCAGCAGCTAACCAACAAAAAGGTCCTCCTTGGCTATGGCCAAGGACAACAGTTTCTCCAACTATATCAATGAGTTCTGAGAGTGCTAACTTCGACATTTCTTCGATATATACTCGATCTGACATCGTATTGACCTGGGAAGCCATATATTCCTCAAATATTTTATCTCCCCTCAAACCATTTCCAGGCCACTGATTGTGTAATTTTGCTTGAGGCCAATTACCTTTTTTTGCCATGGCTGTGAACCTTCTCTCCGCATCCTCTATATTAGTTTCTCTATCCATATATTCACCATAGAGAGTGTTTGAATAGCCTGATCTTGCCCTACCAGGTTGGTCAACAACGTAGACTGAATAACCGTGAGATAAAAAGTCATGAAGCCAACCTCTTCTTCCATCAGCAGTAGTTATAAAACCTGAACCACTTTGTCCTCCACCATGGATTAAGATTATATTTTTATTATTTGATTTTGCTGGTATAAAGCTTTCAACATACATTTTTCCTTTAAGAATATTGTTATCTTTTACTTTTTGTACTTTTCCACCTACAAAAAAAATTTTGTGTTCTTTGAGATTAATTTCTGAGTTCTTATTCATAAAGTTTTCATTTTATATCTTGAAAAGGTTAATGCAATTTTATTTTTTTTTCCTTAAAAACTTTAAAATAAATGGAACAGAAAAAATTATAAAAAATACTCTTAGAAAATGATGGTAAGTCACAAATAATGGGTCAATGTCATAAGCTACACTTATAACTACTACCTCATGAAGCCCTCCTGGAGCAAAACTTAAAAAGGCAGCCATGAAGTCAAAGCCTAAATATATTTTTAAAATGTAAGCAAAAATAGCGGCAATACCTAGTAATATTGCTGACATTATAGCACCATGAAAAGAAAAAAATAATATTTCTTTGGGTGCTAATCCACTTAATCTACACCCAATCGCAGATCCTAAAAAAACTAGGGCTACATTAATAAAAATATCAGGGAAACGTGCAGTTGTTAGTTCTAGGGTATAGAAAAAACCAGCGACTATCATTGCTGCTAGTATTGGAGCAGATGGTATTCTAAATTTTTCTAAAACTTTTGTTCCAATTAAAGAAACAATAATTAAAAAAATTATTTCCAGAAAATATCTTAAATTATAAGTAGCAATATTTCCAAAAGAGTCTATTTCTTGATAGCCTATTTGGGTAACAAATATAAAAGGTAAAAAAGAACAACAAATAATACTCTAGTAGCTTGAGGAATAACTACTTGGCCTCTTTCTTTTTTATTATTTGTAATATCGCTAATTGCAGTTGATATAACAACAAATGCACCAGGTAAAGCAGCCAATGTTGAGACATATTTTTTAAATTTACAAATTTTTACAAAATAAAATGCAACTACTACTGTTCCAACGATTGTACATATAATCATTGCGATAGAAGAGTAAATCCAAAGATGGATTTTATATAGTAATGAAATATTAAATGATCCAGCAAGTATTACACCAATTATTAATAAAACAGGAAGAAAAATTTTTTTATCAAAAGTAATTTTGTAACTAGTAAAAGATACTACAAGATTTAACAACAAAGCTCCTAAAAGCCATGGTAGAGGTAAATTTATTAATGTAGCAAGATAGCCCCCTACTATACCTATTAAGATACTCTTATAACTTCTCTTCATTGCTAAATAATAATTTTTCATAATTAATTTTGTTTTATTTTTAGATATCTTTTTAATTCTAGTAAATTTAAGGTATCGCTTGCTTTGTTTTTGAATTTAGGGTTTTTATTTTTTTTAATTAAGTCGAGTGTTTGATTTGTTGAGTCGACATAGCTATTTAGCACCTGTTGAGAATATAAAATAAACTTAAAGCTACTCTTTTTAATTTTATTCATATTAAATTTAATTTTTTCTGTGATATTTATAAAAAGTGGAATGTTTTTAACTTCTTTAGAAATTAGATCTGCTTGCTTAGTATTATTAATCCCTGTAATAAAAATTGCATCAGCTCCTAATTTTTTATATAAATTTGCTCTAATTACAGCTTCTTTGACTGAATTGGTAGTTAAAGCATCAGTTCTTGCTATTATTAAAATACCTTTTGTTTTTTTGGAGGCTTTAATTGCTGTTTTAATTCTCTTTGATGCATTTTTCATATCTAGCAATTTTACTTTATCTGTTAAGGCACATATTTTTGGAAATACCTGATCCTCTAAGATTAAAGCGGATGCACCAGCGTTAGAAAGATCCTTGACTGTTTTAAAAACATTCTTCAAATCTCCAAAACCAGTATCAGCATCTACAATAATTGGAATTTTTGATTGATTACAAATTAGTTTGGTTGATTTAACAAGTTCTTTTCTAGAAATTATACTAGCATCCGGATACCCAAAGCTAGCAGATGAAAGTGCGAAACCTCCTATAAATCCAATTTTAAAACCCTTTTTTTCAATTAACTTAATAGAAAGAGGGTCATGGCAAGTTGGGATTTTATAAGATTTTTTATCATTAAAATACTTTTTTAATGTTTGAGTTTTTTTATTCATTAGATACAAGTCTTTTCATTTGATTTTGATACCCGGATAAAATTTTATAAAATTTTGCCACTGATTTATTTGTAAAAAATTGTCTCCAACCAGATATACTTAATGTACCAGTAAAATTTTCCTTATTGTTAAATATTGGAACAGCGACACTTGCTATGTTATCCAATCTTTCTCCTGCAGTATAGATATAACCTTTTTTATTTATCAAATTTTTGAGCTCTTGATCATTTTGAGTAAAAGCTTTTATTACTTTTCCAGTAGCCGATTTTAACTCAAATGTAGTTCCTTCAACTACATAATGGTTAAGTTCCGACTTTGAGTTTACTCTATACAAACAAACTTTTTTACTACCTGCTTTTACCCAATACCCAGCTGATTGCCCCGTAGACTCCAGTATTCTATTTAGTATTGACCTTATCTCTTCTCCTGATTTAAAGTTTGAGTTGTAAATTGAACCTAATTTCCAACTACCTGGTCCTAACCGATAGCTTCCATTAATTTCATTTTTGATTAAAAAATTGTATTTAATTAGTGAGTTACAAATCCTTAAAATTGTAGATTTATTTAGCTTTGTGGTTGAGGAAAGTTCTTTTAAAGAAACACTTTTGTTAGCATCATCAAATGAATTTAAAATCTGAAAAGTTTTGTCTAGAACTTTAATGTTACTCATGTGTTTTGCATTGTGAAACAGACATTTTATATTATAAAATTTGTTGACAATCTATATTTTTTTTGCTGAACTAAGAAATCACTACAAATTGTTATGGGAAAAGCTTA
This sequence comes from uncultured Pelagibacteraceae bacterium, assembly GCA_902523185.1. Taxonomy (GTDB): domain Bacteria; phylum Pseudomonadota; class Alphaproteobacteria; order Pelagibacterales; family Pelagibacteraceae; genus Pelagilacustribacter. The sequence continues at coordinate 76,794 of CABYYJ010000004.1, read as the reverse complement.
CACACCAAATATTAAATCAGATAAAGGAAAAAATCTTACAAAGTACGTTGCCGAATTTGTTAAAAAAAATAAGTATCAATCAATTCCTAAAAACGTTGTTGAGTTAGCTAAAAAACACATTTTAGATGGTTTCGGGTTAGCTTTATCAGGATCAGTTGCAAGAACTGGAGATTATTTATTTAAACATATTAAAAATAACTCTGCGAAAGGAAGAGCTACTGTAATTGGTTCAAAAATGAAAGTGACATCTCGATTTGCTGCTTTAGCCAACGGTACCGGAATACACTCTGATGACTACGATGATACTCAATTAGCTGTTCAAAAAGATAGAGTTTATGGCTTGTTGACACATCCAACTGCACCTTGTTTACCAAGTGCTTTTGCTGAGGGTGAGTTAAAAAAAATTAATGGTAAAGCTTTTTTAAATGCATACTTAATTGGTGTGGATGTTGAATGTAAGGTTTCTGAAGCAATGTCGCCAAGGCACTATCAACATGGTTTTCATTCGACAGCAACTTGTGGGACTTTAGCTTCTGCTGCTGCTGCTGCAAAAATTAGAGGTTATAATGTATCTCAAATCCAACAATCTTTAGCTATCGCAGCTACAATGAGCGCTGGCTTAAGAGAAAATTTTGGTACAATGACAAAACCATTACACGCAGGGAGAGCTGCTGAAAGTGGTGTCGTTGCTTGCGACTTAGTCGGTTTTGGATGGTCAGCCACTGATAAAATTTTGGAGTCACCAAGAGGGTTTTTCCAAGCTCATGGTGGAGGCTACAATTTAAATTCAGTAAAGGGCCAGCTTGGAAGACCATGGACTTTTTCGAAACCTGGTGTTTCAATCAAACCTCACCCTTGTGGTTCATTAACACATCCAGGAATGACAAAAATGCTTGAATTAATTTTGAAACATGACATCAAGCCAAATGAAGTTGTTAAGGTTGATGTAGGCACTAACCATAATATGCAAAACGCTTTAATCCACCATAGACCTACAAACGAATTCCAAGCGAAGTTTAGTATGGAATATTCGATGGCTATCCTTTTAGTTCAAAGACGTGCTTATATTCCTGAGTATCAAGACAAAAGAATAAACAAACCAGATGTGCAGCAAATGCTAAGAAAAGTCAATTTTTACAAGAACAAAGTTGCTGAGGCAGCTGGATACGACAAAATGACTACAATAATCGATATACATTTAAAAAATGGAAAGAAAATATCTGGTCGTGGAGATTTTGGTAAAGGAAGCCCTATGATTCCAATGTCTTACGATGAAGTTGCAGACAAATTTTTAGGTTGTTGTGAGTTCGCTAAGTGGCCATCAAAAAAATCAAAAGCCCTTATTGCATTGGTGAGAAATCTTGAAAAAGTAAAAGATATTTCTAAATTAAGTAAGCTTTTATCTAAATAATTATTTTCAAAATATTGCTATCCGTTTCATAATAGATTTTTAGTTTTATATTGTAAAACAAAATTTATCTTTATCTTTTAAATAAATATAATAAAACAAAGTAATGGATACTTTTGATTTAATAATTGTTGGAGCGGGAAATGCTGCTCTTTCTGCGGCAATATCAGCAAAAGAAAATGGTGCAAAAAATATTTTAGTTCTAGAGAAGGCTTCAAAAAAAGATCGCGGTGGTAATAGCAGATACACCAATGGAGCTTACAGATTTGCTTATAAAGGTTTTTCAGATTTAAAAAAAATAATTCCTAACTTAAAGCATACAAAAAAAATTGATTATGGTAAGTATACTTCTTCAAATTTCCTAAGAGATATGAACAAAGTTACTCAAGGAAAGACGGATAAATATTTGTCTAAAACATTAACCTCAAAAAGCTTCGAGACAATACATTGGTTAAGTAAAAAAGGTTTAAAATTTAAACCAATAAAAGGAAGACAATCCTTTAAAGTAAACGGAATAATGAAGTATTGGGGCGGCCTCACATTAGAAGTAAACGGACAAGGTGAAAAGCTAGTCGACTCATTATTGAACATAGTAAAAAAAAATGGAATTAAAATTCAATACGATACAGCAGTAACTGAATTAATTTATGAAAAAAAAATTGTATGTGGTGTAAAAATATTACATAAAAAAAAGATTAAGAAAATATTTTCAAAATCTGTGATACTTGCCTGTGGTGGGTTCGAGTCTAGCTCAAAAATGAGAAAGAAGCATTTAGGTGTGGGCTGGGAAGCAGCTAAAGTAAGAGGAACAAGACACAATACAGGTGATGGATTAAGTATGGCCTTGAAAATCGGAGCTATGCCATTTGGGAACTGGTCAGGATGTCACGCGGTTTTCCATGACATGAATGGTCCTGAGTTTAGTGACTTAAAAATTAGCAATAAGTATAGAAAAATTAGTTATCCTTGGGGAATAGTTTTAAATTTGAAAGGCGAAAGATTTGTTGATGAAGGAGAAGATTTTAGAAATTTTACTTATGCTAAGTTTGGACGTGAAGTGATAAACCAACCTAAACAAGTTGGTTGGCAAATTTTTGATAAAAAAGTACGCCATATGTTATATCCAGAGTATGATGTAAAATCTGCAACAATGGTAAAGGCTAACTCTATTAAAGATTTGATACATAAGATCAAAGGAATTAACAAATCGAAAGCTTTAAAAACAATCTTTTTATATAATAATGCTGTTACAAAAAATATTAAGTTTGACCCAACAATTAAAGACGGAAAAAAAACAATTGGATTAAAAATAAATAAAACTAATTGGGCAAACTTAATTGATAAGCCGCCATTTTATGCTTATGGTGTAACATGTGGAATAACTTTTACCTTTGGAGGATTAAAGGTAAATAAAAGCTGCCAGGTTTTAAATAAATTTAGAAAACCTATTAAAGGGTTGTTTGCAGCAGGCGAGATAATTGGTGGAATTTTTTATTTTAATTATCCCGGAGGTAGTGGGCTTACGTCTGGAGCAGTTTTTGGAAAAATTGCAGGAGAATCAGCAGCTAAATTTTAAAAGGAGTCTTTACTTTATATTTTTGTGCTAGTTTATTGAGCTCAACAATTATACCCTTGGACAGACTAATACCTTTTTTTTTATTTGAAAGATAATTTAAATATTCTGGTTCTCCTGGGTGCATAATTGTCTTAAAACCTTTTGCCTTTTTCAGTTTTTTTACTTTTTTAAAACCAAATTCAATTTTTTTTATAAAACTATTATGTGACTGAAATAAATCTGTCCTCATACAAATCATTAAGTGACCTACATTTGACGGGCCAGAAAAATCATTGATTGCATTTTTAACTTTGCCACTATGGTTTGCCCCAGTAAAAATACCTGCTACTATATCCATCATCCAGGATATACCGGCACCTTTCATGCCTCCAAAAGGCAACATAATACCTTCAAAAGCCTTTGACCCATCATTGGTAGGTTTCCCAAATTTATCTAAAGCATATCCGAAAGGTATTTTGATTTTTTTTTGAGCTGCAAATTTTAATTTACCCCTTGCTACGGAGGATGAAGCCATGTCTAAGATAAAGGGCTTATTTTTATTTTTTGTCGGACATCCAAATGCAAAAGGGCTTGTACCAAAAAATGGAGCCATAGCACCGTGAGGCGGTAATGCTTTTGAAGCATTGGTGTATACCCATGCAATACATTTATTTTTTGTTGCAAATTCTAAATAATTGGCGGCCATGCCGAAATGATTGCTTTTACTTATCGCAACTAGACCTATACCTTTTTCTTTGGCTAAAGAAACACATTTTTTTACACCTGCATTAGCAGCTAAATACCCAAGACCATTATCTCCGGATAAATGAAAAATATTATTTGAAATTTTTTTGAATTTAAAATTTGGATTCTTTTTAGCTGCTTTTTTCTCAATTCTATTTACATATACCGGTAGTCTAACTATACCATGTGACCAAACTCCTCTTTCATCTGCTCTTATAATTAAATCTGAAATTATTTTAGAATTTGAATTATTTAAGCCTACTTTCTTCAAAATATTATATGTAAAATTAATTAATTCAGATTTTTTATATCTTTTTCTTGAATTCATAATTATTTGAGCTGTTATAGCCTATTATTTTTAAGTTTTTTAAGTATATTATATAATTCTTTTTATTAATAAGTTAAAAGAAATTCTATGATACCTGAAGATTTTAAAAAAATTAGTATTAATAATAAAGAATATGATTTTGTAGATATAAGTAACATTAAAGACATAGATAAAGTTCCCTATACTTATAGAATATTAATAGAAAACATTATTCGGCAAAATTTGTTAGGTCTAAACAACAATGCCGAAGAGCAAGTAAAATCAATTTTAAAGAAAAAATTAGGAAAGCCTATAAATTTTGCTCCAAATAGGATTTTAAGTCATGATATCTTAGGTAAAGTCATGTTAGTAGACTTTCTTGCTTATAGAGAGGCTTTGCAAAAAAAAGGAATAAACTCAAAAGATATTCAACCGAATGTGCCTGTTGATCTAGTAATTGATCACTCATTACAAGTAGATCATTTTGGTAGTGATAAAGCTGAAATTGAAAATTTGAGAAAAGAATATGAAAGAAATTCTGAACGTTTTTCTTTTTTAAGATGGTGCTCAAAATATTTGGATAAAGTAAATGTTATTCCACCTGGAGTAGGAATTTGCCATCAAGTAAATATTGAATATTTATCTAAAGTTGTTTGGAGAGAGCAAAAGAAAAATTTAAATTTAATTCACCCTGATACTTGCATTGGTACTGATAGTCATACGCCAATGGTAAATGCTATAGGAGTTTTAGGTTGGGGTGTTGGCGGAGTAGAGGCAGAAATTTCAATGTTAGGAAAAACAATACCAATGTCTGTACCAGAGGTCGTAGGTGTGAATTTAACAAAGCAACTTAAAGAGGGAATTACATCAACAGATTTAGTCTTGTATATAACAAAGTTATTAAGAGACAGCAAAGTAGTGGGTAGTTTTATCGAATTTTGTGGTGAAGGAGTTGAAAATTTGACTGTTGGTGATAGAGCAACTATTTCAAATATGGCTCCAGAGTATGGTGCAACAGCAGTTCTGTTTCCTGTAGATAAATCAACTTTAAATTATTTGAGTATGACAGGGAGGACAGAAGAGGAAATAAAAATTGTTGAAGAATATTCGAAGTACCAAAATTTATGGAGAAAATCTAATACTACTCCAGAGTATAATCGAGTTCTAGATTTAGACTTGTCTACGATAGAGCCTTGTGTGTCAGGGCCAAAAAATCCTGAGGATAAAATTGATTTAGAAAAATTCTCAAAAGAAATTAATAAACATTCTAAAATGCTTTATAGCAAAGATCTCAGGGATGACGAATTCGAAGTACCCACTCAAGGTTATAAAATCAAAGATGCAGATATTATGATAGCTGCTATTACAAGCTGTACAAATACTGCAAATCCAAAAAATGTTATAGCAGCAGGTTTAATTGCAAAAAAATTAATTAACCTTGGTTTTAAAAAGAAAAATAAAATAAAAACCTCTTTTGCACCCGGAAGTAAAGTTACAGCTGAAATCTTAAAAAAATCTGGTTTGCAAAAATATTTAGATGAACTTGGTTTTAACGTTGTTGGATTTGGTTGCACTACTTGTAATGGAAGTTCAGGTCCATTAGAAGAGAACTTAGCAAACACAATTGAAAAAGAAAAAGTTTTTTCTGTTGCAGTTTTATCTGGAAATAGAAATTTTCAAGGTAGGATACACCCAAATATAAGAGCATCTTACTTAGCATCTCCTGCGTTAGTAGTTTTATTTTCAATTCTTGGTTCAGTAAAAAAAGATTTATCTAAAGATGCTTTAGGAAAAGATTCTAAAGGAAATGATATTTATTTTAAAAATGTTTGGCCTTCAAATAATGAAGTGAATAAGATTATAGACCAATTTTATAAATCTGAAACTTTTAAAGAAAAGTATAAAGAAGTTAATGATGGCGGAGAATTATGGGAAAATTTAAATGTTTCAAACTCAAATAATTATGATTGGCCTGATAGCACTTACATTAAAAAACCACCGTATATGAAGAAGGCTGAAGATAACGAAATCAAAGATATAAAATTAGCAAGACCAATTGTGCTTTTAGGAGACTCAGTTACAACAGATCATATTTCACCATCGAGTGTTATCACTAAAGGTACTGCTGCATGGGATTATTTAACAGAGCTTGGAATTGATTCAAAAGATTTTAATAATTATTTAACCAGAAGAGCTAATCATGAGATTGTTGCAAGATCAACTTTTGCAAGTTTAAGACTTAGAAATTTGATGACACCTAATCAAGAGGGAAGTTTAACTGTTAAATATCCAGAAAATAAAGTGAAAAGACTTTATGAAGTTGCAATGGAGTATAAGAAAGAGAACAAAGAAATAATAGTTATTGCTGGAGAAAATTATGGCTGCGGCTCATCAAGAGATGTAGCTGCAAAAGGTCCCTTATTAATTGGAGTGAGAGCAATTGTGGCTAAAAGTTTTGAGAGAATACACAGATCTAATTTAATTGGTATGGGATTATTGCCACTAGAATTTGAAAAAGGGCAAGGAATTGAAGAAATAGGAATACAAAGTAATGATCAATTTAGTATCTTAGGTCTCGATAAAATAAGTGATAATACAAAGAAAGTGCAAATGAAAATTCACAAAGAAACAGGAGACGTAATTGATATAAAACTAAATGTCAGATTAGATGTTCCTGAAGAAGTTGTCTTTTGGAAGAACGGCGGTATTTTGCCAACCGCTTATAAGGAAGCTTAAATATAATGAGCCAAAAATGGATTAAAGCTACTTACTATAGAGGTGGAACTAGCAAAGGTGTTTTTTTTCAGAAAAAAGATTTGCCCACTTCCGATCAAAATAAATTAAATGAATTATTTTTAAAAGTTATTGGCAGTCCAGATACAAATCAAAGACAGCTTAATGGGATGGGAGGTGGAGTATCTTCAGTATCAAAATGCGTAATAATAAGCCCTTCAGAGAGAGATGATGCTGACATAGATTATAATTTTATTCAAATTGCTATAGATAAACCTATTGCGGAGTGGAACAACAATTGTGGTAATTTATCTGGCGCTGTTGGTCCATATGCAGTTCAAGAAGGCATAATAAAACCAAAAGAGGGAGAGAATTTGGTTAGAATTTATCAAGTCAATACTGATAAGATCATACATTCAACTTTTCAAGTAAAAGATGGGAAACCTTTAATTGAAGGAGATTACTCAATTGCTGGCGTTCATGGCTCAGGATCTAAAGTTAGATTAGACTATATTGAACCAGGAGGATCAGGAACAGGTAAACTTCTTCCAACTGGGAATGTAATAGATGAAATTGAAATAAAAGATTATGGAAAAATAAAAGTAAGCATTATCGATGCCGCTACCCCATTAGTATATTTACTTGCAGAAGATATAGGTCTTAAGGGGACAGAAACGCCAGATGAGCTTGACGCTAAAACTGACAAAATGAACTTAATTCAAAAAATTAGAAGAAAATCCGCACATATCATAGGCCTTTCAAATTCTGAAAATGAAGCTCCAATGAATACACCTCGAATAGGAATTGTAACTTCTCCGAAAGATTATGTAAGTTTAGATAAAACAAAAATTAGTTCCAACGATCAAGATATTACAACTAGAATGTTTTCAATGGAAAAAACTCATAAAGCTATAATGGGTACTGCAGGTGTAAATATAGGGGTTGCTGCGGCTATTGATGGGACTATTCCAAATAAAGTTAAAAGAAAAAATTCAGATCCTTTAGAATTACGTGCAGGAAACCCATCAGGTATAATGACAGCAGGTGCAATAATCGAAAATAAAAATGGTAAGCCTTTTGCAAAATCTGCAATTTTTTTTAGAACTTTTAGACCTTTAATGAGAGGTGAAGTATTATTTTAAACTATAATAAATTTAAATTTTGTAGACCCAAGTAAATAATTCTTATTCCGCCTAATAGTAAAATAATTGTTAAAACTTTTTGAAAGTAGTGTTTACCTTTTGAAATTAATACTTTTTTTCCAAAATAAGTACCAAAAAAACCTACAAAAATCATTGTCGCTACGAGTAGAATATATTCTTGAAAAGCAAAACCAATGAAAAAGAAACCAATAGATTTAAATAGGTGTTGTGAAGTCATGAATGCCCCATGAATTGTCACATGCTTTGTAGGATTAAAACCCATATTTCTTATCAGAGTTGAAACTATTGGTCCTGATGCGCCAAACAACATCGACATAATTGTAGTAGCGATAGCCCCAACTAAAATATATTTTTTTCCTAGTGGGGGGAAAGTGCCGAATAAAGAATATAATATAAATAAACCTACCCCAACTTGTCCTACTCCAGGAGATAGATAATCAACTACATTTGCTCCAAAAATAGAGCCCCCTATTGTTCCAATAACAAAAGGCATAATAATCTTTTTATCTAAATCTTTAACTGAAACAAAAATTCTTCCAAAATTAGACCCAAGCTGTATTAGCCCGTGTACAGGTATTAAAGCCGTTGCTGGTAAAATAAATGATAATCCCACAAGCATCAACATTCCTCCACCTAGACTAAGCGCGGTTGATATAAAACATGTTAAAAAATTAAAAAAAATTAAAAATATTGCACTGTTAGTTGAAATCGTTTGAGGTAATAAAATAGAATATTCCATTTTATTTAGTTAAAATTTTTGAAAAGTTTGGCTTCGTAAAAATATTTTTAATAAAATCTTTAATATTATTTTTTTCGCTTTCATTTATTTTAGAATAATTAAGATTTGCATTAAATTTTTTATCAATATCATTTTCTGTCAAGGGTTGTTTTCTACCTCCTCTAAAACAAGGTTGATGTTCAGTGAATTCTCCCTCTTCAGTAATACAAGTCAAAGTTCCAGTATAATTTTTTGGATATTCATCATTTGGGTCAACTTCATATTCAACTTTATTAGCTAAATCTAAAATTTCTTTATCATTTATACTTTTTTCATCAAACTCTTTTAATCCTGCATCTTTTCTTAAAAAGCCTACTGCAACACAGTAAGGAACAGAAAATTTTGCAGAATATGGTGTGGAAGGTTTCTTTTTTTCTTTAGAAGGCTCCCATAACCGATGTACTGTACCCTCTCCAACTTTTGCCTTTATTGATTTAATTTTTTTAAAGTCTTTTATTTTATCCCCTAGTTTAATCGCGCAATCTACAAATGGCTGAGCCATTGTTCCACAAGCAAATGGTTTAAAAGCCAAATTTTCTATTTCCCACCTTGAACCTAGAGAGTCAGTCAATTTAGAATATTCTCTTTTTACCTCTTTAATTGCAAATGCGCTAAAAAAACCGTGATCACCCTCGAAAACAGTTCTAGGTCCATAAAAATCTGTTTGAGCTATTAAAACAGAATTTATTCCAGAGTTGGCAGACCATCCAGGATGAATTCTTTTTGTCCAAGAACCTTCTGCAAGATATTCGATAATGCCTGAAGTAAAACTACCAGCTATTCCTAATGAAGATACCATCTGTTTTTCTGTTAAATTTAAGACAGATGAGAGGCCAGCTGCTACACCAAAGGTACCACAAACGGCGGTAGGGTGAAAACCTTGTTTGTGCATAGCAGTTGGCGCTACTAAGGCTAATCTGCACATCAACTCTGTACCAATAGCTAAACTTTTTAAAATCTGATCACCATTTAAATTAAATCTCTGCGCTGCAGCTAATATAGCTGGAATCATACAAGCACCAACGTGCATAGGATTTCCTTCAAATGTATCATCGAAGTCTTCACCATGTGCAGCAGTACCCGCAATTATAGCAGAGGAGGAAATATCAAAGTCACTCCCATGTCCTAATGAAATAAATTTTCCTGATCCCTTATAAGCTTTGACAAGACTTTGAACATAATTTTCATTTCTTGCAGAGAGTATAATGCCACAAATATCTTTTATAAGATAATTTAAAGTCTTCTTTGACTTATCAGAAATATCTTTAGTCGATAAATTTTTTGCCCATTTAGAAAAATCCTCTGAAATTGTCATGGAGTATAACTACCACCATTCACATGAAGAGTCTGTCCATTTATATAATCAGCTTCTTTCTTGCAAAGATTCGCTATGACTTCCGCAACTTCGTCTGGATTTCCAAATCTATTTTGTACCAAGCTAGGTGTTTGAGGGTGGCGCAACCAGTGACCACTTAGTTTAGTTTCTTTGCTATCAAAATCTTCAATAAATCCAGGAACAACACAATTACAAGTTACACCTCTCTCTATAAATTCCATACTAATAGCTTTTGTTAAACCAACTAAAGCTGCTTTTGAAGTTACAACGTGAGCTCTTTCTTTTGCCCCTATATGTGCTGATAAACCACCAATATTAATTACCCGTCCCCATTTTTGTTTTACCATATAATTAATTAAAGCTTGAGCACATAAAAATGAAGCATCGACATTCACAGTCATAACTTTTTTCCAATCTTTATAATCTATCTTTTCAAAATGCTCATGGATTCTCAATCCGGCATTATTTACAAGAACAGATGGCGTTCCTAGTTTTAAAGCTGCATCTTTAATGATGTTGATTGTTTCTAAATTTGCTAAGTCCCCTGTAACGTAGTTTGATTTAATTTTAAATTTTTCAAGTGATTTTATTGTATCTTTAGCTTCCACGATACTCTTGCCACCAGTATGAATAAGTATATTAAAACCTTGCTCTGCTAATTTTATTGCTGTTGATCTTCCAATTTTCTTTGCTGCGCCAGTAAGAACTGCAACTTTGTTTTTATTGAAATCCCTACTCAACTTTTTTTGCAGCTAATTTTTTGCGGATTGTGCCCCAGAAAGGTGTTGTAAGACTTATGCACGTAAGAATTATGAAGAAGATAAACACTCCACTTTCAAAGAAATTGAAAAAGTTACTCTCATAAATCACCATTGATTGAGTGAATGTTTCCTCTACCATTTTTCCTAATATCAGTCCCATTACAAATGGAGCTGGAGAAAATCCGTTTCTCAATGCAAAGTATCCAATGATACCTGAAATTAGCATTACCCAAACATCAAATATTGCTGAGCTGTATGCATACGATCCGATTAAAGAGAAAATAAACACCGATGGCCACAAAAATCTTTTTGGAATAAACGTTACATATGAAAAGAACTTGGCTCCCACTAAACCAATTCCTAAAAAGGCAAAGTTAGCAAATAACATTGCGCCAAATATTGCATAAACTAAGTGTGGAGTTTCTGAAATTAAATAAGGTCCTGGTCGAAAACCATGCATTACTAATGCAGCCAAAATTAGTGCTGTTGTTCCGCTACCAGGTATTCCTAAAGCTAGGGTTGGAACCATCGCTCCTCCAGCTGCAGCATTATTGGCAGCTTCTGGCCCAGCGATACCTTCGGCACATCCCGTACCAAATTTTTCTGGAGTTTTAGAAAATCTTTTCGCTTCATTGTAACCCATCATTGCAGCTACAGTCGCTCCTTCAGCAGGTAAAATACCTATGAATGTCCCTAATCCGGATGATCTTAAAATTGTACCTTTTAATTCTTTAAGTTCTGCTATTGTTGGAAGTTTTAAAGCTTTCGCTGACATTCTCTCTACTGCTGCATTTAATGTTTTTGATTGATTGAGTAATTCCGACATTGCAAAAAGTCCTATTAGAACTGGGACAAACTTAATTCCTTCTGTTAATTCAGGAACACCAAATTCATATCTTTCTACACCAGTTGCTAAGTGTACACCTATTGTTGATACTAAAACTCCCATAGCTCCAGCTATTAAATTTCTTATAGATGATTTCCCACTCATTGCGGCTAACATAGATAAAGCAAATAATGTTAGACCAAAATATTCAACTGGCCCAAATTTAAGAGCTATCTCTGCTAATAGTGGAGTAGCAAACAAAAATATTATAATTGCAAAAATTCCACCTAAGACACTACAGATCGCCGCTAAACCAAGAGCTCTTCCTGGTTCACCATTTTTTGCCATCATGTATCCATCTAAAGCAGTAGCTACCGCTGGTGGTGCTCCTGGTGCATTAATTAATATTGCTGTGATGGAGCCTCCAAAAGTTCCTGCACAATATAGAGCAGCCATCATTGATATTGAAGCTACCGGATCTAAACTAATTGTAAATGGCATTAGTAAAGCTATAGCCATTGGAGAGCTTAGTCCTGGTAAAGCACCAACTAATACTCCAATCAAGACCCCGCCAAAAATTAAGGCTAGGTTTTGCACCTCCATTAATAATTGAAAACCTCTTAATACATCTTCCATGATACTATTTGAATGCCTCCAAAATACCCGGGTTAAAATATAAACCTAAGAGTTTATTAAATAATAAGTAAACAAATCCAGGAAATAAGATTGAATAAATAATTACTGCAATATAATTCCTTTCACCCCACAGAAGCGGAAGTGCCAAGCAAGTAATAACCATTGTTACTACAGCTCCTAAAAATTCAGCAAAAGATACTATTGTTAATAGTAGTAAAATCGTTAACCAAGTAATTGTTAAAGTTTTATCATCCCGATCTTTATCAATCTTAGCTACTTTTTCAGGGGTTAATTTAAATTCGAAAGGTATAATTGCAACCAACAAAAACATTATTGTAATCAACATTTTTGGAAATACATCAGCGTTAAGCGTATCTCCTAATATTGCTGGTGCTTCAGGAAACTTACTAGCCTCATAATACATAAAGGCTCCAAACGCGACTAAAATTATCGCGAGCACTAAATCTCTTTTATGAACAAATCCCGCGCCCAAAGTTCTGGGCGCGAAATCATGTATTTTTTTTTGGTCAGACATTAACTAATTAGTTAAACCTAAACCTTTAAGAGCTTCTGCAGCTTTTTTGTAATTTTCTTTAAGTTGCTTATCCCAAACCTCTGTACCAGCTGGGCTAGTTTTAGGGTCTAGAGATGCACCTTTAAGATAATTTCCAAAAGTTTCATGTTGCATAGCTTTTACCATTCCTTTTGAAAGCGCATCAATTCTATCTTGAGGCGTTCCTTTAAGCACAGCGTAACCTCTTGTAGTTACAACTTTTACTTCATGACCCATTGAGTATGAAGTTGGTACTTTTGGATAGTCAGCCATTTTTTTGTCATGTAACAATAAAATTGCTTTAATTTTTTTATCTTCAATTAAAGCTGCTGCTTCAGAAGGGTTAAGTAAAGAAGCCTCTACTTTACCAGAAGCTAATGCTTGTAAGCTTTGTGCTCCTGATCCAAATGATACCGCTTTGAAAGGTACATCTGCAGTTTTAGAATAGTTATACATTCCAATGTGCTCTGTTCCTCCAATAGATGCGATAGCAGTTACGATAGGTTTCTTTTTTGATCTTTTGATAAACTTTTTAATTGTGCTTAACTCTTTGTTTTTAGCGTTAACAACAATAAAAGTTGGTTCTTCCATAGCTCTAGCAACTCCAACAAGATCATCGATCTTCATGTCAGATTTTCCTCTAGCCATAGTATACAAGTGAGACTCAGTTAGAGCCATTATTGTACAACCATCTTTTGGTCTCGTTAAAGTGTAGTTTTGAGCTTTAGCACCTGATCCACCTCTTTTACCTACAATTTGCATATCAGCTTTTAAAGTTCTTCTAGATCTAATAGACATCATTCTTGCAGTCGTATCAGTTCCACCTCCATAAGAAGCGTGAATTACTACTTGTATTGGATCACACTCTTTTGTAGCGAAAGTTTCCGCTTTAGCAGACGTTGTTGCAATTGCAGCAAAAGTTAGGGCAGATAAGAATGTAGATAAAGCAAAAAACTTTTTCATTAATCTTATCATATATTCTCCCATTTTGTTTGTTAGTTGTTATATATAATTGACAAAAGTTAACACGATATTAGACTTAAGTTCAATATGTAAAATGTCATTTCATATTATGAAATCATACACAATTAAACTTCAAAAACCTGGAACAAAATTAGAAAAACAAAATCAACTTGCATGGCTCATTGCAAATATGGCTGCAGAAGATTGGAATTTAACTAAAGAAATTTCGGATATGGTTGGCAATAGAATTATAGATAACGCAGGGGTTGCAATCGCTGCATTGAATAATAAAGCGGTAAAAATTGCTAGAGCTCAAGCAATGAAGTTTGAAAATAATTCTGGGTCTACTCTTTTTGGTTTAGACCAAAATAAAAAATATGATTGTCAGTGGGCAGCATGGGCAAATGCTGTTGCTGTAAGAGAATTAGATTTTCATGACAATATAATGGCTAAAGAAACATGTCATCCTGGTGATTGTATTCCAACAATACTAGCTGTAGCTCAGCAAAAAAATTGTAATGGAGAAGAATTAGTCAAAGCAATAGCCACTAGTTACGAGACACAACTAAGGCTATCTTTGTCTATAGCCCTTAATCCTAACCGAATAGATCACGTTGGTCATTTAGGTCCAGCTATTACAAGTGGCTTAGGTAAACTACTGAAACTTGATACTGAAACAATTTACCAAGCAATACAATGGAGTGCTCATACCTCGGTTTTTACAAGACAAGGAAGAAAAGGAAAGTTGTCAAGTTGGAAAGCATATGCTCCTGGATTAGTAGGAAAAAATGCAATTGATGCAATAGACAGAGCGATCAGGGGAGATACTTCTCCAAGTCCGGTATGGGAAGGCGATTATGGAATTGTTCAAATTTTATTAAAAAAAATTAATGAAGAGATTAAAATTCAACTTCCTGAGTCAAATGAACCAAGAGAAGGAATTTTTAATACTTTTACAAAAGAACATTCAGCTGGATATCACGGAAACTCGTTAATTGATTTAGCGTTTAATATGAGAAAAAAAATTAAAGATACTAAGGAAATTAGAAAAATTAATATATTTACGAAAGAGTACACCCACATAGTAATGGGAAGCGGAAGTAATGATAAAGAAAAATATAGTCCTGAGGCCTCAAGAGAAACACTCGATCACTCTGCCATGTATATATTTGCAGTGGCACTTGAAGATGGTGAATGGCACCACGAGAAGAGTTACACAGAAAAAAGAAAAAAAAGAAAAGAAACTGTTGATTTATGGAATAAAATTGAAACCTTCGAAAGTGATGAATGGAATAAGAAATATTATGATGTGAGTGATCCTTTAAAGAAAGCTCAAGGGGCAAAAGTTGAGATTATATTAAATAATAATGATAAAATTACTGACCAATTAGATTATGCAAATGCACATCCTAAAGGCAAAACACCTTTCGTTAGGAAAAACTATATTAATAAGATGCAAAAATTGTTTAAAAATATTGTCGAAGAAAAAGAAGAAAAAAGATTTTTAAATTTGATTGATAATTTAAGTAATTTAAACCAAGATGATGTAAAAAAACTTAATGTGAATTGTAAAGAGGGTTTTTTGAATTTAGATAATAATATAATTAAAGGAATTTATTAATGGACGTACAACAAGAATTAACTAGATATATTTCTAAAGCTTTAAGTAATGACTTGCCACAAAAAACAGAGTTTAAAACTCGGTTTCATCTATTAGATACATTAGTATCTATACTTACTGGTAGACTGCTCCCGCCTGGAAAAAAAGCTTTTCAATTCTCAAAAGCACAAGGTGGTGTAAAAGAGTCCACATTGCTCGGAAGCGATATAAAAGTTTCGGCAATTAATGCTGGTTTCTCTAATGGAATGGCTGCGCATGCAAATGAGACTGATGACTCAACAACAGAGGGCAGGTTTCATCCAGGTTGTGCTATCGTCCCTGCTACCTTAGCTGTAGCTGAACGAGAGAATTTAAGTAGTAAAGAAATTATTAAAGCAATCGCTTTAGGTTATGACGTAGGTGTGAGAATTACAACAAGCTTGGGATATAAAACGCCTAAGACTTCTATTTTTGCTACTCATAGTATCGGGCCAATATTTGGCTGTGCTGCCTCAGCAGGTGCTCTACTTAAACTAACTCATGAACAATGTAATTATCTTTTATCATACACGGTTCAACAAACTTCAGGATTAGCATGTTGGAATAGAGACCCTGATCATATTGAGAAAGCATTCGTGTTTTCAGGTATGACAACTAGAAATGCAATTTATTCAGCTCTCTTAGCAAAAGAAAATTTTACATCAGTAACAGATCCTCTATTAGGTGAAAGAGGATTTCATGAAGGATTTGCCCATAATCCAAATCCGAAACTGATCATTGAAAAACTTGGAGAGAATTTTAAAATTGATACTGCTTCCCTAAAAAAATGGTCAGTAGGATCACCAATTCAATCAATGATGGATGCTATAGAATATTTATTAAAAAATAATAAATTTGATCATAGAGACATAACTGAATTAGTTGTAGATATACCTTCAGATAGGTATCACATTGTAAATGATAGAGAAATTCTATCAATAAGTGCTCAACATTTAATAGCTGTTCATTTAATTAAAAAGAAAATGGGTTATTTAGAGGCTCATGATGAAAAATTATTTAATGATCCTGAAGTTGTGAGTTTAAGAAAAAAGATTAAAGCGGTTTCAAGCGACGAGTTAGCGATTGCAAGGCCTGAAAGGCAATCTAAAATTAGAATAAAATTTAGAAATAATAAAGAATTATTTTACCATGCCAAGTCAGTTAGGGGTACTCCAGATAATCCAATGGATGAAAAAGATATTGTATCAAAATCAAAACGACTATTGGAAGTATTCAAAACAAGTCAAACTGATGATTTAATTAATTTAATCCTGCATAAAGACTTTACAATAGATGAATTAATTAAACTCTGTAATTTGAACTTAAAAGAGTAAATGGAGTCAAGTTTTGATATAGCTGCTCTTTTTGCAAGCCTTGGTTTTTTAGAACTCTCAATATTAATCTTAACTGCTTTTTTTGCCTCAGTTATATCAGGGATCTCTGGATATGGAGGAGGTATGACCTTAGGTTTATTAGTTTCTCCTTTTATACCTGTAAAACTTTTAGTCCCATTAATGTCTGTGTTTGTCTTATTTTCGAACTTATCAAGAATGTATTATTACAGAAAAAATATTTTTTGGAAAAAAGGTTTTTACTTTGCAATCGTTTCTACCCCTTTTTTAATAGCAGGAACAAATTTCTATGCAGCGGTATCAGAAAAAACATTATATTTTTGTTTAGGTTTCGGTTTAGCATTTATTGTTATTTTAAGAAGAGTATTTAAAAAAATAAATTTAAATATTGGATGGTTTGGTTTAGGAATGATGGCGGTGTTTTATGGTACAATCAGTGGAGTAATTTTAGGCCCAGGATCAGTTTTATTAACTGCACTTGCTGCCAATGGTTTGGTCGGAGGACAAATTATCGGCACCGACTCTTTTGTAACACTAATCAATTGCACAATAAGACTTATATCATTTTGGAATTTAGGTTTATTAAACTTAGATGCTTTATATGTTGGATCTCTAATTGGTCTAGTTTCTATATTTGGATCTTATACAGCAAAAAAAATAGCAGATAAACTTGGTGTTAAGATGCATACAATTATTATTGAAGTCTGTGTAGTGCTTGGAGGCGCTGTAATGATCTATAGAGCTTTAACATTCTAACTAAAAAAAACCTGTTTTAAACAGATCGTTTTTTGACATTGCTTTGAAGTTATTTAAATTCTTAATATGGTAAATATTTTAGATTTTTTAGGAAGAATTTTTATTTCAGCTTTGTTTTTAATCTCAGCTTACAATAAAATATTTAATATTGATGGATCGATGTCATGGATGGAAGGTTACGGTGTGCCAGGTTTTTTACTTTATCCCACAATAATTTTAGAAATTATTTTACCGTTATTAGTTATTATTGGATATAACGCAAGAATATCTGCAGGTATACTTGCAACTTTTTGTATTGCTACTGCATTTTTATTTCATTTTGATTTTTCAAATCAAGGACAAACAATTTCTTTTTTAAAAAACATTGGCTTAGCAGGTGGCTTTTTGTTTATTGTGGTAAATGGAACCAAAGAATGGTCAATTGATAAAGAAAAAAAATTCGTAAGATTGTAAAATAGAAAACCCACCTAACTAGAGATGGGTTTAAAATCTATTTTAGTATCACGAGTGATACTAATAGTGTTTTTTCTTAAAAAAACTCCTGTAAATTTGCCATCCTACTATGAATATTATGGTCAACATTATTATAAGTGTTAAAGGCCTATCCCATAAAAACGTCCACGATCCGTCACTAATTAATAGAGATCTTCTTAAATTTTCTTCCATTAAACCTCCAAGAACAAATGCAAGTATTAGGGGTGGCATTGGAAAATCGTATAAACGAAGCACAGTTGCTACAACTGCAATACCGATCATCAAGTAAATATCGAAATTGTTAAAGGACATTAAATATACCCCGGTCAGTGAGAAGAATAAAATTAAAGGAATTAAAAAAGTTCTAGGTGTTGCTAAAACTCTGGCAATATAAGGGATTAAAGGAAGGTTTAGTATTAAAAGAACAACCATTCCTATGTACATAGACATAATCACAGACCAAAAAATCTCTGGATTTGTTTGATATAATCTTGGACCTGGTTGTATACCAAAGCCTAATAAAGCTCCCAGCATAACTGCTGTGGTTCCGCTTCCAGGTATTCCTAATGTGAGCAGAGGAACAAATGAACCAGAACATGCTGCATTGTTAGCGGTTTCTGGAGCAGCTATACCATTTACACTTCCTTTACCAAACTTTTGTTTTTCCTCATCATTGACAAAATTTCTTTCCATACCATAAGCTAAGAAAGATGCGATTGTTGCACCTGCACCTGGCAAAACTCCAACTATAAATCCTAAAACGGATGATCTTGGAATTGTGGTGACCATTTTTTTTGTTTCGGTTTTATCGAGTTTAATAGAACCTAATTGTGATAGAGAAATTTGTTTTGCAGCTTTAGTTGGATCTTTAGCTTTAAAAATTAAGGTTAACGCTTCAGTCATAGCAAAAGTAGCCATAACAACTAAAACGAAACTAATTCCATCTGATAGATTCATGTTATTAAAAGTAAATCTTGGAATATCTGAAAGAGTATCTTGACCAACGCTAGCTAACATTAATCCTAAAACTACCATCATCATAGCTTTCAAAAAATTACCTTTTGATGAAAATGCTGCTACAGCGGTTAAACCAAGGATCATTAAACCAAAATAATCTGGAGATCTAAAAGATAAACTTATTAAAGATAAACTTGGTGCTGCAATAAGCAAAAAAATTGCAGAAATAGTTCCTCCTGCAAAGGAACTGTAAGCAGCTATCGCTAAAGCTTTACCAGCTTTACCTTGTTGTGCCATTGGATATCCATCAAAAGAAGTGGCTACAGTTCCTGGAACACCAGGCGCATTAATTAAAATTGAGGAAGTTGATCCACCAAAAACTGCACCGTAATAAACTCCGGCCATTAAAATTAACCCTGTTGACGGATCAAAACCATAAGTAATCGGTATCATTAATGCTATGGCTGTCATAGGACCTAGGCCTGGAAGCATTCCAATAATTGTTCCGGCAAAACAACCAATCATTACCATCATTAAATTTTTAAATGATAAAGCAGTTTGTAATCCTATTAGTATTCCTTCAATCATCCCATTATTCCTAAGTATTTTAAAAAAGGATCACGTAAATAAATATTTAGTAGTCCGTGAAGAAGGTACATAAATATTGCTACAAAAGGAAAAGATAGAATAAATATCCAAATCCATTTTCGTTCTCCTAAAATTATGTAGGAGGTGACTAAAAAAATTGATGTTGAAAGAAAATATCCGGCTCTCAAAATAGTTAAGCCATATAAGATCATTAAAATAACTAACCCTATAGTTTTTTTATAATCTAAAACTTTTAAATCGACGTCAGTTGGATTCGTCTCTGGTAAAATAACATAAAGTGCAGAAAAAAATAATCCAGCAAAACCTAAATAAATTGGAAATGTCTTTGCATTAAATGGTGCATTTTCATCAAAAGCAAAGACCTGTATTTGATAAGCTGTATATAAATAATAACCGGAAAAGACAAAGAAGAGCAGTGAAATTAATTTTGATGGACTAATTTTCACTGCTCTTACTTCAAGTTAACAACTAGATAACGCCTAGTTTTTTCATTAACTTTGTCATCTCTTTAGTTTGACCATTTAAGAAACTATCAAACTTACGTCCTGGGTTATAGATATTTACCCAAGCATTTCTTTTTCTTACTGCTTCCCATTCAGGAGTTTTTTGAACATCGCCTAACATTTTTTCGATCTTCTTAACATCTGAACTTGGCATGCTCTTAGGAGCAAAGAAACCTCTCCAATTAACAAACTGAACATCGTATCCTTGTTCTTTCAAAGTTGGAACTTCTGGAGCATCACCTACTCTTTTAGGAGCTGTAATACCAATAATTCTTACTTGGTCTCTAGCACCCATTACTTCTCCCAAACCAGTTGAAAGAATTTGAGTTTCTCCTGATAAAAGTCCTGCTAAAGCTTTACCACCAGCATCGTAAGGTACGTAAACTACGTCGTTAGGGTTTGCACCAGCTTCTTGAAATGCAAGCGCACCAATTAAATGGTCCATGCTTCCTCTTACAGATCCACCAGCCATTTTAACTGACTTAGGATTTTTTTTGTAAGCATCCACTACGTCTTTAAAGTTTTTGTATGGTGAATTTTTAGCGACTGCAATTGCACCGTAGTCACCGATTACACCAGCAATTGGCTTAACATCTTTGTAAGATAAAACCCCAGATCCTTTAACATACCCTTTGTGTCTAGTGATTGATCTTAACACTAGAGGTGTCGATTGAACTAGTACAGTTCCCTCAGGCTTTGAATTAATTATGTAAGATAGAGCTTTTCCTCCACCACCACCTGACATATTTTCATACGAAGCACTTTTTAAAAAACCAGCTTTAGTTAAAGCCTCACCAGTTCCTCTAGCAGTTCCATCCCAACCACCACCAGCACCACCACCGATAACGAAGTGTAATTTATCGATTGCAAAACTAGTTGATGAGATTGAAGTTAAAAGAACAGTTGCGAAAACTAAGCTAATTAATTTTTTCAAATTATTAAACATATTATTTCCCTCTGTTAGTTAATAAAATTGAGATATTAAAATCAAATTATCGAAGAGAGTCAACAAGCTATTTTTTTTAAAATGACTATAATTAATGAAAAAAAGTTCCTCTAATTCTTAATAATTCTCTCGATAACCCAGAATGCTCTCTAAAAGCTTTTCTTCCATGAAGCCAAAAATAGTTATTAGAAAATATTGTCGATCCAACAGGTAGTGGAAAACTGATTTTATTTTTACTTTGTTCTAAAGAATCCGATAACTTTTGTAAAAACAAACCTTGTTTCATATTTTTTGGTTCAGGAAATTGATCAATATAGGAAATAATTGGTTTGCCATTTTTATCTTTTGAAAAAACTGGATGTTCAACTTTATAATCAACGTTCTTGCTTTTTGGTGATCCCCATACAAAATTCTCTTGACCTACAGGATCATTACTTAAATCTTCCAAGTGTTCCCAATCATCTAAATGTAAAATTACACTTTCTCCTCCACCGACATTCTGTTCTTCCATTTTTGTCATTATAATCCAATCAGTTTTCTCCTTTACATATGTTCCATCCGTATGAAGATCTAAATTTGTGTAGGCCTTCCTTAAATAAGAGTCGCTGCTATCTTGGTGTTTGACATGAAACCTGGCGTAGTATTTACCTGTCATGGAGTCAAAGTTAGGGTTGCCGACTAAATAAGCGAGACCTGTTGAAAGCTTGACTAAAAAATCTTTATCAAATTTTTTATTTTTAATATCAGGCTCAACGATGGCAGTCCCAGTTTTTCGATCATTAAGAATTTCACTTAAAGTTTTACTTAGTTTATTTTGAAATACTTCATCTAAGCTTTTAGCTAAACTAAATCTAGAAAATGGCTTATATTCCAAAGATAAAATTGAATGTTTTTTAAAAGGAAAAACTAATCTATCTAGGTCACTTTCACTTAACCTAATTACACGTACTCTTTTAGAGTTATTATGATCTGAAATAGAAAAACTCATTTACTCAATATTACCCATGATCCATAAAACAATAAAAATTGCTAATATTGGTTCCATAATTAATTTTACCATAAATTAAATGTTAGTCAAAAAGCTTAGTAAAAATGCTGAAGCGATTGTAGGGATTACTAAATTTTTTTTAGATATTATAAATATAGAAATACAAGTAAAGAATACTATTAGTCTCATTATCAGTTCAGATTCTGCTAAAACTCCGGCAGGGAAAATAATCATTCTTCCCAACAAAGCAGCCAAAGTTGAGTAAGCAACACAATTAAACCATTTAAATATTTTTGATTTTACGCTCACTTTTTCAGATGTTAAAGCTCCCATGAATCTTGAGATATATGTTGCAATCGAGGTTGCTATAATAGCTAAAATGATAATTTGGCTACTAACCATTTTTTTCTCCAAATAGAAAAGCTACTGATCCAGCAATCAATCCAGCAAATAACAATGACCACTCAGATGAAAATATATAGATAACTGGGCCCAATATAGTTCCTAGAATAACTGAGATAGATATAGCCAGGTTTTTCATAGCACCAATCATCATACAAAAAAAATAAATTGGATTTACGATAGCTAAGCCGATCAACATTTCTTTATTTAATAAATCAGCTGCTAAATATCCAATAACTGTCATGAGAATTGCGGTAAGCCAAGTGCCAGTACCTATGCCCATCCAAAAATCTATTCGATATTTTACATTTATCTTTTTATAAGATTCTTTAGCAATTAACCAAGAAGAAACTGCAAGGAAGTGACAAGATAAATAATATTTCCACTTTGGTTGCGATTTATGTTCAAGTAAAGGGAACAAAGAAACTGTCATTGGATAAAGTCTAAAATTTACTAGCCAAACTGCTAAAAAAATATTTATTACAGATGCGCCTAGTAATAGTGACTCCGCCATCACTAATTGACCAGGTAATGCGTAAGTAAATAAACTTGAGGCAGCACTTTGTTGAATGTTAAAGCCTGCATCTTTAAACAAAGCTCCTAGAGCAACAAAGCAAGCAGCTAAAGGTAAGGCTGGACTTCTGGTACCTTTTAAAGATTTTAAACCTGTAAAGAAAGCTTGTGAATTAATCATCCACCAAGGAATAATCTTCCTACGTCTGGATTTTTTAAAAGATCATCCCCTTTACCTGCAATGGCTGTCTGACCAGATACTAAAACGTACCCTATATCTGCGAACTCTAAACCTTTTTTTGCATTTTGTTCTACAAGTATTATTGTTTTCTTCTCTGCTTTTTGAAGATCCTCTAAAATTTCAAAAACCATATTAATATATTTTGGTTCCAAACCGATTGATGGTTCATCTACTAATAAAACTGATGGCTTCATAACTAATGCTCTTGAAATTTCTAATAATCTTCTCTCGCCACCTGATAATACTTTTGCAGGTTGATTTCTTCTATTTCTTAATCTTTCATATTTCTGAAAAATTCTCTCAGCTTCCTCGTAAGCTTCGTCCTGTTTATCTTTAATATATCCACCCATTAAAAGATTTTCCTCAACTGTCATGTCAGGAAATACTGAGTTATCTTGTAAGATATAAGCTATGCCCACTTTACTAAGTTTCTGAGCAGGAGTTAATGTTGTAATTTCATTTCCTTCTAATTCAATTTTTCCATCAAAAATATTTGTAAATCCATATATAGAGTGAAGTATTGTAGATTTTCCTGCTCCATTAGGGCCTATAAGACATAACGATTGGGCCTTGCTAACTGTTAAATCAAAATTGTGAAGGATTTCCATTTTTCCGTAACCGGCGTTTAAACCTCTTATAGTTAAGTGAACATCATTAGGAGATAATTTATTTAAATCTTCTAAACCAGGCGCTTTACCTAAAACATCGTATTGATTTGCCATTACTGTGCTCCTAAATAAGCATCAACAACTCGCTTATCATTCTTAATTTGATCTGGTGAACCCTCTGCTAGCATTTTACCGTGCGCTAAACAAAAAATTTTTTGAGCTAAACTCATAATTACTTTCATATTGTGCTCTATGACTAATAAAGTAATTCCATAATCTTTATTTATTTTAATTAATCTATCTATAATTCCATTAATTAAAGTTGGATTAATTCCAGCTGTAGGCTCGTCTAATAAAAGCATTTTAGGCTCGTTCATCAAAGCCATTGCTAGTTCTAGTAATTTTTGTTGTCCAAATGATAAATCTCCTGCTCTCAAATTTCTTTTTTGATAAAGACCTACAAAATTTAGAATATTTTCAGCTTTATCAGTAAGCTCAACAGGTACTTTTGCAAAAATAAACCCTGAATCACTCGCTTTATGACTTATAAGCATGTTTTCTACACAGTTAAGTTTTGAGTAAATTCTTGTTTGTTGAAAGGTTCTTAACAATCCAAGTTTAGCGACAGCTGGCACAGGCATTTCGGAAACTTCTGTATTGTCAAAAACAATCGATCCTTTGTCAATCGGATGAGTTCCTACAATAGAATTAAATAAAGTAGTTTTACCTGAACCATTAGGTCCTATTAAACCGACTATAGATCCTTGTTCTACCGAAACAGAAATATCTACGTTGGCTTGAACACCGCCAAAAGATTTACTCACATTTTTAACTTGTAAAATACTCATTTTAATTCTACCTGTGCTTTACGATCTTTTTCATCTATCACTTCACCAAATCTTTCAGGATATTTTTCTCTCAACCAACCCATCAATCCCTCTGGGAAATAAATTACAATCACTACAATCAAAACTCCAAGCGCAACATATTGCCAGCCTAATATTAAAGTCCAAAGTCCTTCTTTGAAGAAATGGAATAAAGTTGCACCAATTACTGGTCCCCATAAAGTTCCTTTTCCGCCAAGAATTGCCATTAGAACCATGAATACTCCCATCTCTCTTCCATCAAATGCAACATCAGTTGAGTCTATATAACCAATTAGTCCGCCCATAATTCCTCCAGCAATTCCACAGAAAAATGCCGAACACATCCAACCTACAATTTTATATTTCATAGTTTGAATACCCATTGCTTCTGCTTTATCCTCATTATCTCTAATGGCATTCAAGATTAATCTAAATCTAGAGCCGTAAATGTATTTAACAAATACAAATGTTCCAATTAATAATGCTAAACTTAAAAAGTAGAAAAATTTTCCTCTGGCTTCAAGGTCAACTATCTCTGCAGGAAAAGGTGGTGTAGTAAAACCTTGACCTGCTCCAATAATTTCTATTCCGCCCGCAATTTCACCTGCTGCAATTCCTAAACCTAAAGTACAAATAGCAAAGTAATGGCCTCTCAAGCCTAAAATAGCATAACCTATAGCGCCGGCAATTACAGCAGGAACAATTGCTGAAACTAATAATCCAACACCTATCCCTTGAAAATATTGCGCTGTAGTATGTACAAAAGTTTTTTCTCCACCCGCCTCAGTCCATTCAGCTAGTGGAAAAAACATACCTACTTGAACCGAAGCGGTTAAATACATTCCAAGACCATAGAAAAGAATATTTCCAAAAGTATTGTAGCCCATCTCTCCACCTTGTAAGTTCCAAGTCATTGCTAGAACAATCAATACACAAAGATATGTAAGCTGAACTTTAAAAGCAGAAAATAAATAAGGTGCTGCTAAACCTAAGATAATTAGGCCAGAATATAATATTAAATCTTTTTGTTTCATCATAATAAATTTTCCTTAAAGAAATTTATAAATTGAGGCATATAAGTATCTGCGTTATCTCCGCCTATAGTTACTCCTTTAGAAATACATTTTTCTTTTTTCATAACTTTAAAACCAGTTTTCCAAGCTTTTCTGGGATCTTTTTGTGCAGCGTCATAAAATTCTTCTACCGAAGCATATTTTTTGTGTTTATTTACCATCCACTCAACCCATATAGGATTTGTAAATCGACCTTCATTATCAACAAAAAAATCTGGACAATCATGAAGTGTCATCGCCATTTTTTCTCTCCATGGTTTTTTACCTGCGTGCCATACATGGTACCAACCTTCTTTAATATCAACTTTTACTTTTCCTGGAGGAGCTTTAATTCTGTCGGCATGTTCTTTACAAAACTTAGCCAAAGTATAATCGTCTGCACCGCCGTGCACTACAAGCATTGTGGTATTAGAAGTTAATTCTGGTTCTGCAAAAAAGCCAGCCATCCTACATTCTGCTGCTTCAGGTAAAATCGCATCAAAACCTTTTGTGCCACCAAGAAACTTCGATGTGAGTTTAACATCCGATAAAAAAAATGAATTAGTTCCACCTCTCGAGTGGCCAGTTGTTCCAAATTTCCCATTTGATCTAGGATGAGATTTTAAAACTTTTAAAGCCATAAGTGCATCAATAGCTCCATTAATTAAAGGAACTTTAGACTGGTCTCGCCACGTAGACCTGGCACCTCTTGCACAAAAATTATCAATGTACATAACACCAATGCCATCTTTCAGAAGATTTTGTGCAGCATGATACACGAAGTCATCCCAAACATAATCTCCTGGTCCTCCGCTACTATGCGTGTAAATTACTATAGGAACTTTACCTGTTCCCTCTGGCAATCGAAGATATCCTGTAATTTCAACTGGGTTATTTAAATGGCCATCTATTAAGACTGTTCTCTGATCAAATCCAGTATAGGAACTAAATTTGATTATTTCACCTCCATCATAACCCTTTAACTTGGAGATACCTTTAAGCATCGATAATTTCTTTCTGCAATTGTCTTTGGAATTAAAATTTGGTGGTTCATGAGCTAGTAAGCTAGTCGAGAATAAAATTGCAAATAAGAAAAGAAAACTTTTCTTCATTTTAAATATTCCCTTTTTCTTGAAAGTTTAAATCTTCTGTAAACTAATATTAAGACTAGTAGTAAAAATACTGCACCAATTCTAAATTCTGTTCCTAAAATGTAATCAGCAAATTCCTCAAAAAGACCTAACCCCATCCCAGAAACTGCCACCGCAGGTAAGTTTCCAAGACCCGCAACAATAACTATCATAAAGGATCTTACTGTATATGGAAGTCCTACATAAGGGTGAAGTGTTAGAGTTATTGAAATTAAAGCTCCTGCAATTCCGCATAATGCGGCGTTAATTCCAAAAGTTGCAGCATAAACTTTTTCTGTATCCACACCTAAAATTTTTGCAGCCCTAGCATTTTGTGCTGTAGCTCTTATAGCTCGTCCAAGTCTAGACTTTTTCATGTAAATAACGAGAGCTACTGCATATAAAACACTTATAAAAGCAGAGAATATTTTTGAATTTGGTAAGGTTACTGAATTATCAAATAACATTGTTGTTCCATATTCAGACTGTGCCACAACTACGTCGGCTCCAAAAATAAAGTTCATAAGTTGTTGCATTACAATTGCAATACCAAACGTAGCTAAAATTGAAATAAATAAATCTCGATCCACAACTTTATTAATAACCAGTTTGTAAAGTGCCCAACCTACAAAAAACATTATTATTGGAGAAATAATAACTCCCCAAGCAGGATGAATTCCCCAAAGATAAATAGTGTATGCAATGTAACCTCCAAGAATAACTAAATCACCTTGTGCAATATTGATTATGTTCATAACGCCCCATTGGAGGGCCATTCCATAAGCTATTAAAGCAAATAATATTCCTATTAAAATTCCGTCCATTGAAGCTTGGACCATTAAAATGGGTGCCTTGAATATTAAAAAATCCATATAGATTGTCTCTTTTAAAAGAAAAGCCCCTAGAAAACTAGAGGCTTTTCAAAATAATTAGAAGTTATTAACTTCTTTCAGACCATTTAGGGATTGGATGATAGAACTTATCAGAAGCCCATTTTGTTGGAGCTACTACTCTATTCTCACAATCATCCCCTTTACATCTTACTTGGAACAAGATCATTGGCTTAGCAACGTTTTGGCCACCAGGTCCAAATTTAATGTTTCCATAGAAAGTTTGCATTTCTGTATCAACTAGCGCATCTCTAACTGCATCTCTATCAAAAGAGTTTGCTCTTTCGAACGCATCTTTAAATACTAATAATGCTGCAGAAGACTCTGCTGATTGATATGGCGGGTCATATCCAAATTCTTTTTGGAAGTCTTTAGCGTATTTCTTACCAGAGCCAAAGAATTTATCCTTGTAAGATAAATTTTTGTGCCACTGAGAAGCGCACAATGCGAATTCTGATTTCTTTCCATGTTGTTTAGAAAGTTTAGCAGCATCGCAGTGTGTCATCGCTAACATAGGAACATCAACTTTCATTTCAGAAATTTGTCTGATCGCAGTTAATGCACCTTTTGTGTGACCTGATACAACAAGAACATCTGGCTTAACTACTTTTACTTTAGCTAATGTAGCTGCCATATCGTTTAGTTCTTTTGGTAGTGGGTCGTCTATAATAATTTCAGAGCCAGTTCTTTTTGCTGCATCTAAAATACCAAGTCTCACGTCTTGTGAGAAAGCATCTTGTTCAAATGCTTGAGCAATTTTTACTCCTTTACCACCGTTTTTTTCTACCGCTAAATCAATAGCTACTTCAAGGTATTGGTTAGCTGGTGATAACACTGCGAACAAATATTTGTATCCTTTTGTAAATAAAGATCTAGATGCACCATTCGCTTCAACCATAGGAATTTTATATTTCTCGGTTACTGGTGCAATGGCTTTCGTTAAACCTGAACTGTATGGTCCAAGCATGTAATGAACGCCATCTTGTTTAATTAGTCTTTCAGCTAACTGAGCGGCTCTTTTTGGGTTTGACTCATCATCATAGTAAATGATCTCAAACTTATATTTCTTACCTTGTACTTCTACTCCACCCATTTTGTTAATTCTATCAACGGCCATGTTATAACCATTTTGAGTATGAACTCCATTTGAAGAGTATTTACCTGTAAGAGATATTGCAGAACCTAACACAATGTATTCACCGTCTACTTTTGCAAAAGAAGAAGTGAAAGAAACAAGTGCTAAAGTTATTGCTGAAATAAATGTAACAAATAGTTTTGCTATTTTATTCATTATTTCCCCTCTTGTTAATTAATTAATTAATAATTAATTAAAACAAGAAATAGAGATTTTGACAACAGTAAGAAGTGATTAAAAATTCTGTGTCGCAGCAATGTAAACTGCTAAAATTAGAAGAACACACGCAGAAATTGTATTTAACAGCTTCGGTTTACTCCTCAACCATACTGAAATTTTCTCAGCTGCCATTCCGTAGATCATTAACGTTAAAAAATCTAAAATCACATAAGTAATCAATAATATTAAAAACTGTGAAATTATATTTGATCCAAAATTTATAAAAGTAGGAAATATTGTTCCAAAGAATAAAAGTGCTTTTGGGCTCAAACCTGCTACTAACAATCCGTCTTTATAAAATGAGAATGGTGATTTTAAATTTTGGTCTTTAGAATTAAAACTTCTAATTTTAGAA
The DNA here is from genome assembly GCA_902523185.1 of uncultured Pelagibacteraceae bacterium. Lineage (GTDB taxonomy): Bacteria > Pseudomonadota > Alphaproteobacteria > Pelagibacterales > Pelagibacteraceae > Pelagilacustribacter. The sequence continues at coordinate 47,396 of CABYYJ010000004.1, read as the reverse complement.
GTAAAAGTGTCATAGGCTAAATAAACTATATAGAATATTCCTGCCCACTTTAAATAATAAAGAACTTGAGGGTTATCGCTTAAAAAAGAACCAATTAAAAAAACTACTAAAATAGCTTGGATAGTATTTGCAGATATATCACCTAATGCAGTCCAAACAGATCTATTTAACCCATAGTTCAATGTGTGTGAAACTATAACAACCCTAGGCGGACCTGGAGAAATGAATAAAAATAATATGATTTGTAAAAATATTATATAGTCTGTTGGAAACATTTGATTAGTCACTATATATAAATTTATGAAGAAAAAAAGTTTTATCCCTCAAACACGAGTTAAAAATCCCGAGCCAAAAGAAAAAGATGATAATTGGATAATTTGGGCTGCGTGGGCCGATAGGATTACTTTTGAGGAGATTAAAGAGAAAACTGGAAAGAATGAGTCTCAAGTCATTAAAATAATGAGAAAAAATTTAAAACCAGGTTCTTTTAGGCTATGGAGAAAAAGAGTACATAATACTAGCATTAAGCATAGAAAAAAGTTTCAGTTAGGTAGAAAAAAACTTAGAGAAAAAATTAAATTATCTGATATGTATTAATTATGAAAAAAGTCACAATGTATACTGGCAATCCTTGCTCATTTTGCGCGGCAGCAAAAGCTTTATTAAAAACAAAAAATGTTGAGATAGAGGAAATAGATATTTGGGCAGATCCAGCTAATGCAAAAGAAATGTTACAAAGAACCAATGGCGTAAGAACTATTCCTCAAATTTTTATAGGCGATCATTACATTGGTGGTAATGATAAACTTCAAGAAGCTAATCGAAGTGGAGAATTAGATAAGCTTTTAACCTAATTTATATCTTTTAAAAAAGGCATAGCATCACCAGCACCAAGTTTTGTTGTAGAAATTCCAGCAACTTTATTTGCTAAATCTAAACACTCTTTTATTGGTTTTTTTTTAGATAATCCAAAAGCTAAACCCCCATTAAAAGCATCTCCTGCACCAGTAGTATCAATAGCTTTTACTGCGCTGGCTTTTAAATAAGTTTCTTCTTTTCCATCAGAATAAAACAGCCCTTTTTCTCCTAGCGTAATTATTATTTTTTTAATTCCTAAATTTAAAAGTTTATCTGCTGCCTGCTTTGCCTCTTTCTCGCTAGTAATCTTTATTCCAGTATAAAATTCAGCCTCGGTTTCGTTAGGTGTAAAAAAATCGATATTATTATAAAACTCTTTTGAAATTTCAGATGCTGGTGCAGGATTTAAAATAGTAATACATCCATTTTCTTTAGCAGTTTTCAAACAATGTAAGGTTACGTCTTTAGGAACCTCTAATTGAGTTAAAAAAATTTTTGATCTTTTTATTAAATTAATTTGTTTTTCAATTTCACTTATTCGCAAAGAAGTTGGGGCGCCTACAATTACATTGATTGCATTTTTACCCGTATTTTGATCAACTAAAATTCCTGCTACGCCAGTTTGTTGATTGCCATCTTGAATAATATTTTCTGTAGAAATTTTATTTTTTTCAAGAGTTTTAAGAGCTAATTCTCCATATGCATCTTTTCCAATTTTACTAATAAAATTTGTATTTCCTCCAAGTCTTGCAATCGCTATAGCTTGATTGCAGCCTTTTCCTCCTGGGCCTACATTATATTTTTTTCCTAAAATAGTTTCGCCTATTGATGGGATTTTAGGTCCAGAAAAACTTATGTCAGCAACAAAAATACCTAGGACTGTTATTTCACTCATTAACCAACTTTAGCGAGAATTGGGAAGGTCGTCAAAATATAATAACTTATAACTTGAATATAATTTGTAGTAATCAAAATGCCAGTTAGTAAAAGAATAGCTCCGCCAGATTTTGTAATAGTTCCATAATATTTTCCAAAACCTTTTTTAGAATTTAAAAATCTACTCATATAGTATCCGGATAATATAAATGGGATAGCTAATCCTAAAGAATAAAATGATAGTAATAAAATCCCTTTACTAATCGTAGCCTCAGTTGCAGACAAAGCAATTATAGATCCTAAAACTGGACCGATACAAGGTGTCCAACCAAATGCAAAAGCCGCGCCAACTATAAAAGGAAATGCATAATTATCTTTATAATTTGAATTAGTTTGAATTCTTTTTTCAGTGTTTAAAAAAGAAAAATTTAAAAAACCTAACATTTGTAATGAAAAAATAATAATTATTAATCCTGCAACAATCCGTAATTCATTAGAAAAGAAAAGAAGCACGTTCCCTATTGCAGAAGCGGCCGCTCCAAGTGTTATAAAAACAAAGGAGAAACCTAGTGAAAAAAGAATAGTTTTAGTCAAAACTATTGATTTGTCTTTATCTATTTCCCCTAGATCTTTTCCAGTAATATAAGAAATATAACCAGGGATAATTGGAAGTACGCAAGGGGTGAGAAAACTTATAAATCCAGCCCCAAAAGCAAACGCAAGTTTAATGATCATATTACTTTTATATTTGCCTTTGAACTTTACCGCAATTACAATATTGGCTCATGATAATTAAATACGCAGGTTTTTTATTCACTCTTTTGTGGTCATATACTTTCATTAAGTCCCAAAGTATTTTTAAAAAAGGATCAGGTATTTTAATTACTTTATTTGTAACCAATATATCATGGTTCACATTTATCGCAGCTTGCTTTTATGGGCTTAAAAATTTTAGTTTTTACCATGCACTTCTTGGAATAGCTCTTAGTGTGGTTTTAGTCCACTTGGCTTTTGCTCGATTAACTTTATTTATCAATAACAAATTTCAGGATAAAAGCACGCTTTTAAAAATTAAAACATTTATTGAGTACTTAATTTTAATAACTGTTGGATATTTAATATTTTTTTAAAAAGTATTAATTGTAGATAAAACTTTAAAATTCTTATCGGTGATGACTAGTTCGCCAGATCTTGCTGTTTCTCCAGTTATTGCCAAGATAATTACATAATGTGTAACTAAAACTAGGTTTCCCCCTTTACCATTCCAATTATTTACATATCTTTTCAAGTCCTTAATCTGCTGTTTTTCATTTTGGTCATATGGTGGAGTATAAGTAGAATTTAATGCAGAAAATTCTTTGAAATTGCCAAAAGCATATTTTGCTGTATCTTTGCATCTACACCACTGGCTTGATAAAACTTGATCAATTTTAACTTTTTTTTCTCTAAAGAGTTTGCCAATTTTTTTTGCTTGATTAATTCCCATCATGTCAAGGTTTCTTTGGGTTTTACAATCATCAATTTTAAATCCTTCTGGGTCTCCGCCCCCAGGAGCTTTAGCATGTCTAATTAAAATAATTTTATCTCCAACCTGAGCTGGTTTCCAATTTTGTTCTGATGCTAGAGTTTGAAATGAAGTTAAAGAGAATATAATTATCAGTAGGGAAATAATTTGCTTCTTCATGGTGGATGAAATGATAATCTTACAAACTTGTGTCGCCTTGGTCTAGAGGACATGACAATAAAGATTATAATTTTTTGATAAGTTGTATTAAAACACTTAATTGGTTTGTGTATAACTACTCGCCTTTTGGTTTAAAGACTAAACAGATACCGTTGTTACAATATCGTTTTCCAGTAGGTTTTGGACCGTCATCAAAAACATGACCATGATGACCTCCACATTTTTTACAATGATACTCAGTTCTTGGATAACCAATGTGCATATCTTTTTTTTCTTCGAATACTCCTGGGATAGATTCGAAAAAAGAAGGCCAGCCTGAACCACTCTCATATTTAGTTGTAGACTCAAACAATTTTGTTCCACACCCAACACAGTGATAAGAACCTTCTCTTTTTTCATGATTTAAAGGACTACTACCTGGAGACTCTGTTCCCTCTTGTTTTAAAACATAATTTTGTTCTGGAGTTAAATTTGGATCCCAATCTTTACTCATCTTTTACTTTATCGTCTACACCATAAGGTCTGAAGCTACCTTTATTTTCCAACTTGACTGCTCTAGCAGGAATGCCAACCATCGTTGCATTTTCTGGAACATCTTTTACCACAACTGCGTTAGCTGCTATTCTTGCGTTGTTACCAACTTTAATTGGCCCAATTATTTGTGCGCCAGACCCGATCACAACATCATTGCCAATGGTAGGATGTCTTTTTTCATGTCGTTGTCTCTCGCTATCTATACTGGGAGAACTCCCACCTAAAGTGACGTTGTGATAAATAGTAACATTGTCTCCAATTTCAGAAGTTTCGCCGACTACTACACCCATACCATGATCAATAAATAAATTTTTACCTATCTTGGCCCCGGGATGAATTTCAATACCTGTAAAAAATCTAATTGTTTGTGAAATAATTCTAGCTATTAAATCAAATCCAGCTTTGTAAAAAAAGTTTGATATTTGATGAAAGAAAACTGCCTTTACACCAGGGTATGTGAGAATGATACTTATTATAGATTTTGCCGCAGGATCTCTTTTTTTTATAGATTCTAAATAATCATTCATAAGATGTATATAATGACTACTTGATAAATTTAAAGAAGAATATATAAAAACGCCATGAGTAGACCTTTTCATTTAGCTGTGCCAGCAGGAGACTTAAAGGATTCAGTTCATTTTTACGAGAAAATACTAGAGTGTAAACTAGGTAATAGAGAAGAAGGTAAATGGATTGATGTCGATTTTTGGGGAAACGAACTAACCTTACACAAAACCAATATGAAATTACCCTCTGAAAGACACGAAGTTGATATGGGATCAGTGCCTGTTCCTCACTTTGGAGTACACTTAGAGCCAAAAATATTTAAAAAAATAAAAGAAAATTTAAAAAAAAATAATATTGAATATTTAGATCAGCCCTATACTCGTTTCAAAGATAAAAAAGAACAACAAGAAACTTTTTTTATTAAGGACCCACACGGGAATGTTTTAGAGCTAAAAACATTTGGCTAATGAAAGCATATATAATTCACGAAAACGAAGCATGGACTAAACCCCTTGAGTCTCATCTAAATAAACTTGAAGTTGGTTATGAAGACTGGCATGTTGAAAAGGCTAAAATTGATCTAAGTCAAAGCCCTCCTGAAGGTATTTTTTATAACCGAATGAGTGCGAGCTCACATGTCAGAGGACATAGATTTGCTCCAGAATATACATCTGTAATTATTAATTGGTTAAGAAGTCATAAAAGACGAATAATAAATGATGGTAATGCTTTAGCATTAGAAATAAGTAAGTCTCTTCAATATTTAAAATTGGGTGAAAGTGGAATTAAAACTCCTAGATCTATTTTTTGCTCAAGTAAAGAACAGATAATTCAGTCGGCGCGAGATTTTAAAAAACCGTTTATTACAAAACATAACAGAGCTGGTAGAGGTCTTGGAGTAAAGCTTTTTAATAATCAAAACGAATTAGAACAGTATGTTAAAGGACCAGATTTTGAAAATTCAATTGATGGCATTACAATTTTGCAAGAGTATATTGAAGCAGACCCACAAGTGATCCATCGTCTAGAATTTGTTAATTCCAAATTTTTATACGCAGTCCAAGTTGATGCGGGTGACTCGTTTGAGCTGTGTCCTTGCGACAGTAAAAATAATTCTTTAAGCGATAAATCAAACAACCCAGATGGAAACAAGTTTATGATCTTAAATAATTATAAAAATCCTGACATAAATAAATATGAAAGTTTTTTGAAAAAAAATAATATTGAAATAGCTGGTATTGAATATATTACTGATAAATCAGGAACTAGATACACTTATGATGTCAATACAAATACAAATTATAATTCAATCGCTGAGAAAAAAGTTGGGCAGGATGGAATGTTAGAGATAGCTAAATTTTTAAAAAATGAGTTAAAAGCCTTTGAATAAATTTTTAGTTGATACAGTCGACTCTAAAGATAAGTTGATTCAATATTTCCGAAAAGGAATAAAAAAAGATAATGAACTAAGAATTGGCGTCGAGCACGAAAAATTTCTATTCAATAAGAGTGATTTAAAACGAGTAGATTACAATCAAATAAAAAAAGTATTTGAAAATCTTAAAAATAATGGATGGGAGCCTGAGTATGAGAAAGATAGAATAATTGGTTTAAAAAGAGAAAATCAAAAAATTACCACTGAACCTGGTTTTCAATATGAATTGTCAGGTGCACCTTTTAAAAACATACATTTAGTTTGTTCAGAAAATAGCTCTCATTTCAATGAACTGAAAGAAATTTTTAGCTCTACTTCTATAACTACTTCTTCTATTGCATATGATCCATTTAATAAATTAACTGATATCCCTAAAAGTCCAAAAGAGCGTTACACAATTATGACATCTGAAATGCCAAAAGGTGGCAAATTAAGTTTAGATATGATGTACAAAACTGCAGGTATTCAGATTAATTATGATTATATTTCTGAAGAGGATTTTGAAAAAAAATTTAAAATCGGTAACTATTTAGCTCCCTTAACTATTGCTCTTTTTGCAAACTCTCCTTTTAATGAGAATAAGCTCTCAGGTTTTTTATCTTATAGAGGAAAAGTTTGGCAAGAAACTAATAGAGGTGGAATAATGCCAATTACTTTTGAGAATGTTAATTTTGAAAAATATATTGATCATGCAATCAATTACCCAATTTTATTTCTAAAAAAAAATGGAAAATATTACTGGCCAAACGGTCAAACTTTTAGGGATTTTTTAAATGGCAATTTAATTTTTTTAAAAGGAGAAAAACCAACTTTAGAAGATTTTGAAAATCACTTAAGTACTATTTTTACTGAGATAAGATTAAAACAGGTTATAGAGTTTAGATCTTTAGATACATGTAATTTCGGTTGTATTTGTAACGGTCCCTCTTTCTTTACAGGTTTAATTTATGGATCTTTGGAGGAGACTTATGAAATTATAAAAAATTGGAAAAAAGAGGAAGTTATGGAAGCATACTTAAACGCCCCTAAACAAGGATTAAACACTTTGCTAAAAAATAAAAAATTAATTGATTGGGCAAAAATATTTTTAAACTTGTCAAAAAAAGGCTTAGAAAAAAGAAATGAGCTGAATAAAAGTGGGAAAAACGAGACAATTTATTTAAAACATATAGAGGAAATTATTAGTAATAAAAAAACTAGAGCAGAAATGCTAATTGAACAATATAATAAAACAAAAAAATTAGATTTTTTAATTAATCATGACGAAAATTTTAGCTATTCAGGGTTCTGATCTTAAAAAAGTAAATATCAAAACTGATACAACTATTCTTTTAGCATCTGAAGCGCAAAAAAGAGGTTATAAAATATTTTATTTTGAACCAGAAAATTTAAGTTTTTCAAATGGAAAAGTTGTAGCTTTATGTAAGCATATTAAGATTCTTAATAGCAAAAAGAAATTTTATTCATTATTAAAAACGGTCAATTTTAACCTTGAAAGATCAAAGGTCATTCTAATTAGAAATGATCCTCCTTTTGATAATCGTTATTTATATACAACGTTTTTGCTTAACCATATTTCCAAAAAAGTAAAGATAATCAATAATCCATCAGCAGTAAGAAATGTTTCTGAAAAGCTTTTTTCTATTAATTTTATGAGGTATATGCCTCCTACTTTAATCAGTGAAAATCTTAATGAGATAAGGAATTTTTTTAAAAGATATAAAGCTGTTGTAGCTAAACCAATTAATGGTTTTAGTGGCAATAATGTAATTTTGTTTAAAACCTTTAATGCTAATAAAATTAAAAAATTAATAAAAAATCATAATCATTTATTTTTTCAAAAGTTTTTACCTGGAGTTTCTAAAGGTGATAAAAGAGTTTTTATTATAAAAGGAAAGATTGTAGGTGCTATTTCTAGAGTGCCAAAAAAAGGTAGTATTTTATCTAATATGAGTAAAGGAGCTAAAGCGAACTTAACGGAACTAACAAGTAAAGAAGTTAATGCTAGTAAAGCAATAGGGAAACTTTTAGTGAAAAATAATATATACTTTGCTGGGATAGATTTCGTACAAGAAAAATTGATCGGTGATATTAACATTACTAGCCCTACTGGACTAACCGCATATAAAGATTTGTCAGGAATAAACCTTGCAAAATCGTTCTGGAATAATATTTAATTGATAGTTGACAAAATCCTGAATTTATTGCTATAAATTAATTAGCGCTGAGTTAAGGCAACTTGCGGGCGCTTAATAAATCCAGCTAAAGCGCAAAAGTCATTTAGACCACCGCTTTAGCCGGTGGTTTTTTTTTGGACCCAATCTAAAATTAAACCGGGTATTTGAACCATATTGTACACCTGGCATATGCCGAAGTACTAAAAAGGAGAAGATGAACAGAATTAAACTTCGTTCATTCTTCTCCAGAAAGACGGAGAAAAAATGAACGAAACGACAAGAGAAACAATAAGGGGGAAAATCAATGGCTGATTTTAAACATCCGGAAACTATTGGCTTACATGGTAGTGATTATAGAGCTGATCCTACTACAACAGCTGTAGCAGTTCCGATATATCAAACAACTTCTTACCAATTTAAAAATGCAGAACATGCTGCAAATTTATTTGGTCTAAAAGAGTTTGGTAACATTTACACACGTATAATGAACCCAACTGTAGATGTGCTAGAAAAAAGAGTTGCAGCGCTTGAAGGCGGTGTGGCGGCATGCGCGGTTGGATCAGGTCAAGCTGCTTCAGCAATGTGTATACAAAACTTAGCACAAGCTGGAGATAACATCGTTGCTTCGACTGACTTATATGGAGGTACAGTAAACTTATTTAAAAATACTTTAAGACAACAAGGTATTGAAGTAAGATTTGCAGATCCCGCAGATCCAAAAAACTTCGAAAAAGTGACTGATGATAAGACAAGAGCTTACTACGGTGAGACTCTTCCAAATCCTTATCTTCGTGTTTTTCCAATTAAAGAAGTTTCTGATATCGGTAGAAAAAAAGGTATTCCTTTAATTATTGATAACACAGCCTCACCAGTAATATGTAAACCTTTAGCTCATGGAGCTGCAATTGTAATGCACTCTTTGACAAAATATATTGGTGGTCATGGTACTTCAATCGGAGGAATAATTGTAGATGGAGGAAATTTTGATTGGATTAAAGATAGAAAAAGACAACCTCTATTAAATGAGCCAGATCAAAGTTATCATGGTGCAGTTTGGGCAGATGCAGTTCCACAATTAACTGGTGCTAATATCCCATTTGTTATCCGAGCAAGAGTGGTTTTATTGAGAGACTTAGGTGCTCCGTTAAGTCCATTCAATGCTTTTCAAATCATTCAAGGTTTGGAAACTGTAGCTTTAAGAATGAAACAACACTGTAGTAATGCAGAAAAAGTTGTGAATTTCTTAGATGGGCATAAAAAAGTTAAAAAAGTAATCTATCCAACTAATTATCAAGGTGAAATTAGAGATAGAGCTAAAAAATATATGCAAGGTGGTTATGGATCTTTAATAGGTATGGATCTAGGAACAAAAGAAGCAGGAGCTAAGTTCATTGACAACTTAAAAATGCTTTACCACGTAGCAAATATTGGTGATGCTAGAAGTTTGGCAATTCATCCAGCTACAACAACTCACAGTCAATTAACTGAGCAAGAAATGTTAGCTGCAGGTGTTACACCAGGTTACGTAAGATTATCGATTGGTATAGAACATCCAGACGATATTGTTGCAGATATCAAGCAAGCTTTGGCTGCTTAGAAATTAATTAGGTGGTCCCAATTTTTTGGGGCCATCATTTAAAAAGGAATTGGAATTACCTTCTATTATAAACAATTGATTTTCTTGCTATCTTTTCAATCTTAGATATTTCTTTAATTTTATTTTTTGGAATCTCTTTCACAATTTTTGTGGTCTTTTCTATCATAGCAGTGCTTTTAGACTTAATTTGTTTTTTAACAATCGTGCAAAATTCGGATCTTGTTATTTCAAATGAAGAAATGCAGGTTTCTTTTTTTTTCTCGGGATTTTTTTCTTTTGCGTAAGCAATAATGTGTTCTAGAGGACTTTTTCCTGTTTGTTTCTTTACCCCATAACTTATAGCTGAATTTAAACTGGATTGAACAAATCTTCCGTTCGAGGCACCTGTGCCAAGCAATGCTAAAGACTCAGCGCAACCGTTTAAAAAAATAATAATTGATAATAAAAGCAATGTTTTTTTCATTATTAAAGTATGTTTTAATTGGTCCCATATATCTGCTTCATCTTTTAATAAAAGTTAATTGTTAGTGTATTAATTTTTATTAACACAACCCAAGGTGGTTAAAATCTTAAATTTGTATTGCTTATTTTTTTTTAAATTAATTAATCTAAATACTTAATTTTAGATTTTTTATTTATGTTAAACTGAATTGACGATGTAAGATCTTTAAAAGACCTTTTTTTTGATTTTTCTAAGATCTTAGATTTAGTTATTTTTAACTGCTTTTTCACAATAGCACAAATTTCTGAATTAGTTTTTTCAGCAAATGATAGGCAGGGCTCTTTCTTTTTCTTAGGACTCATTTCCTCAGCATATGTCATCATATGTTCCATCGCGCTTTTTCCAGTTTGTTTTTTTACTCCAAAATTTACTGCTGTAGAAAGAGCTGATTGTGCAACGTTACCGCCGGTTACTGCGGTAGAGGTAGGCCCTAATAGAGCTAAAGACTCAGCGCAGCCAGTTAATAAAATAAGTCCAAGCAATAAGCCTAAAATTTTTTTCATACTCCCTTTTTATATTTCCCTATTTTAAGCAAAGATTTGCACGTTATAAAACAAACGAATCATTCAAAATGAGTTTATATATAGTACAACTTGTAATGGAAGTGCTCTTCTATGTAATTATACGTAGAGGCTTATTTATTAAACAACTTTCTAAATTTTCAATCATCTGCGAATAAAATTTTGAGTAATTTTCAGCAGTCACGTAACCGATATGAGGTAATAATAAAGCATTTGTAAAAAATCGAAGTTTATGGTCTTGCGGGAGAGGTTCTTTATCATAAACGTCTAAACCAACACCAGCTATTTTTTCATCTTTTAAGGCTTCAACTAAATCGTTTTCATTTATAATTGGGCCTCTCGAAGTATTGATTAGAAAACTAGTTTTTTTCATCATTTCAATCTCTTTTTTTGTAATTAAGTTTTTATATCTTTCACCTAAGACTAAATGAATAGTAATTATATCAGAATTTTTAAGTAAATCTTCTTTACTCATGGGTAATACACCAAGTTTATTTGCATGAGATAAATTTAGATTTTCACTCCAGGCACAAACTTCCATCCCAAAAGCTTTACCTACCCTTGCTACTTGTGATCCAATTTTTCCCAAACCTATTACTCCCAACATTTTACCTTTTAATTCTGAACCAATAGTAGTCTGCCAATATCCTTGAAACATATTATCAATTTCTTGCTTAACGTTTCTTAAAAGACCTAATATCAAAGTCCAAGTGATCTCGGCTGCTGGATTTGGATTTATTTCAGTTCCACATACCAAAATACCTTTTTTTTTCGTTGCCTCTAAATTAATTGAATTATTACGCATACCTGAGGTCATTATGTATTTAAGATTTGGCAAATTTTCTAATAAATTTTTTGTGATAGGTGTTCTTTCTCGCATAATAAATAACGCTTCAAATTCCTCCAAGGCTTCAATAGCTTCATTTTCATCGTTGAAGGCTTCATTAAAAATTTTAAAGTCAAATTTATTCTTCAATTTTTCTATATCAACAATCTCTTCAAAGGCATTTTGATAATCGTCCAGTACTGCAACTTTAATCATTGGGTTTTCCTATTTGATAAATAAATACCAGATATAATAAAGAATGCTCCAATAAAATGGAATAATTGAAATTTTTCTTTAAAAATTATAATTGCCATTAATGCACTGAATAGTGGCATTAACTGAATAAACATCGATGATCTGTTAGGCCCTATTAATTCTATAGCTTTTTGCCAACAGTAGTAAGCTGCGATCGCAGGAAAGATGACTACATAAATTAAAATTAATATAAAAGCTTTATTTATTTTTACATCTAATCCAATTGATTGTTCATATAAAAATTGTGGAACTAAAAATATTAATCCCACAGTTACCATAATTTGGATTAAAGAAAATTGAGATAATTGAAATTTATTTTTTTTGAGTAAAGTTGAATATAATGACCAGCTCAAAACACAAACTAGCATCCATATATCTCCTTTATTAAAATTTAAAGAAATTATTTTTTGAATATCTGCGTTTGAAATAATTGTTGCAACTCCAAATATTGACAATAACAATCCAGATAATTGAAACACATTTGTTTTTTCAATTTTCATAAGTGACGAAAAAATTATTATCATGGGTGGAATAGCAGCCAACATTAAAACAGCATTTATAACTTGAGTAAAATTTAGGGCAAAGTACACTACAGAATTAAAAGTACTGATTGATAATATTCCCATGATACCAATGACAAAAAAATTTTCTTTAATATACTTTTTCTTTACTGAAATTTCTTTTATTGTGAAAGGAATTAAAATAAACCACACCATGACCCATCTTAGAAAATTTAAAGTAAGTGGTGGAACCTCAAATAAAGTAGCAAATTTTCCAATAATAAAGTTTCCTGACCAGAACAAAGCTGCAAATGTAAGAAAAATATAAGCTAAATAATTTTTTGACAAGAATTTTCTAGTTAAATCTTTTTGAACTGTATGGAGATAAATCTAAATTTGTTTTTTCTCCAGCAACAATCCCTGATACAATTTTGCCTGTAATAGCTCCTAAAGTCCAGCCTAAATGTTGATGCCCGAAAGCATAGATGATGTTTTTATTTTTTAAGGATGGTCCAAGTATTGGTAAAAAATCCGGGAGTGTGGGCCTAAATCCTAACCATTCATCTTCGTGAGCTCCTAGTTGTGGCAAAAGTTCTTTTGCACATCTAATTATGTATTCAATTCTTTTTTTTGATAAAGGATTTTCGGTTCCGCCGAGTTCTACAGTGCCTACTGCTCTTAGTCCTTGGTTCATTGGTGTCATTCCAAAACCTCTGTCTAAGAAGATTACTGGTCTTGATATCAATCTTTCTTGTCCTTTGAAATGCACATGGTAACCTCTCTCGGTATCTAATGGAATTTTTTCTCCTAACTGATCTGTAAATTGTTTAGAAAAAGCACCTGAGGCTACCACAGATTTTTCAAATTTATATTCCTCATTATCTGATCTAATTATAGTTTCATCAGTTTTAGACTGTTCAATACTTTTAATATTCGTTTGAATAAATTTTCCACCTCTATTTAAAAATAATCTAAAAATTTGTTTTAATATTCCATGTGGATCTCTAGCATGCATAGCCGACTCGTAGATAATCCCCGCATCGAAAACTGGATTTAAATTGGGCTCTAATTCTAAAACTTCTTTTTGTGACAATAGTTTTTGTTTTATACCAAGTTCATCCCGAACTTTAATTTCTAAATTTCTACTTTTGAGATTTTTATTTGTCCAAATATAAATAATACCTTTTTTTTCAACTAATCCATTCGTATCTATCTCCTGGAAAATTTCCTCATAAGCATCATTAGATAGACTTAGAATTTGATGCATATTTTTAGCAGTATGCATCATAGATTTTTTATTGCAGTTTTTTAAATAGTAAAAAAACCATTTTAACATTTTAGGAACATAATTCCATTTTAAAGCTAGAGGTCCGTAAGAACTGAAAAGCATCTTTGGAACATCAAATAATATGTCGGGACGATTAAGTTGTAAAACAGCGTAAGGTGAAAAATGTCCAGCGTTTCCGTATGAGGCTGGTTTAAAATCTTGAGATAAAGGATCTTGACGATCGAAAATTGTAACCGGAATTCCTTTTTTTATAAGTTGTAAACCTGTACAAACACCTTGAATTCCAGAGCCTATTATTCCAACTGATTTACATTTATAATTTTCCATGAGGAAATTATATTGGAATGTTTAAAAAAATAGTAGTGCGGTAGATTAGGCTAAAGCCTCTTTATTAACAACTTCTGGTCTATCGTCCTGATCTGAGTTATCTTTTTTGTCTTTCTTCTTGAATAAAAAGTCACCAGTTAGAGTAGATTTTGATTTATTAGTTTTTTTAATGTATCCATCAATATCAGCTCCGTTTTCAGTTTTTAAATTATTTCCAAATTCGATATCACCTTTAACAGTGCCAGTAGAACCTATAACAACGTCTTGTCCTGAAACTTTACCATCTAAATGACCGTGAATTTCTACGTGATCTCCTTCAATCGTACCTGTTATAGAACCGGTTTCTCTAATAATTATCTCTTTTGAAAACACTGGCCCTTTTACTAATCCAGCAACATCAATTGCTCCAGAACTATTTATAGTTCCTTCTATGCTGACTGTTTCACTTATTAAAGATCTTTCAGAGTCTTTTAATTTATTTTTTTTATCACCAAACATTATTTTTTTCATAAACTAATCATCCTTTTTCACAATATACAAGTTAATATTAAAAGCAAATTTGACCAAAATAGGTTTTAATTTGTTAATTGACAGGGGTATCTTTATAAACTTTACAGGACATAACGATGCCTAATCCCATCATAATTGCCATCATTGATGATCCCCCGTAGGACATTATTGGAAGTGGGGATCCTACAATTGGTAATAATCCTAAAACCATCATCATATTAACGACTACATATAAAAAGAAGGCTGTTCCAAAACTGAAACAATACAGTTTTCCAAAATTGCTCCTAGTTTGATTTCCAATTCTAATTATTCGCCAAACAATTATTGCATATAAAAACAAAATAAATAAAGATCCAAAAAAACCAAATTCCTCAGAAAATAAAGTAAAAATGAAATCTGTATGTTTTTCAGGTAAATAATCTAAATAACTTTGAGACCCTTGAAGAAATCCTTTACCAAATAATCCTCCAGATCCTATTGCTATCTTAGATTGAATAATTTGATAACCAGCTCCTAGAGGATCTCTCTCAGGATTTAAAAATGTAAGAATTCTTGATTTTTGATAAGGCTTTAAAAAAGAAATAGCTATCGGAAGTAAACTAATAAAAGCTAAGCCTGAGTAAGCAAAGAATTTAACTCTTACACCAGCCAACCATGCTACAGTTAACCCGCCTGCTGCTATTAATAATGCCGTTCCAAGATCAGGTTGAGTTGCTACTAATATAATTGGCGCAATCAAAACTACAATTGGTAAAAATAAAAACCTTAATTGATTAATATTTTCTATAGAAATCCTATGATAATATTTAGCCAAAAATAAAATTAAGCCAATTTTCATCAATTCAGATGGTTGTAAGTTCATGAAATATAGATCCAGCCATCTTTTGGATCCTGAAGAGGTAAGTCCAAAATACTTGACGCCTAATAACAATATAAAAAACAAAACATAAATTAAGTAGCTTTGGCTATGCCAAAATCTTATTTGAATAAAAGAGAGAGTTAAAAACATTCCGAAGAAAACAAAAAACCTTAATATATGACTGTTGGTATGGTACTTAAATTCTCCACCATCTGTTGAGTACATTGCTATTATACTTATTAGGCCAAGTATAAATATCGAACAAACTAAAATATAATCAATTGATAATATTTTATCTTTTAAGCTAAGTGACGATTGAATTGATCTTGCCTTAAACATTAAACATTTTCTCCTAAAGTACCAGTAGCTGCTTTTCTTAAATCATGTCGCTCTAAGACTTTTTTGATCACTTTTTTTGCTATTGGTGCAGCAGTTTTACCTCCCGATCCACCATGTTCAATCAAAACACTAATTGCATATTTGGGATTTTGATAGGGTGCAAAAGCAACAAATAAAGCGTGGTCTCTATCTTTGTAAGGTAGGCTTTCTTGTTTTACCTCGGCTTCACGTTGAGCTTCGGTAAATTTTTTAATTTGTGAGGATCCAGTCTTTCCAGCAAAAGTGAATTTTTTATTCTCCCATCTATGTCTATAAGAAGTGCCCCCTGGTTCATTAGATGAAGAATACATTGCATCTTTAATAAGATTAATATGTTCTTGATTTTTGAACAAAGGTTTCAAATCAAAATTTGAAACGAGTAAGTCGGTAGGTAAAGGATCATTAGGATTATTATTTTTATATTTTAAATAATCCCTCAAATTATTATTTTTTTTATCAAAAATAATTCTGGGCTCGATTTTATATCCCCCATTAGCGATTTGAGCTGTCATTAAACATAGTTGAAGTGGAGTACTTTGAAAATACCCTTGTCCAATACCTGAATGTAAAGTTTCACCTAGATACCAATTTTGACCTATATACTTTTGCTTCCAACTAGTATTTGGGACTACTCCTGCTTTTTCTTCAATAAACCCATTCAATACTTTTTTACCTAAACCAAATTTTTTTGCAGTCTCAGACAAACGATCGACACCTAATTTTCTTGCAACTTCATAAAAGTATACGTCACAAGATCTTTGTATTCCTTTTCTTAAGTTTACTATTCCATGGCCATCTTTCTCCCAACAGTGAAATTTTTCTCCATAAAGTTCAATTTTTCCTGTGCATTTAAAAGTATCTAATGGTCTTATAACTTTATTTTCTAATGCGCTTAGCGCTACTAAAGTTTTAATTGTTGAACCAGGAGGATATAAACCTGATAAAGCTTTATTGGTCAAAGGCCTCATCTCATTTTTAATTAAACTTTTCCAATACTTTTTATCTAAACCATGCACAAATTGATTAGCTTCAAATGTTGGAGAAGAGACCAAAGATACTATATCTCCATTATAAATATCCATCACACAAACAGATCCGGCTTTGTCTTTTAGAAGCTCGCTAGAGAATTTTTGTACTTCAAAATCTAAGGTAGTTTTAAAACTTTTACCTGCCTTACCTTGATTAACTTGTATTTGCTTAATTCTTTTTCCAAAAGCATTAACCTCGTACCTTTGAAATCCAACTTCTCCAATAATCTGCTCATCTAATTTTCTCTCTAATCCAGTTTTTCCAACACTCATTCCAGGAACATGCTTGTCCTTCAAATACTTCTTAGTTTGTAAATCTTTCGAGCTTACTTGAGAGACATACCCAAGTATGTGAGCAGAGGAATTGTCTGGATACATTCTTGCAACTGAAACAATAGGTTTAACGCCCTCTAACTCATGTAAAAAAAGATTTAATCTAGAAAATTCTGACCAAGTAATATTGTCTGAAACAATAATTGGTTCCCAAGGTTTTTGTTTATTGATTATTTTTTTTAGAAAAAATAGCTTTTTATCGTTAATATTTAAAATTGTTTTCAAACGCACAAAAAGTCTATCAATATCTTTGGTGTTTTCTGGAATAAGATGAACTTGATATACTTGCTCATTAGAAGCAATTTCTTTGCCAAAAAAATCTTTTATAACCCCCCTTTCAGGAGCAAGTTTCCACTCTCTAAATCTATTTTTATCAGATAAGGTTTTATATTTGCTTCTCTCATTTATCTGAAGTGTAACTAATCGGCCAATTATACCAACCATCACAAGAGCTTTTGCTGCAGAAAGTAAAAACATTCTTCTACTTATTAGTTTAGATTTAATTACTGTATTTCCTGAAGATGGGTTAAACATCTCGGTTACCTAGTAAACTTATTTGATAAATATTAAATAAAAGCCAAAATATAGGGAAAGTAAATATTGTGAAAAACATGTTATATCCTATCTTAGAAAATGCGAAAGATAAGTCAGAAAAATTGTTTAGAAGAGAGAAAAATAATAAGTTTGAAAAAATCATCGCTACTAGAAAAGTAAACCAGTCTGAAGCTATTGTGGTATTAACACTTTTATTTCTTACATAAGTGCCAACAAAAATGATTATCAAATATGACAAAGAGCTAATACCAAGCGGGAAACCCATGACCACGTCATTAATTAAACCTGCTAAAAAAATATGCCCATTCGCCATGATTTCTGGTCTTTTTAAAATCCAGAAGTAAATTAAAATAATTTGAAAATTAAGAGTAAATATTTCAAAGATTTTTTCGAGATTTGTGTCTACCTCACTTATACAAAGATAATATAAAAGTATTAAAGGACCCGCATTATAAATCTTATTCAAAAATGAGACTTTAGCCATTATAGATTTCCTTTTTGTTGACTGATTAAATTTACTGTTACAAAAGAAAGTTGATTAGGATCTACAAATAAATCAACCTCTCCATTTATATTTGTTTTTCCTATAGGTGTTCCAGGAGAAAATATTCCGTCTTTCCCAGATGCAAAAACATTAATTTCCTTTGCTATTGAATAATCATCGGGTAAATACTCTAGAATTGGCTTATCAAGACCGCTTCCTGATAATATTGCTTGAGCTCCCTCGCCCAAGGTTACAGGAATTCTGCTGTTAAGATCATTTAATAATAAAACTCTCGATGATAAGTAATTTGTCTCTACAATCCTACCCACAAGGTAATTATTTAATGTCACAGGCATACCTTTCAGAATACCAGTACTAGTTCCTTTATTAATTATTATTGATTTTAAAAAAGGACTATTCTTATCAACTAAAACTTTTGCAAGAACAATATTATTTAAATTTTTATTAAAATACTCGGTCTCTAAAATTTTTTGAAGATCTTGATTTTGATTTGATAAATATTCTACATTTAATTCTAGTGATTTATATTTTTCGATAGTTTCTTTAAGTCTCTTATTTTCCTCTCTAACATTTAAAAAACTAGAAATATTACTAGTCGCTTTAGGAAAATATCTTGTAGGTGTTGAGGATAAGTATGAAATTCGATAAATAACATCGTTCAAGAAACCTCGAACAGGACTAGTAAACTTGGTACCGTAAACATCTAAAAAAAAAATTATTAACGCTAAAAAAATTAAAGATAGAACAGAAAATTTTTGACTTGCTCCTCTTTGTAAAAGAGCAGAACGAAAAGCTATACTAAAATCATCTCTACTAACTGACATTTAATCATTAATCAGATAAATTAATATTCAGACAACATAGTAGAGAATAATTCCTCATTTTCCAAAGCTCTACCGGTTCCTATTGCTACACATGATAATGGATCATCAGCTATTGTAACTGGTAAGCCAGTATCTTGGGAAATTAATTTATCAATATTTTTTAAGAGTGCACCACCCCCTGTTAAAACTAAACCCATATCTATTAGGTCTGCAGATAGTTCAGGAGGAGTATTTTCTAAGGCCTCCTTAATTCCTCCTAATATTTGGTTGAGAATAGGCATTAGCGCTTCGCAAGCATCTTTTTCATTAAGCTCAATCTCTTTTGGGGTTCCTGATCTTATATCTCTACCTTTCATTAAAAAAGTGTTATTTGAAGAAGGAATAGCTGTTCCAATTTCTTTTTTTATTTTTTCAGCAGTAGAGTCACCAATCATTAAGTTCATTTTTTTTCTCATATAAGCAATTATGGATTGATCTAATGCATCTCCGGCAACTCTTAGTGATTTAGAGTAAACTACACCTCCCAAAGACATTACAGCTATCTCAGTAGTTCCACCGCCAATATCAACAACCATTGACCCTGTCGCCTCTGAAATTGGAAGTCCTGCACCTATAGCTGCAGCTATAGGCTCTTCAATTAATTGAACTTTTCTTGCACCCGCAGCAAGTGCTGAGTCTTGTATCGCTTTTCTTTCAACCGGAGTTGATCCAGTGGGCACACAAATCAAAATTCTTGGGTTTGCAAAAGCATTTTTCTTATGAACTTTTTTTATAAAATGCTTTATCATTTCTTCTGTAACTACAAAGTCTGCGATTACACCATCTTTTAGAGGCCTTATTGCTGAGATATTTCCAGGCGTTCTCCCTAACATAGTTTTGGCTTCATCTCCTACTGCCAACACTGATTTTTTTCCAGCATCTTCAATCACAGCTACAACTGATGGCTCATTCAGTACCACACCTTGATCTTTTAAGACTACCAAAGTATTAGCTGTTCCTAAATCAATAGCCATATCTTGTGACCACAATGATGTTAATCCCGTTAATCCTTTAAACATACTTTCCTTTCTATATTTGGACACCTAGATCTTTTTCATCTGGTGCAGTTTTTTGTCTTTTTATAATTAATTTATTTAAAGCACTTAAATATGCATTGGCTGAAGCTACCAAAGTATCAGTATCAGCTGCTTGGCCAACTGTAGTTTTACCTTTTTCCTCAATTCTTACACTCACTGTAGCCTGAGCATCTGTACCTTCTGTCACTGCATGAACATTATAAAGCAAAAGTTTAACCTCATGGGCATAAAGTTTTTTAATACATTTAAATATTGCATCAACTGGACCATCACCTGTTTCAGTAGCATTTTTAATATCACCAAAAACTTCTAAAGTCATCTCTGCTCTCTGAGGCTCACCCGTACCAGCATAAACTTTTAAAGATTTTAATTTAATGACATTATCATCTGTAACTAAGCTATCATCAACAAGAGCTGCTATATCCTCGTCGTAGATATGTTTTTTTTTATCTGCTAATATTTTAAATTTACCGAATGCAGTATTAATAATATCATCTGTAACATCTACATAACCCATATCTGAAAGTTTGTCTCTAAATGCGTGTCTTCCAGAGTGTTTTCCCATCACCAAAGAAGTTTTTTTGACCCCAACACTTTCAGGTGTCATTATTTCGTATGTATTTCTATTTTTTAACATTCCGTCCTGATGAATTCCTGACTCATGAGCGAAAGCATTTTTTCCGACAACTGCTTTGTTAAATTGAACTGGGAAGCCAGTCGCATTAGATACCACCTTGGATGCTTTACTCAAAAGTTTGGTGTTTATGTTAGTTGTAAAAGGCATTAAATCGTGTCGTGTTCTCATTGCCATAACAACTTCTTCTAACGCAGCGTTGCCTGCTCTCTCTCCAATTCCATTTATTGTACATTCAATTTGCCTGGCTCCAGCCATAACTCCAGCTAAAGAATTCGCTACTGCTAACCCTAAATCATTATGACAATGTGTAGAAAGAATTGCTTTATCAATATTTGGGACTTTATTAATTAATGTTTCAATAATTTTTTTAAATTCTGATGGAACTGTATATCCTACAGTATCTGGAATATTAATTGTCTTAGCTCCGCATTTAATTGCTAGTTCAACAGTTTTACACATATAATCCATATCTGTTCGAGTACCGTCTTCACAAGACCATTCAACGTCATCAGTAAAATTTCTAGCGTATGTCACACTCTCTTTAATTGACTCTAAAACCTCCTCTGGTGACTTATTTAATTTGTGCTTCATGTGTAATGGGCTTGTAGAAATAAAAGTATGGATCCTAAAATTTTTGGCATGCTTTAAAGCCTGATGGCAAGCATCAATATCTTTTTTTGTAGCTCTTGCTAAGCCTGCAGGAATTGAACGCTTTAATGTTTTACTTATTTCTGTGACTGCTTCAAAATCCCCTGGTGACGCTATAGGAAATCCAGCTTCAATTACATCAACTCCTAATTCGTCGAAGACCCTAGAAATTTGTAATTTTTCCTCTAAGCTCATCGATGCACCTGGAGACTGTTCTCCATCTCGCATAGTTGTATCAAATATTATTATTCTATTTTTATCTGTCATAAACTTTATAAAAATTCAAAGCTACTTATATTACAATCAAAGCTAGAATTTGCAAATAATTATGTAGTTCAAGTTAGTGTTTTGGACTCAGATTGGGTTAATTTTTATCTTTATCGACTAATTTATTTTTACCAATCCAAGGCATCATAGCTCTTAGCTCTTTACCAACCTTTTCAATAGGATGTTTTGCTAAGTCTTGCCTCATTTTTAAGAAGTTTTTTTGCCCTGATTTATGCTCATCCATCCATTGTTTGGTAAACTTACCAGACTGAATATCCTTGAGGACTTCTTTCATCTTTTCTTTAGTTTTACTATCTACAACTCTTTTACCTGATACATACTCACCATATTCAGCTGTGTTCGAAATAGAGTAATTCATATTTGCTATCCCACCTTCGTAAATTAAATCGACAATTAATTTAACTTCATGAAGTGTTTCGAAGTATGCCATTTCCGGAGGATATCCCGCTTCAGTTAAAGTCTCGAAGCCATTTTTAATTAATTCAACTAAACCTCCACACAAAACTGTTTGTTCACCAAATAAATCTGTTTCACACTCATCTTTAAAAGTTGTTTCTATGATACCAGCCTTACCACCACCAACAGCCGAGGCATATGATAATGCTAAATCTTTTGCTTTTCCTGAGCTGTCTTTGTGAACTGCCATTAGACAAGGAACTCCTCCTCCTTTTTGATATTCACTCCTAACAGTATGTCCGGGACCTTTTGGGGCGACCATAAATACGTCAAGATCTTTTCTTGCATTAATTAGATCAAAATGAATGTTTAAACCATGAGCAAAGGCTAAACTTGTCCCCTCTTTCATTCTTTGCTCAATATGATTTTTGTATATTTCTGATTGAAGTTCATCAGGAGTTAACATCATCACTACATCTGCCCACGCTGCTGCATCCGATAGGGACATAACTTTTAATCCAGCACTCTCAGCTTTATTTATGCTTGATGAACCCTCTCTTAAAGCTACAACCACCTCTTTAACACCACTATCTTTTAAGTTTAATGCATGTGCGTGTCCTTGGCTTCCATAGCCAAAGATGGCAACTTTTTTATTTTTTATTAAATCTTTATTTGTATCTTTATCGTAATAAGTTTTCATAACTAACTAAATGTTTTTGAACCTTTTGTCATTGCAACTGCGCCTGTCCTAGAAGTGCTTATAAGTCCTAAACTTTTTAAATCAAGTGCTAATTTATCAATCTCTGCTCTCAACGCAGTTACTTGTATTACAATAGATTTCTTTGTTTTATCAAGGATTACAGGATTAAAATTCTTACAAATTTTTTTAACTTTTTCAATTTTTTTGGTATTTCCTAAAATTTTAAACATTGCCAATTCTCTAAATAAAATATCTTTTTCACCTCGTTTAAAATCAGCTACTTTATGAACAGGCACTAGTTTTTTAAGTTGTAAATTAATTTGCTCGATTACTTGTGGTGTACCTTCAGTAACTATTGTTATTCTGGAAATATGTTTTTTTTTATCTACTTCTGCTACTGCGAGAGACTCAATATTATATCCCCTGCCAGAAAAAAGTCCTGCAATTCTTGCAAGAACTCCTGCTTCATTATCAACCCATACTACAATAATGTGTCTTTCAATTTTTCCAATTTTACCCGGGATACTGTAAGCAGATTTAGATTTAGCCATTAAACTAAAACTTTCCCTTCATCAGAAATTTCTTCTTCTTCTTCAGGTCCTAAAATCATCTGATTATGTGGTTTACCTGAAGGTATCATTGGAAAACAATTTTCTGCTTTATCAACCACACAGTCAAATATCACCGGCCTATCAATACTAATCATTTCTTTAATCTTTTTATCTAACTCACTTGGTGTTTTCGCTCTAATACCAACACAACCATAAGACTCTGCAAGTTTAACAAAGTCTGGTAAAGCAGCTGTGTAGCTTTCAGAATAATTCTTTTCATGTAAAAGCTCTTGCCATTGTCTGACCATTCCCATGTATTCATTATTTAAAATAAATATTTTAATTGGTAGTCTGTATTGCACAGCAGTAGACATTTCTTGCATTGTCATCAAAACGGATGCTTCTCCTGCAATGTCAACAACTAACTTTCCAGGATTTGCAATTTGAACACCGATTGCAGCTGGAAGCCCATACCCCATTGTCCCTAAGCCTCCAGATGTCATCCATCTATTAGGCTTATTAAACTTATAATGTTGGGCTGCCCACATTTGATGCTGGCCTACCTCAGTAGTAATAAAAGTATCTTGATTTTTTGTTAACTCATACAATCTTTGTACTGCATGTTGAGGTTTGATAATCTTATCACTATTAATGAAGTTTAAAGATTTTTTTTCTCTCCACTTCTCAATTTGTTCCCACCATTTTGACGTTTTTTGTTTATTAGAGCTCAAAAAGTTCTTATTTTTCTCTTTAAATCTTTTAATTAAAGATTTTAACAGTTCAGTGACATCGCTAATGATTGCAAGATCAACTTTTATATTTTTTCCGATTGAGGACGGATCAATATCTACATGAATTTTTTTTGAGCCAGGTGAAAATTCGTCCACTTTACCTGTAATTCTATCATCGAACCTTGCTCCAATATTTATCATTAAGTCACAATCATGCATCGCATTGTTTGCTTCATAAGTTCCATGCATACCAAGCATGCCTAAAAATTGTGGATCATCCCCAGGATAGGCTCCAAGTCCTTGCAATGTAGAAGTAATTGGAAAACCAGTTAATGAAACTAGTTCTCTTAAATATTTACTGGCTTCGGGTCCAGAGTTAATAACTCCGCCTCCTGTATAAAAAATAGGCTTAGAAGATTTTTTAATAAGATGTATAAATTTATCTAATTCGGAATTAGATATTTTATGAGTTGCTTTTCCATTAAGTTTTTTTCTTAAAGTATTTTTAAAAAATTTATATTTACCTTTTTTAAATTGTATATCTTTTGGAATATCAACTAAGACTGGACCAGGTCTACCAGTAGTAGCGACTTCAAAAGCTAAGTGTAAAATTTTAGAAAGATCGTTTACATCTTTTACTAACCAATTATGTTTTGTACATGGTCTTGTAATTCCAGTTGTATCACACTCTTGAAATGCGTCAGTACCAATCAAGTGTGTTGGTACTTGTCCAGAAATACAAACTAATGGGATAGAGTCCATGTAAGCATCTGTAAGAGCTGTTACTGCATTTGTAGCACCAGGTCCTGATGTAACTAATAAAACTCCTGGCTTTCCACTTGACCTTGCGTATCCCTCTGCTGAATGTCCTGCACCTTGCTCGTGCCTGGCTAAAATATGTTTTATTGATTTATGATTTTTTAGTTCATCATAAATTGGTAACACCGCACCACCAGGATAACCAAAAATATATTCTACCTTTTGATCCTCCAGTGCTTTAAATACAATTTCTGCTCCACTCAATAATTTTGGCATATATACAATCTAGCCTAGAAATGAGTTGCGTCAAGTTTTAGCTTACAACTTTTAATGATTTTTTTAAAAGATTTGAGAAATTTTTCGAATATAGCTTATTCCAATTCTTCATATGACCTCTGGCCCAAGTATTTTGTCTTTTTGCGTATTGTCTTGTCTTTATATTTATAAGTTCTTTGCACTGCTCTAAAGAGATAGATTTGCTCAAAAAATCATTAATTTCCTTCACGCCTATAAGTTTATTGGCTGATAAAGTTTTGTTTATTTTTAAAGCATTAAATCTTTTGACTTCATTAATACATTTTTTCTTAAACATTTCTTCTGTTCTAAGAGAGATTTTTTTAAGTAATATCTCTCTAGGCATATCGATAAAAATTTTTTTTATTTCAAAATCCGAAAAATCAGATTTAGTATTTACAAACCAATCATATAATGATTTTTTTGTCTTAAGTTTTACTTCATACGCTCTTTGTAGTCTTTGAGAGTCTGTTCGAAGTATTCTTCCTTTAATTTTTGGATCAAGTTTGAGCAGTTGATGATAAAATTTTTTATAACCAAGTTTTCTAAATAAGTTTCTTACTTTATTTCTGGTTTTGGTATCGATGTCAGGTATTTTACTTATGCCCTTTGTAATTATTTTAAAGTAAAGCCCAGTACCTCCAACAATTATTGGCACTTTCTTTTTTTTTTTACAAATATTAATCTTTTTTTTTAATTCTTTTAACCAATCGCCAGCTGAAAAATGTTTTTTGACTGAAATAATTCCATAAAGATGGTGTTGAATTTTTGTAGTTTGAACTAAAGTTGGTCTTGAAGATAAAATAGAAAATTCTTTAAAAACTTGCATACTATCTGCATTAATAATTTCACCATTTATTTTTTCTGCTAATTTAATTGCTAAATTTGATTTTCCTGAAGCTGTTGGTCCTGCTAAGAGTATTAACTTTTTGAGCAAAACTAATTTATTTTAACGCCTAAGTAACGTCTTTGATTGTTTTTATCTATAACTGTTAATAGTAATGTTTTTTCACCTTTTGTAAAAAAACTATCAACTAACTTTTTTAAATCTGAGGTCGATTTTATTGGAGACTTTTGAACTTCAATTATTATATCATTTACGCTCAAAAGATTTTTTAGCGGGCTTCTGTTAGAAATTTCTGTAATTACAACACCAGAAGTTTTTTTATTTAAATTCCTAGAGGTAATGTCCTCGCTATTTATATCTCTTACAGCTATTTTTAATTTATCAATATCTACAACTTTTTTTACTGTTTTTGTTTTCTTATCTTTAAATTCTTCAGAAGATTCAAGTCGTCCAAGAACTAATCTTTTAGATATAAGTCTTTTGTTTCTCCAAATTTTTAGCTCTACACTTTTTCCAACCTCTGTAGAGGCAACGACTTTTGGTAGAGTTCTCATCGTATCAATTTTTTTTCCATCAAAATTTAAAATTATATCGCCTGCTTTTATTCCTGCTTTATCTGCGGGACTATTTTCACCTACGCTAGCAACCAAAGCGCCTTGAGGTTTGTTGAGTTTTTCAACCTCGGCTATTTCTTTTGTAACCTCTTGAATTCGAACTCCTAACCAACCTCTTTTAGTTTCTCCAAATTTTATTAGTTGGTTAATTACGTTGGACGCTGCATTAGCTGGTATAGCAAATCCTATTCCTATTGAGCCAGATTGGCCCGGAGCAATAATTGCAGTGTTGATCCCAATTACTTCTCCTTTTAAATTAAATAAAGGTCCACCTGAGTTACCTTGATTTATAGAAGCATCGGTTTGAATGAAATCGTCGTATCTTGTAAGATTAATATCTCTGTTTCTTGCAGATATAATTCCAGCAGTTACTGTTCCTCCTAAACCAAAAGGATTTCCGATCGCAACAGCCCAATCTCCAACCCTTGCTTTATCAGAGTCACCAAAGCTTACTGGCTTAAATTGATCTTTAGTTTCCATTTTTAAAACTGCTATATCCATATAAGGATCTGCACCAACCACTTTAGCTTTGTATTCTTTATCTTCTACCCTTACTAAAATATCATCAGCTCCAGAGATTACATGATTATTTGTTACAACAGTTCCTTTAGTATCAATAATAAATCCTGAACCTAGGGAAGAAGCTTTTCTCTCTGTAGGTCTTTCAAAATCTTTAAACATTTCACCAAATGGTGATCCTGGAGGGAATTGAAAAGGAAATTGATTTGTAGATGTTCTAACCATTTGAGTTGTAGAAATGTTCACAACGGATGGAATTAGTTTATCTGCTAAATCTGCAAATGAATCTGGAACAGGTTTTGAATATGCAAAAGAATAATTAATTACAATTAAAAAAAATAATATTTTGCTTACTAATTTCATCTAACTTTTTATATACCAAATTATTAAAAAACCGATAATCAAAAAAATAATTCCTAGACTTCTTAATTTATTCTCGGGAGTATTTTTAATAAATTCTATTATGCTTTTAATTCTTGACGGGAAAATGGCTAAAAACAGACCTTCCACAAAAAAAATCAACCCGATTGCGATAATAAATTCATTCACAAATATATTAAATGCCTACTTTTTTATAGCAGGCTTCACAGACTTGCCAAAAAACTTAAAAAATTCACTATCAGGTGATAAAACGAGTGATGTCTCGCCTCCAATTAGAGCTTTTTCATATGCTTGCATTGCTCTATAAAAAGCAAAAAACTGTGGATCTCTTCCAAAGGCATTGGCAAAAATTTTGTTTCTTTGACCATCACCTTCACCTTTCATAATTTCTGATTTCTTATTTGCTTCAGCTAAGATCACAGTAACGTCTTTATCTGCTGTTGATCTAATTTTTTGGGCTATCTCAGCACCTTGTGCTCTAAATTCTTTAGCTTCTCTCTCTCTTTCAGTTTGCATTCTTTTATAAATTGCTTCACTATTTGCTGGAGGTAAATCAGCTCTTTTTATTCGAACATCAACGATGTTAATTCCAAAATTCTTTGCCTCCTCATTTACTTGGGATTGGATTATCTGCATTTGTCTTGCTCTGTCTGTAGATAATAATGTTGCTAGTTCTTGTGTACCTAACACGCCTCTTATTCTAGAATTTATGATTGTGGACAACCTAGATCTTGCTACTCTTTCGTTTCCAACTGAAATATAAAACTTTAAAGGATCTACAATTTTAAATCTTGCAAAAGCGTCAACAATCAATCTTTTTTGGTCAGCAGCAATAACCTCCTCCGGATCGTTATCTAGATTTAAAATTCTTTTATCTAAATAGACAACGTTTTGAATGAAAGGTAGTTTAAAATTTAAGCCAGCTTTAGTAACAATTTTTTTTGGATCACCAAATTGAAGAACAATTGCTTGGCTAATTTCTTGCACAATAAATAAAGATTGGAAAATTACGACACCAATTAAAATTATTGCTGGAACTAAAAATTTAACGCCTCTCATTAATTATTGCTTCCTTTTTTTAATTCAGGTAATGGTAGATAAGGAACTACTCCTGAACCAGATTCTTTATCTATAATTACTTTATCGATATCTGCTAAAACTTTTTCCATAGTTTCCAAATACATTCGTTCTTGAGTAACTTGTTTTGCGTCTTTATATTCATTATAAATAGCTAAAAATCTACTAGCCTCACCCTCAGCTTTTGCAACTACTTCTTTCTTATATGCTTCTGCTTGTTGTAAAACTTGTTCGGCTTCACCTCGTGCTCTTGGTATAACATCGTTAGCGTATGCTTCAGCCTCGTTTTTTGATCTTTCTCTATCTGCTCTAGCGGCCTGTACATCCCTAAATGCATCAATAACTTGTTCAGGTGGATCAGCTTGTTGTGTTTGTACTTGAGTTAACTGTATGCCTGAGCCATATTCGTCTAAAATTAATTGAGCTATTTCTTGTACCTCAACTTCAATTTTAGACCTTCCTTCTGTTAAAATATTTTGAATTTTATTTTTTGCTATGACTTCTCTCATTGCTGTCTCTGAGGCAGCTTTAACTGTTTCAACTGGACTTTGAATGTTAAATAAAAATTTTTGTGCATCTTTGATTACCCAAAAAACTGAGTAGTTAATATCTACTATATTTTCGTCTCCCGTTAACATCAAGCTTTCCTCTGGAACATTTCCAACTCCAGACGATCTACCAGTG
The DNA here is from genome assembly GCA_902523185.1 of uncultured Pelagibacteraceae bacterium. GTDB lineage: Bacteria > Pseudomonadota > Alphaproteobacteria > Pelagibacterales > Pelagibacteraceae > Pelagilacustribacter. The sequence goes on along the minus strand of CABYYJ010000004.1, from coordinate 18,315 downwards.
TCACTTGCTGGCCTGAAACCAACATCCACTCTATTAACCTTAGTTACTTTAGGAGTTAATACTCTCTCAAAAGGTGTTGGGAAATGATAATGTAATCCTGGTTGAGTAGTATTAACGTATTTACCAAATCTTAAGACTACTCCTTGCTCATCTGGTAAAACTCTGTAAAGACCGCTTGCAACGTAAAGTAATGCTATAATAATTAAACCTATAATTATTGGTCGAGAGCCTCCTGATTTTCCGCCAGAAAATTTATTAATAGTTTTTTGGAAGTTTTTTATAACATCGTCAAGACTAGGCGGGTCTTGTCTAGATCCCGATCCATTTCCACCAGGCGAACCTCTTCCTCCTTCTCCACCCGGAGGTGTTCCCCATGGTGATTGGTTGTTTAAAATCTTGTCTTTAAAACTCATGACACTTTATATAGTGACTTTTATCCCAAAAACAAGTTAAGAAGGAGCGTTAAAATGTCTAAAACATTTGATAAAAATTGAATGATGAGCCAAAAACCACCTCCAAAGCAATTTGTTAAGACTCCAATTAATGGAACTAAATATAATATTCTTGTTTCAAGCGCTAAAGGAGGGGTGGGGAAATCTACTGTAGCTGTTAACCTAGCTTTTGCTTTACAAAGTTTAGGTTTAAAGATTGGTATACTTGATGCTGATGTTTATGGTCCATCTTTACCTAAACTATTAAATTTAAACGAAAAACCTAAAAGTGAGGATAATAAAACAATAATTCCTGCAGAAAAATTTGGTGTTCAATGTATGTCTATGGGTTTATTAATTGATGAACAGACTCCAATGATGTGGAGAGGCCCGATGGTAATAAGTGCTATAAAAACAATGACGCAAAAAGTTCTTTGGAAAGACAGGGATGTAATAATAATCGATATGCCTCCTGGAACAGGTGATACTCAGTTAACGTTTGTTCAAGAGGTAAAAATTGACGGGGTGATAATTGTATCAACCCCTCAGGACCTTGCTCTATTAGACGTGAAAAGAGGGATTCAAATGTTCGAAAAAACCGGAGTAAAAATTTTAGGACTTATAGACAACATGAGTGTTTTTGAAGGTGATGATGGAAAAAAGTATAAGATATTCGGAGATAGTGGAGTCGAAAAAACTGCCAAAGAATTCAATAAAGAATTTCTAGGTCATTTGCCTTTACATCAAGATTTAAGAAGTTCAGCCGATAAAGGTGATCCTTTAACTCGTGTAGATCCTAATCACAAAGTCTCATTATTTTTTAAAAATATAGCTGAAAAAATAAAGTCATCGCTTAAATAGTATTGAATATATTCTAACTTTTATTAATTTTTTTTAAGACTAATTAATATTAAAAATTTTTAAATAAAGTCCATATTCAGGTTCTTCATTAAATAAATCAAAGTGACTATCTAGATTAATTTTGAAACCATTTAATTCTTTATTATGTGAAAGTTTAGCCGAAGTATCCTCTATGGACATAGCATAGGAAGATCTGTGAGATCCTCTATAATCTAAGCCAATAATATAATTATCATTTTTATTATTTTTGGACTGATCTCTAGTATATTTAGTCATTAACTTTAAACCATTATCAGAAATAAAATCAAAACCAATACTGCCCATTAAATTATGAGTAGAATTATTAATGTTTTTTAATGTATAGCTTTGACCATTAGAAGTATAAGAAAATTTTTGCTGTGATGATGGGCTCATATCAGCATAATATTCAAAATCAAAATATGGAATAAAAGAGCCAACTTCAAAATCGTATGTGTTATCTAAACTTGTTCCTACAGATGAAGTAAAATTTCCAATATATTGATCATCAAATTGTAGGTTTAGTCCTGTCGCTCCAGTTTCAGTATAAGCTCCTAAGTGAGTTACTCCGTAGTTGATCTTTAGTTTAGGAGTAAAATTTAATTGTTTTTTTGAAAATGTATCTCTTAAACTTAAAGATCCATATAGTTGCTCACCGTATCTATCCCCATCTGTTGAAGTAGAGCCACTATTATTAATTAAATCAGAATTTAAAAAACTTAAACCTATTAAATGATCTGTAAATCTTTGCTCACCTCTTGGTTTGCTTTTATAAAAGGTCAAACTAAAAGAACTCATATCTAAAGCACTTCCTAGGTCACCAACATCAACATCATCAATTCCAAGCCTAAAAGCAATACCTCTCATAATATCATCCTCACCCTTTTTATCTGCACCAAGAGTGATTGCTGACGTGTTAATACTTTTTGATGATGATTGGCTAGTATCACCTACACTTCCAATACTGATCGTTCCCTCACTCCAAAAAGACCAGTTTGAATTTTGAAAATTCGTTTCATTATTGCCATCATTTGAAAAATAAATAGGAATTAATTGATCTTTTAAGGTATTTAAAATTTCATTATTAAATTGAAACTTTATATTTTGATTTGTTAAATTTACTCTTCCACTATTTCGCCTTAACCATTCCATCCGATTGAGTACTGGATAAGTTGTATGCTGTATAAGTTTTTTTGTAGTTTCAGACTGTGCTTCTATAGATGCAACATCATCTTTGTCATTAGTCGGATCTGTACAAGTTTTTACACCAAATCCACAAGATAAAGTATATTCATAAACGTTATCATTCGTAAAATCAGTATGAAACATTTTCGAACCATCATTATTAAATGTTAAACCAGTAATTCTAAAATTTGTTGTGTAACTAGGTTGAAAGTCACCATTATTAGTAGCATTTGAAATATTAAATGGTGAGCTTAATGAAAATTCTCTTATATAATTTCTTTCTGCCAGAGGGTTTTCTACGGCTGTTGCAGAATTTGAGATGAATAATTTGTAACCATCTGAACTTAAACTTATACCTTGACGTCTTCCTCCACCAGAAAAAGTTGATGTTAAAGTATTTGTTTGGCTTAATGTGTCAAGATCATAAGCAACCGATAAAGTATATTCGGTAACTGTTCCTACAGTGGATGAAGTTTGAGTTATTGTGAATAATTTTTTTCCATCATTAGAAAATTTAAATCCTCTTAAATCTCCACTCAATGAAGTCCGTTTTCTGTCTGTGTCAGTAAGACCACCTATGTCATAAGGTGCGCTTAAGTCCCATTGATCTATTCCTCTATTTCCAACTTCCCTTCCTATAAGAAATAAAACTGTTCCATCTGAATTAAATTCTATATCTTGAGGTGCATCTTGAATTGATCCTATATCGAAAGTCTTTACTGCAACTGGTGGAGATGATAAATCGAATGCAGTACTAAGGGAATATTGTCTTATAGTATCAGTATTAACACCTAAGATAAACATTGTTTTACCATCTCGACTAAATTTTACTGTAGTCGAGATTGTTTCATCACTGATATCAAAATCATCGACATTATTAGGGTCTGTAAATGCAAAAGCGTTAACATTCAAAAAAAGAAAAATGATTACGAAAAATATTTTCTTTATAAGTTTCATCAGTAGTATAATTCTTTTTTGGAAATTATATCAATTTTTCTTTAAGATCAAAAGCAGTCATTAATTCATTCCATTCTCTCTTTGAAAGACCAGAACTTTCGTGGCTTACTTTCTCACCTTTTGCAATAAGCTGGATTACCTTTTTTCCTTTGGCTGAAACATGAACAGCTCCTACTCTATAATCTAAAAATGCTGCGTGAGTAATTGGAACCCATTTTTTTACAGTATCAAGCATTGTTTCAGCGTAAACTCTTATTTCGTATTGCGCATGACTATCAGCCCTTAAAAATAAAAAGTTTAAAAGATTTAATAAATCTGTTTTCCAATACCACTGGGTATATGAATTTAAAGTTAAATTCATTCTTGCAAGTTCTCTGGCTAAGCCAGACTTGTTTTCATCTATAGTTGTTCCATCATATCTTTCGTTAAGCATCTTTTCATAATTATCGTAAGTTCTGGTAGCATCATCTTTTAAAATTTTTAAAACTTCATCTGCTTGTTCACCCGTTATTAAATCACCTCTGCCTTGGCGGTTAGACGTTGATTGAGCTGAAAGTTGATCTTTAGCAGGGATATAAAACTCTTTATCTAAAATTGAATATCTTGCAGAGTATTCGTTAACATTTGCTGTTCTATGTCTTATCCATTGACGCGCTATGAAGATCGGAAGTTTTACATGATATTTAATTTCACACATTTCAAAAGGAGTTGAGTGCCAATGTCTCATTAAATATTTAATAAGACCCTCATCTGTTGAAACTTTTTTTGTTCCTTTTCCATATGAGACCCTTGCAGATTGGACTATAGAGCTGTCATCTCCCATGTAATCTACCACTCTTACAAATCCATGATCTAAAACTGGCAGAGCTTCATAAAGAATTTTTTCTAATTCAGGGGAAGTAACTCTTTTAGTAGTGTTTTTTTGTGATTGTTGGTCTGCAATTTCTTGCTTTTGTTCTTTTGTAAGTTTCATTTAGAATTAATTATTGAATCTATTTAAAAGAGTTTTATATTAATAACGTTGGTTTTCCAACTATGACGATAAACGAATTTCGTAATAAACATTACGGACGTGGGGGCAGTACCCACCACCTCCACCATTTACAACTTACGGGGGTGAATTAGGATCGACGGATGTCTAAAGGCTATTCTTTCGTACGAGATGGTTCCGACGTAACGGGCTAATTTATAAATGCAAATCAAAAATTTGCACTTGCAGCTTAATTAACTTAGTTAATTAAGTTACGGGGTCTTGGGGCACCTGGCAACAGAACGCCCCTACGTATTGGCGTTAACACTTATTAATTCACAACTTTTTTTAAATAGATCACAATAGGATCACACTGAAGAAAGACAAGTACCATCGGCGGGGGAATTAGAAAGCTTTTTCTTTTTATAAATTTTTAATTAAAAAACTTAGTTTAGATAAATTTTCGTTTAAGGCGCTACTATTTTTTTCAGTCTCATTCATCAGTTGATTTAATTTAAATTTATCAATCTTTTTAGAAATCTCAATGAAACTGCTTTTATATTCACTGCTAACCATGATTTCTCTCAGGTTCATAATACCCTTGAGCCTATTGAAAGCTTTTTCACACATTTCTCCTTTAGTTTCTTTCCACATCTTAATATAGCTAACGCATGAAGAGATAACATCGTTTTCAAACTCTAAAGCAAAACTAATCTCTTTAATTATCGCAAATTTCTGATCTGTTGAGGCGGATGATAATTTAGATTTATAATCATTATACCTATTATCATCACTAAAAGCATTTCCACTCCACAAAAAACCCAGAACCACGATCGCTAAAAGTTTTTTCATTAGTTTATATATTCTTTAATGATAGATCCAACTGTTGCCATAGACCTTAATCCGTGACCTCCATCAATAATATGTAACTTAACTTGTAGTTTTTTCTTTTTAAGTAAATCATAATAATATTTTGAAACTCCTGGAGCTGTATTTTTATCATCTTTTCCAACAATTAATATGTTGAGAGATTTTAAATCTATATCTTTATAATTGAAACTTGGTGAGTTTTTTTTTAATTCTTTCAATTGAGATTTGGTTTCCCATTTTTTACCGTTGCTTAGTTTTTTTCTAGTTTCCCAGTCACACGGGCAAGAGATCAAAATATTTATATCAACTAATCCTGGTACTTTTCCATGAATAGTACCTCCCTGATAAGCTCCTCCAGAATGACCAATTAAAATTAGTTTTTTTGGTTTATAATATTTTTTAAGATTTTGTAATGCAGGTGCTAGTATTTGAAAATTTTTCCAATCATAATTTACCACTGTACTCTTTATAGCGTTACGAGGTCCTGATGAATATCTATCCTCTTCACTACTGCCTCTTTCTCTAATAAAGTAACCAGGTCTTGCAAAAAGAAAAATATTGTTATTATCGTTTATTAATTCTTTTGCAAATCTAATTTGACTTTTTTTGGGTATTCCTGGTCTTGAAGAATTAGGACTACCATCACCATGAAGAAATACTATTAAGTTTTTTTTACCCTTTTCAATCTTTCCTAAATTTAAAATTGCTATACATTTGTTTTTACTTGCTGATATATATTTTATGAAATCCTCTTTTTCACAAGCATTAGAGTTTCCACTCAACAGCAAACCTAGAACCACGATCCCTAAAAGTTTTTTCATAGACTCATCATATCCGGACTCACTGGCGATCACAATACGGACTCACCCAGCAAAGAAATAGCCGTTTTTTATGATCTAGAATTGTTGTATAACGTTAAAAGGTTAAGGGCACCTGGCAACAGAACGCCCCTGCGTATTGGCGTTAACACTTATTAATTCACAACTTTTTTTATTTTGGACTCACATAGGACTCAGTGAAGAAAGACAAATAACGTTAACAGGCTCACGGCACCTGGCAGCAGAATGCCATTATTTTTTTATAATATTTTTAATAATAAATCCGTAAATAAAAATATTGATTATTATCAATGCTATACCTAGGTAAAATTGAATATCAGCTGTTAAATCTTTTGGATAGACAAATGCAAGTATATAATTATTTATAAAACCATTAGAATATGTTGTTAAGTCGCTTTTAAATAAAAACCAGTTTTCAAGATAAGTTAATGGACAAATAGAATTTGTGAATTCTATGTATATTCCCCAAATTAAAGCAGGAATGTGAAAATAAATAATTTTTGAAAATAAAAAAAAGAGAAATCCTCCAAAAATAACAAATAAAATAAATATAAAGTGAAACAATAATGTGATATTAGCCAAATATTCGTACATGTAATACTAATTTTTATTTTTTATTAAAGTTATTCTAATTAAAATAAAGGTTTATCAAACCAATTAAATAAATACTGGCCAAACCAGTGTTTAAAGCAACTAAAGATTTCTCGTTCCATAACCACGACACAATTGCTAAACCACTATTTCCAATCAAAAAAATATAACAATACAAAGGATAATAACCTAGAGCTGCAGTTATAGCACCAGCTAAAATTGTTAAAGTAGAACACCAAGCCCACAATTGATGAGGTTTAGGTTTTAATTTTTTCATTTCTCAATTTATTGCTAAATAATATATTTATCCAACATATAGAAAACTATTCCGACTGCTATTCCTAAAAGGATCCAATGATAATTTTTTTTCATTAAGCTACAAACTTGTTTAAGTCAGGTTTAAAGTAATTTGGTCCTTTCATTACTTTACCTTTTTCATTGTAGATTGGTTTACCGTCCACTCCTAACTTGCTCATATTTGAGCTTTGAACCTCTGCAAAACACTTGTCTAAATTTATTCCAAAAGCATGTCCAGCACCATAAGTTACATATAAAATGTCTGTTAAAGCGTCAGCCACCTCTTTTATATCTTTTTTATCAATTGCATCTTTAAGTTCATCAAGCTCTTCTCTAATCAAATCATATCTTAAAGATATAATTTTATTGCTTGGAAATTCAGCTTTTTCCTTAACTTCTTGGCCAAAAGTTTTCATAAATTTTTTAACATGCTCAAAATTGCTCATTTCTTGTTCCTTTGTGTTTTATAATTGCCTTATAAGGTGTATTATATCAAAGAATCAAAGATGAAATACAGAATAGAATTCGATAGTATTGGGAAAATAAGAGTTCCTGGTGATAAGTATTGGGGTGCTTCAACTGAGAGATCCAATAAGTATTTTAATATAGGTGATTTTTTGGTCAGACCATTAGTCATTCACTCGATCGCAATAATTAAAAAAGCTGCAGCAATAGTTAATGCTAAAAACAGAGATTTAGACCAGAAATTAAGTAAATACATAGTTAAAGCTTCAGAGGAAGTAATCAAAGGAAAACATGATAAACACTTTCCTTTAAAAGTGTGGCAGACTGGGTCTGGTACTCAAACAAACATGAATGTAAACGAAGTCATAGCTAACAGAGCTATTCAGATGATGGGTGGTAAAATGGGTACTAAAAAGCCGATACATCCTAATGATCATGTAAATAAATCGCAGTCAACAAATGATGTTTTTCCAACTGCTATGCATATTTCTATTGCTTTAAAATCAAAAGAGAAACTTCTACCCTCTTTAAAACTTTTAGAGAGAGAATTAGCAACAAAATCTAAAGAATTTAACAAGATTGTAAAAGTTGGAAGAACCCATCTACAAGATGCGACTCCTTTGACCTTAGGCCAAGAATTCTCTGGTTATCATTCTCAATTGAAAAAATGTATCGAAAGAATCGAAAATGCTCTTAAAGAAATATACAATTTAGCTCAAGGTGGTACTGCGGTTGGCACAGGGTTGAACACAAAGAAAAATTTTGACAAAAAGATCGTGAAAGAAATAAGTAAAATTACCAAACTTCCATTTAAGCCATCAAAAAATAAATTTGCAGCTTTAGCGGCACACGATGAAATTGTTAACTTTTCTGGCACACTAAATACAACAGCAGTGTGTCTAATGAAAATCGCAAATGATATTAGATTTTTAGGATCTGGGCCAAGAGCTGGATATGGGGAACTTGTACTACCTTCTAATGAACCTGGCTCATCAATTATGCCTGGTAAAGTTAACCCTACTCAATCAGAAGCAGTTACAATGGTTTGTGTGAAAGTAATTGGAAATCACAATGGAATAACAATGGCAGGATCTCATGGACATTTTGAATTAAACGTTTTTAAACCATTAATCATTCATAATATTTTACAATCTATTGAGATTATGAGTGACTCTGCAAAAACCTTTGCACTCTATTGTGTAAAAGGAATTAAAGCAGATAAGAAAAGAATTAAATATCTTTTAGATAATTCGCTAATGATGGTTACAGCATTAGCTCCTAAAATTGGTTATGACAAAGCGGCTAAAATAGCAAAGTCAGCCCATAAAAACGGTACAACTTTAAAACATGAGGTAATTAAAGCGGGTCTAATTAAAGAAAAAGATTATGATAAATTAATGAATCCTCTTCATATGACAAAACCAAAGTGAGTTAAGATATTTCAAGAATAAACTTTTTTATTTTTGAAATTTTAAACATCTGAATAAACGTTTGATCAAAAATTATACTTTCAAAGGTAGATTTAAAATATTTTAAATCCTCTTCCGAAGCTTTATAACCACTCCGTAATTTAATGTTTTCGAAATTTACCTTATTGTTTAAAACGTTTAAGTTACCTTTTACCTCTAAATGAAAAGGCTCATCCTTATTTTTATACTTAATTTGTATTTTTTTTAATAGTTTTTTCTTATCTGAAGTATTAATTAAACAATTAAAGTAGAAAATTGGAAAGTCATCAAATAAATTTATATTATTTTTACAGGTAAAGGTGCTATTTGAAATTTTGAAATCTTTCAAAATATTTAATCTACCATAAGCCAAATCCATATCTAAATTTAATTCATCAATTAAATCATTATTAAATGTTTTTGATTTAAACATTATTTTTTTTTTTAAGTTAATTTTTTTTATGAAATCTTTTGAGTTTATTATTCTATTAATTTCTAATTGAGACAATAACTTTGTATCTATATCTATTATTCTTGAAACTAAATTAGTTTTAAAATAAGGAATGAATTTTAAATTACCTTCACTTTTAAAAGAGATATTTTTATTCCTAAAAAAAAATTCATTGATCTCAATTTTGTTTTTATCGTATGAAAATTTTAATTTGAATTGAGATTTTAGAATCTTACCCTTTAAAAGCCCATCGAAACCTGTGTCTTTTGTGTAACCGTCAATGTTCAATTTTGAGGAAACGCCAATATTCGGTAAATTTAATTTTAGTTCTTTTAATTTATCATCTAACTTAATTTTGAATTTCTGATTAAAAATTTCACCGATCATAATATTTTTCTTATAACCATAATTTAAGTAATTGATTTTTTTTATTTCAAAAATTTTATCTTCATTGTTTTTTAAAATAATATTTAAATTTTTTAAAAAAATTTTTTTTTTTAAGTTAAAGATTGTATTGCTCAAATTTTTAATTTTCTCTAAACTTGTGTCGATATTATTGTTTTCTAATTTTATTCTTCTGACGCTAAAATTATCGTAATTATAAATACTAAATAATTTAGGATATAATGTTAACTTTTTGCTTTTAATCGCAACATCACCAGAAAAAAAAGTTGTTGTGATGTTTCTAATTTCCAAATTAGGAACAGGAAGAGCTTTAAACTCAATTCTCTCCATGTTCGTTATTTTTAATCCATAATTCTGATATAGATAATTCTTGATAACTGGCTTTCTCTTTTCATAGTCAAAAAATCCGGGTATTGACAAAAATAAGACAGTTGCGACAAAGAAAATTAAAAAAAGATATCTAAGAAAAAAAACAAATTTAAAAAATACAGAAAATTTGTTGTTAATTATTTTGTCAAATTTATTAATCATCTTTTTTATATTTATAACTAGTATATAAATTAAATTCCTTAATTATGAATAGCATAGATAAATTAATAGAAAAACTTAACAAAGAACAAAAAGAAGCAGTCCTTAGCACTGAAGGCCCCAACTTAATTGTTGCTGGAGCTGGTTCAGGTAAAACTAGAGTTCTGACTACTAGACTTATTCATATAATCAATCAAAAAAAAGCTTTTTCAAATCAAATTTTGTGTGTGACATTTACTAATAAAGCTGCAAAAGAAATGCAAAATAGAGTTATGCAATTTATTAAGGGAAGTCGAAATGCAGTTCCTTGGCTAGGTACTTTTCATTCAATTAGCGTTAAGTTACTAAGAAGACATGCAGAAGCACTAGGTTACAAAAGTAATTTTACAATTATAGATACTGATGATCAAAAAAAACTAATTAGAAATATAGTCAAAGCAGAAAATCTTGACGCAAAAAAATTTTCTCCACAATTAATTATGTATCACATTGACCAATGGAAAAATAAGGGTCTATTACCTAAAGATGTAAATATAGAAAAATCGGGCTCGATAATTAAATCAGTTTTAAAAGTTTATGAAATTTATCAAAATAAAACTAAGGATCTAAATGCATTTGATTTTGGAGATTTAATTTTATTTTGTGTAAAACTTTTTGAAGAACATAACGATATAAAAGAAATTTATCATAGCAATTTTAAATATGTTTTAGTTGATGAGTTCCAAGATACAAATTTTATTCAAAATAAGTGGTTAAATTTATTAGTTAATAAAAATCAAAATATATGTTGTGTAGGCGATGATGACCAATCAATTTATAGTTGGAGGGGTGCGGAAATTAAAAATTTTCTTACTTTTGACCAAATTTACAAAAATTGTAAAGTATTTAAGTTAGAGCAAAACTATAGGTCAACAAAAAATATTTTAGATACTGCCTCTCATTTGATCTCTAACAACACCAATAGGGTGGGTAAAAAATTATGGTCATCGGCTACACAGGGTGAACTTGTGAAACTAAACTGTTATAGAAATGGTAAAGAGGAAGCACAAGGTATAAGTGACATTATAGAACAAAAAATCAAAAATAATTATTCTCTTAATGATGTTTCAATCTTAGTAAGAGCTATTTATCAGACCAGAGAATTTGAAGAGAGATTTTTACAATTAGGTATTGGATATAGAGTTTTAGGAGGTATAAAATTTTATGAAAGAGCTGAAATTAAAGATGCAGTTTCTTATTTAAGAATTATAAACCAAAAATTTGATGACTTAGCTTTAGAGAGAGTTATGGGTGCTCCTAAAAGAGGAATTGGAGAAAGTACTTTAAGTCAAATTCATGCTTTTAGTAAAGCAAACAAGTTGTCTCTAGAAGACGCAATAATGAAAATGTTAGAAAAGGGAGAGTTCAAGCCAAAAATTAAAACTTCACTTAATCAATTGATAAATATGATTCACAAATGGCGGAAGGACTCGGCAAACTTAAAACACTACGATTTACTAAAATTGATATTAGATGAATCAGGATATTCATCTATGCTTAAAAATAAAAAAGATTTGGAAAATGAAAATAGATTAGAAAATTTAAAGGAATTATTAAGAGCAATGCAAGACTATGAGAACTTACAAAGTTTTTTAGAACATGTAGCTTTAGCTACATCAATAGACCAAGAGTGGGAAGGTGCAAAAATAAATCTCATGACAATGCATGCAGCAAAAGGATTGGAATTTGACGTTGTTTTTTTACCTGGTTGGGAAGAAGGGTTATTTCCTCACCAAAAATCCCTGGAGGAAAAAGGTGATTTTGCCTTAGAAGAAGAAAGGAGATTGGCGTACGTTGGTATTACAAGAGCGAAAAAAGAGGCATATTTATCGTTTGCAATGAAAAGGGCTTATCATGGAGATTGGATGGATGCTTTACCATCTAGGTTTATAAATGAAATTCCAGATGAAAGTGTCGAAAAAAATGAGGTCACGTTAAGTGAAAATAATGAGGATTTTGATTTTAATCAAGACAACACTATTGAATTTGATAAAGAATACAGAAGTCCAGGGTGGGACAGGTACAAAAAAAATAAATCATTAAGATGGAAAAAATAAAAAAGTTAAGAAATATTTTTAAAAGAGAAAATATTGATGGTTACTTAATTCCCAAAAATGATGAATTTTTCAATGAATATTTATCCAGTTACAATGATAGATTAAGCTATATATCAAATTTTACTGGGTCGTATGGATTCTCTTTAATTTTAAAAGATAAAAATTATCTATTTGTAGACGGAAGATATACTTTGCAAGCTTTTAATCAAAGTGGAAAATTTTTTAAAATTGTAACATTTCCGGATATAATGCCACATGAAATTTTAAAAAACAAAAAATTGACGATTGGATTTGATCCAAAACTTTTTACTCAAAAAACATTGGATATTTTTTTTGTTAAAAGTAAATGTTTTTTTAAACCAGTAAATGAAAATTTGGTTGATGAAATTTGGAAAAGGAAAATTCAAATAAATAAAAAAAAATTTTATAGACTTCCAAGTAATTCTATTGGAAGTGGACACAAATCAAAAATATATAAAATAAAAAAATTATTAAAAAAAAAGGGTGCTGATTTCCAATTCGTCACCGCACCTGAGAATAGTGCATGGTTGTTAAATATAAGAGGAAAAGATGTTGAATATACACCAATCCCTCTTTGTTTGGTCTTAATAAGTAAAAATGGAGATATAATTTTTTTTTGTGATCCGAAAAAAATTCCATCGACTTTTAAGACTTATTTTAAAGGAATTAACTTTGCTGACATAAGTTCGTTGGAAATTGTTCTATCTAAAATTAATAATAAGAATTTTATTTTAGACAATGTTACTTGTTCTTATTATTATAAAAGTATTATATCAAAAAGTAACACTATACTTAAAGAGCAAGATCCAATTTATTATTTTAAGGCTTTAAAAAATAAGAAAGAAATAGAAAATATAAAAGTTGCTCATATTTATGATGGTGTGGCTTTAACAAAGTATTTATTTTGGGTTAAGAGGAGTTTTAGTAAAAAAAAAGTTACTGAAATAAGTGGTTCTGATAAATTATTAAGATTTAGAAAACAGAGTAAAAAATTCAAATTTTTAAGCTTTCCTACAATTTCAGGCAGTGGCCCAAATGGGGCAATTATTCATTATAAAGCCGATGAAAAATCAAATAGAAAACTTAAAAAGGGAGATTTATATTTGATAGATTCTGGTGGTCAATATGAATTTGGAACAACTGATGTTACTAGAACAATTACATTAGGAAATCAGAGTAAAGAAATAAAAAATATTTTTACAAGAGTTTTAAAAGGTCACATTGCAGTCTCAAATTTTAAAATCAAAAAAAATTCTACTGGCGCACATATTGACACAATCGCTAGAAAATATTTAAAACAAATTGGTCTAAATTATGCTCACGGAACTGGTCATGGGGTAGGTTATTTTCTAAATGTGCATGAGGGCCCTCAGGCTATTTCAAAAAATAACAAAGTTAAATTCCAAGAAGGAATGGTTGTATCAAATGAACCTGGATATTATAAAAAAAATAAATTTGGAATTAGAATTGAAAATTTGATTTATGTAAAGAAAAAGAAAAATACAAAGTTTTTTGAAAATTTGACTATGGTACCAATTGATAAAGATTTAATTGAAACGAGAATGTTAAATAAAAATGAAAAGAAATGGCTCAATCAATACCATCACAAGGTATTTAAAAATCTTAAAAATTTTATGAGTATTTCAGAAAAAATTGAGCTTAAAAAAGCTTGTTCAACTATCTAGGATTTCGTTCCACTCTTTTTTCTAGAATAATTTTGATATTTAATTTTTTTGCTTGATCAATTTTCTTTTTTGTTGGTTTTGATTCACCTACAATTAAAAAATTTAATTTTTTTGAAATCGATCCTAAAACTTTACCCCCATTTTTTTCTACCAGTTCTTTAGCCTCAGATCTACTAATTTTTTTAAATCCACCAGTAAACATTATTTTCTTGTTGGAAAATTTTCCACCTTTATTTTTAACAAGATAGTCTTTAATCTTTAATTTTTGAATCAACTCTTTTGTGGTTTGTATATTGGTTTTATTTAAAAAAAAGTTATCTATGGAACTTATCTGAGTCTCACCAATTCCATCGAGATCAATTAGGTTTTTTAAAACTTTTTTTCTAGGATCTGACTCAAGCAATTTTGAAAATTCTTTAATTGTAGTAAAAAAACTGGCCATAATTTTTGCGTTCTCTTGACCTATGTGTCTAATTCCAATCGAAAAGATAAATTTGTCCAAAAAAATTGTTTGAGATTTTTTAATAGCTTTTTCTAAATTTTTTATTGAGAGATCTCCCCATCCCTCAAGTTTTTTTATCTTTTCAAAATCAAGATTAAATATATCTGAAGGTTTTTTTTATTAAATTTAAATCCCAAAATTGGTCGATTACTTTCTTTCCTAACCCTTCAATATTAAGGGATTCTTTTGAAACAATATGTTTTAGTTTCTCTCTAGCTATAAATTTACATTCGTAACCCTTTGTACATCTTCTAACAGCATCCTCTTTTTTTGTAGTTTTACTAATTTCTTTACTTGTAGGTGCGCCGCATAAACATTTTGTAGGAAAAATAAATTTTTTACTTTCCTTTTTTCTTTTTGAAGTTTCTACTGAGATAACTTGGGGTATAACATCCCCAGCTCTTTGGATTTTAATGGTATCTCCAATTCTAATATCTTTTCTTAAAATTTCATCCTCATTGTGCAGTGTTGCATTAGATACAACCACCCCACCCACTGTAACTGGTTCTACTTTGGCAACAGGAGTAATTGCACCTGTTCTTCCGACTTGTATAATAATATCTTTAACTTTTGTGACTGCTTTTTCAGCTGAAAACTTATAAGCAATTGCCCACCTAGGGGAATTAGATGTATTACCTAACCTTTTCTGCAAATTTAAATCATTAACTTTGTATACTAATCCATCTATATCATAATCAAGAGATGATCTTAGGGTATCTATTTGCGAATGTTGTTTTTGAATTTCTTCTAAGTTCGATACATTTTTTGTAAGTGGATTAATAATGAATCCCCATTTACTAATTTCTTTAAGAAATTCTGAATGCTTTGAAAAGGTTATTGAGTTGGAGGCTCCTAAACCATAAGCAAAATATTTTAAAGGAATTTTAGATGTCGCTTTTGGATCTTTCTGTCTTAAAGATCCTCCTGCAGCATTTCTTGGATTCGCAAATTTATCGCTCAACTTTATAAAATCATTTTTTCCAATAAAAATTTCACATCTTATTTCAATTAATTTTGGAATAGAGGATGACTCAATTTTTTTTGGTATATTTTTTATAGTTTTGAGATTTTCTAAAATGTCCTCTCCTGTAACTCCATCTCCCCTGGATAATCCTTTGGTAAGTTTTCCATCCTCATAAATAAGTGTTGCAGATATTCCATCAATTTTGGGCTCTGCAATTAATTCTATATTTTGATTTTTAATATTAAGAAAATTTTTTACTTTTTTTTAAAAAATCTTCCATATCATTTTTTTCAAAAGCATTAGATAAAGACAACATTGGACTGAGATGTTTAATCTTTTTGAACTTAGTTGATGGTTCAGATCCTATTATTTTATTTATAGATCCAGTTTTTATTAAAAAGGGATACTTTTTCTCTAGATTGATAATTTCTATTTTAAGCTTATCATATTCTAAGTCAGATATTTTTGGACTATCTTGTCCAAAATATAGTTTATTGTGTAATTTTAGCTCTTTAATTTTTTTCTTATATTGCTTTGTAACATCGATCTTTTCAGTCATTACTTAATTATTTCAACTATTTTTTTTAAAAAACTTTTTTCAGAAAGAGTTTTTTCCTTTTTTTTCTTATCTTCTTTTATTTGATAATTTTTATTTAAAACTTTATAAGACTGTTTAAACCACTCACTTGAATTATAATTATATCCTAGTATTTTTGCGTATTTTTTTGATTCATTCTCCAATCCTAAATGATAGTGAATTTCTACTAAACGATGAAGTGCTTCCTCTATAAAAATTGTTTTATCGTATTTATTTACTATAATTTTAAGTCTATTAATTGCTGGAATCCATTTTTGAGTTGAAATGTAATATTTTGCAACAAACAATTCTTTTGCGGCCAATTGATTTACTATTAAATCTTTTTTAAATCTCAAATCTATCGCATAATCCGAATTGGGGTATTTGTTTAAAAAAAAATTCTATTTTTTTATTAGCTTCCATTAAAGGATTTAAATCTTTTTTCTCGTCTTCAATTTGTTCAAAATAAATTATCGCGATTAAATAGTGCGCGTAAATTACATTCTTATCTGCAGGGTAAGTTCTTAAATATCTTTCTAAATTTTGTAATGCGTCATCATAAAAACTAATTCCATACAGCGAATAACTTGACATAATTGCTGATTTTGCTGCAAGTTCAATATTTTCAAAATTTAATTCTGCCTCAGAGAATTTTTTACTTGCAAAAAAATAATCATTTATTTCGAAAGCTTCTATTCCCTCTTTATATAAATCATAAGGATTTAATTTATTTGATGGTTCGTAGATAGCATCTTTTTTAGCACCAGAGCAGGATAAGGTTAAAAGAGAAAGAGTTATTACTAAAGCAAATTTAGAAAACATAACTAAATTAATAACAGAATAATTTTAAATTAGAATGTTAAAAATTTAGATTAAGCGTTAACTGCAATCTTATTAATTTGATTATTTCTTGATTTTTTTGCTATTAATATATTTTTTACTTCGACCGTTGTTGAACAAGCATTTAGGCTATTCAATTTTCTTAAAAATTTGTTTGTTAGTTCGTGGCCACCTTGATAACAATCTACCCTACCTATTATTCTTAATCCTAACAAAAGAAAATCACCAGCCAAATCTAAAATTTTATGATTTACGAACTCTTTATTGTTTCTCAAACCGCCATCATTTAAAACTTTATCTTTATCTACTACTACTGCGTTGTCTAAAGAACCACCCTTCGCTAATCCTAACTTTTTAATTTTTTCAATATCTTCAAACAAACAAAAAGTTCTAGAATGAATAATATTTTCTAAATCATCAGATTGAAAGTTTATAATATTCTTTTGTTTTCCAATAATTTGGTTGTTGTAATTTAATTGGAAGCTTACCTCAAATGAAGAGGTATCGTTAGGTTCAATAGAAATTTTTTTCCCTCCGTCTTTTAATTCTACTTTATTTAAAATTTTATAATATTTTCTTTTTTTTGTTAACTTTCTAATTCCCGTTCTTTCAAATGCGTCTAGAAAATCTTTTGCAGATCCATCCATTATTGGAACCTCTTCATTGTCAATTTCTATAGTTGCATTGTCTATATCTGAAATATAAAGGGCAGCCAATAAATGTTCAACGGTTGAAACTTTTGTTCCATACTCATTTTCTAAAGTGGTACAAAGTTTTGCAGATGATACATTTTGATATTTTGCAGAGATTAAGTTCTTTTCTGAAAGATCTGTTCTTTTAAAAATTATTCCTTGATCATCCTTTCCAGGAACTACTTTTAGTTTAGCAATTTTACCTGTGTGAAGACCGATACCTTTAAAATTTACTGGCTCGTTTAAAGTATGTTGAAATGTTTTAAGCATCTATAGCCTTATACACAAATGAGCGATTATAATTAAAACAACTAATGTTTCTAAAAATAACAAATAGCTCAATTAAAAAGGTCAAAAAATCTCGCAATTAACGACTTTTTTTCAGGAATAAAAGGCACTGCCTCACTTTTCCACCCAAATTGAACAAAAGAATTTATGTTATCACAAGCTTCCTCTAGTGGTAATTTATCAATTAAATTTACCTCAAATCTTTTTTTATTTGAAAAATAGGTTAAGAAACTATCCTCAAAACATTTAATCTTTTGATAATCATCTATCCCCAGAAAAATTGAAGATTTTTTTTTCAGAAAATTTTTTAAATTTATATTTTTATATAAAAAAA
>CABYYJ010000003.1 GCA_902523185.1 uncultured Pelagibacteraceae bacterium | reverse complement strand
GGCTTCAAAGGATGATATTGATCCGGTTGAAACTAATGAATGGATAGAGTCATTAAACTCTGTAATTGAGTCTGATGGAGCTCCAAGAGCAAGCTATTTATTAAATAAAGTTATTGATCAAGCTTATAAGTCTGGTTTGGTTTTACCCGATACAAGAACAACGCCATATATAAATACTATTCCACCCGAGGCAGAGGCTAAATCCCCGGGTGATCAAAATATTGAAAAGAAATTAAGAGCAGTTATTAGGTGGAATGCTGCTGCAATGGTCGTAAAAGCTAATAAAAAAAGTTCTGAACTAGGCGGACATATAGGAACTTTTGCGTCAGCAGCAACATTGTATGACGTTGGTATGAATCATTTTTGGAGAGCAAAAAATAATAAATTTGGTGGAGACTTAGTATATTTTCAAGGTCACTCGGCTCCTGGTATGTACGCAAGAGCATTCTTAGAGGGAAGGCTATCAGCAAAACAATTAGATGGATTTAGACAAGAGGTTGGTAAAGATGGTCTATCATCTTATCCTCACCCTTGGTTAATGCCTGACTTTTGGCAGTTTCCAACAGTATCAATGGGTCTTGGTCCTATCATGGCAATTTATCAAGCTCGGTTCTTAAAATATCTAATCAATAGAGGTTTAGTCAAAGATGAGGGAAGAAAAATTTGGGTATTTTTAGGAGATGGAGAAATGGATGAGCCGGAGTCTATGGGAGCAATAGGTTTAGCTGCAAGAGAAAAATTAGATAATTTAATATTTGTGATTAATTGTAACCTTCAAAGACTTGATGGGCCTGTAAGAGGTAATGGAAAAATTATTCAAGAGCTCGAAGGAAGTTTTAGGGGAACTGGATGGAATGTGATCAAAGTTATTTGGGGATCTTATTGGGATAAACTTTTAATGAAAGATAAATCTGGCCTTCTCGTGAAAAGAATGAATGAATGTGTTGATGGAGAGTACCAAGCTTTTAAAGCGAAGGATGGTTTATATGTTCGGGAAAAATTTTTTGGTAAGTATCCTGAACTTAAAGAAATGGTATCTACTATGACAGACAAAGACATTTGGAGACTAAATAGAGGTGGTCATGATCCACATAAAGTTTATGCTGCCTATCATTCAGCAATGCAGCACACTGGTTCTCCAACTGTTATTCTTGCTAAAACCATAAAAGGTTATGGTATGGGGAAATCTGGTGAAAGTATAAATACAACCCACCAACAAAAAAAGTTAGATGAGGATGATTTGCTTTATTACAGAGATCGTTTCGGTGTACCCCTTACTGACAAGCAGGTAAAAAATATTGAATATTATAAACCAGATGAAAACTCTGAAGAAATTAAATATCTAAAAGGTCAAAGAATAAAGCTTGGTGGATTTATTCCAGAAAGATCTTCATTTGCAAAACAAATAAAAGCTCCTCCTAAGGAAATTTTCGATAACTTTATGAAATCTACAGGAGATAAAGAAATGTCGACTACGATGGCATTAGTTAGAATGCTCACTGCATTACTAAGAGATAAAAATATATCACCAAGATTAGTTCCTATCATCCCAGATGAAGCAAGAACTTTTGGGATGGAAGGTTTTTTCCAAAAAATTGGAATATATGCTCATGAAGGTCAAAAATATGAGCCTGTAGACTCAGAACAGTTAAGCTCTTACAGGGAAGACAAAAGCGGCCAAGTGTTAGAGGAGGGAATAAATGAGTCAGGAGCAATGTCTTCTTGGATTGCAGCTGGTACTGCTTACACAAATCACGATTTAGAAATGATACCGATTTATATTTTTTACTCTATGTTTGGTTTTCAAAGAGTTGGAGATTTAGCGTGGGCCGCTGGAGACTCTCAAGCAAGAGGTTTCTTGATTGGGGCTACTGCAGGAAGAACTACTTTAGCTGGAGAAGGACTTCAGCACCAAGATGGTCATAGTCATTTACTTGCATCAAATATTCCTAACTGTATTAGTTATGATCCTACGTTTGCTTACGAAATGGCTGTAATATTAAGAGATGGACTAAAAAGAATGCATGAGAAAAAAGAAAATATTTTCTACTACATCACTGCAATGAATGAAAATTATTCTCACCCGGGAAAGCCAAAGGGTACCGATGAAGGAATTCTAAAGGGAATGTATTTATTTAAAGAAAATAATAACAAGAATAAAACTAAAGTGCAGCTTTTAGGTTCGGGAACAATTTTAAGAGAGATAATTGCTGCTGCAGAAATTTTATCAAAAGATTATGGTGTAGACTCTGATGTTTGGAGTGTAACTAGCTTCAATGAATTAAGAAAAGACGGTATGGAAACTGAGAGATGGAACTTACTAAATCCAAATGAAAAAAAGAAAAAATCATATGTTCAAAAGTGTTTAGAAAAAACAGATGGACCAGTTATTGCTGCATCGGATTACACTAGATCATTTTCAGATCAAATAAGACCTTACACAGAAAAACCATTTTACTCTTTAGGAACAGATGGTTATGGAAGAAGTGATACCAGAAAAAATTTAAGAAAGTTTTTTGAGGTCGATAAGGAACATATAGTTGCCTATACATTAAGTGCTTTAGCAAAAGAGCAATTGGTTGAGACCAAGAAAGCTGAAAGTGCGATCAAAAAGTTCAAGATTGATAAAGATAGAGATTTTCCATCTAATTTATAAATATGGCTAGTACAAAAATTTTAGTTCCAGATATGGGTGACTTCAAGGATGTAGAGATTATTGAAGTTCTAGTCAAAGAGGGTCAACAAATAAAAAAAAATGACTCTCTTATTACATTGGAAAGTGACAAATCAAGCGTTGAGGTACCCTCCACTCACGAGGGAGTTATTGAAAAAATAAATGTTAAAGTAGGCGATAAAGTTAATAAGGGAGACTTAATTCTTAGTCTGAATGCAGAAAGTGCTACTGAGGAAAAAAAAGAAGTGGTCAGTGAGCAAAAAAAAGTAGAAAAGACAGAAATAAAAGAGATCAAACCTCAGAAACCAAAAGAGATAATTCCTATAGCGCCAACATCACAATCAGGTAGTAAGTCAGCTAGTCCAAAAGTTAGAAAATTTGCAAGAGAGTTAGGTGCCAATGTAGTTGAAATACCTGGTTCTCAAAGAGGTGGTAGAGTTTCCGAGGAAGATGTAAAAAATTTTGTAAGATCTCAAGTTACAGTCAGCGGTGGGAAAATAGAAAAGAAAGTTCATAAAGAAGAGTATCCGCATGAAGAGTTTGGTGAAATCGAACTAAAAAATATACCAAGAGTTAAAAGATTATCTGGTCCTCACTTAGTAAGATCTTGGACTGAAATTCCCCATGTAACTCAGCATGATGAAGTTGATATAACAGAAATGGAGCAATTTAGATCATCATTATATGATTACTATACTGGTGAGAAAATAAAAGTAACACCTCTTGCTTTTATAGCAAAAGCACTTGTCAGTGCTTTGAAGAAATTTCCAAATTTTAATGCTTCAATTGATAGTGCTAACGACAAAATCATTTATAAAAAATATTTTCACGTTGGTTTTGCAGTAGATACTCCTCATGGTTTAATGGTGCCTAAAATAAGAGATGTTGATCAAATGAGTATAAAAGAAATCGGAAGCGCGTTAAGGAAAACAAGTAGACTGTGTAGAGATTTAAAAATTGATAAAAAGGAATTTTTTGGCGGGTCGATGACGATATCAAGTTTGGGTGGCATTGGAGGAACTTTCTTTACCCCAATTATAAATCCTCCTGAAGTCGCAATACTTGGGGTCGGAAAAAGTTTCGACAGGTTAGTAAAAGTAAATGACAAGTTTGTTTCAAGAAAAATTTTACCTATTTCACTCTCATACGATCATAGAATAATTGATGGCGCGGAGGGTGCTAGGTTCTGCGTTTATCTAGGGAAATGTCTTGGTAAGGACTTTGCTTTTAAACTTGCCGTTTAATCAATTATAAAATAGTACAAGGCATGAATAAAAAAGTTTTCTCTTTTATTTGTGCTATCAGCTGTTCGTTAATTTGGGGTTCAGCTTTCGTCGCTCAAGATATGGGAATGGATTATAACGGACCATTTACTTTTACTTTCGGCAGACTCTTTCTTGGATTTCTGACGCTAGTCCCATTTTTATTTATTTTCGAATATAAAAAGGTTAATTCAATAATTTTTAAAAAAGTTAACATTTTAAATCTATTGCTTATTGGATTTCTTCTTTCAATGGGTAATGTTTTACAGCAGTATGCCCTACTTTATACAGATGTAGCTAATACAGCAGTATTTACAATTTTTTATGTAATTTTAGTTCCATTTGTTACTTACTACTTTTTTTCAAAAAATATTCATAAATCTGTTTGGCTATCTATTATTATTTGTTTATTTGGAGGTATACTTTTAACTGAGTTCGATAATATTCAAGTAAGAATAGGAGATAGTATTGCAGTTTTTAATGCATTATTTTGGGCGTTCCATATTGTTTTTATTTCAAGATTTTTGAGAATATTTAATTATCCAATTACTATTGCATGCCTTCAATGTTTAATTGCATCTTTATTTGCATTGATGCCAGCTTTTGTTTTTGAAAGCGTAAAATTTTCAAATATGGTTTTAGATGGAAAAGAGATGTTATACGCTGGAATTCTCTCGAGCGGAGTAGCCTTTCTTCTTCAAATTTACGGACAACAAAATCTTTCTCCAGCGCCTGTAGCTATTATATTTTCGCTTGAAGGTGTATTCGCCTCAATTTTCGGATGGATAATTTTAAGCCAGTTTCTAAACGAAATAAAAATTATAGGAATAATTCTTATTTTATTTGCAGTTATTTTTTCACAATTAGCTCCGTTATATGATAAAAAAAAATATGGATGAGTCTAATCAAGGGTTTATGAAACATCTTGGCGGGTTAGAGCTAAAAAAAATTAGTGATACTCAATATGAGTTTACAGTAGAGGTAAAAGAAATACATTTAAACACTGGTAAAATTGCACATGGTGGTTTTCTTTCCACTATAGCAGATACTGGTATGGGAACAGCTGCTCACAGAGTTGCTGGTGACAAGAGATGTGTAACAATTAATTTAGATATGAAATTTGTCTCTGTAGGCCAACTCGGTGATAAACTTACCGGGAAAGTAAAAATATTAAAAAAAACTAAAACACTGGTTTTTATTTCTTGTGAAATTTTTAATTCAAGCGACATAGTTGCCTCTGCAAGTGGTACTTGGAAAATACTACAATAGTATTTAATGAAATCAAAAACTGTCCTCGTTTCAATTTTATTTATTTTTATTTCAATTAAAAGTGCGTCCGCAAATTTTTTTAAAAATATTACAGATTTAATAGATAACAACTACGAAAGTCTTAGATATGGTATTTCTGTGGCTGATATTGATAACAACGGCACTTATGAATTTATAGTAGCTGGTTTTGGAAGTGAAAATTTAGCATTGTCATACAAAAATAATAAACTAATTAATATTGTAAATGATACTAAATTTGCAGATAAAAGAAGTTTTACTATTGGTGTAGCTGCTTGCGATATTGATTCTGATGGGTACGAAGAGATTTATTTTTTAAATACTGATACTTATAGTGGTGAAAAAAAATATTCCGACCGATTAATAGATCTAAAAAATGCAAAATTTTTTGATATTTTTGAACAAAAGAAGAATCAAATAGATTTAAACTTTACAGCTGGTCGTTCCGTTGTTTGTGTTGATAGAAACGGAAATGGAAAATATGGTATTTATGTTGCTAATTATGGTGGCCCAACAAGATTTTATGAAAAGTTTAAGGGAGGAATAAAAGATAGGGCAGCAGAGTTCGGCTTGGATAAAATTACTGGGGGGAGAGCAGTCGTTGCTGGACATATATTATCAAACAATATTGATATTTTCGCAGCTAATGAAAGAGGAGTAAATTTTTTATATAAGAATGTTGATGGTGTTTTTTATGATGTGGCATCAGGGTACAATGTTTTAGATCCTTATGAAAATGGAAGAGGAACTGCGTTAAGTGATATTTTGTACAGAGGTCAATTAGATATTGTTAGTGGAAATTGGGATGGAGAACACCGTATTTTTATAAAGAAAGAAAACTCTTTTAAAGACATTGCCGATAGTAATTTTAAAAGGCCATCTAAAATTCGAACGGTTATCTCAGCTGATTTTGATAATGATGGATATGATGAAATATTTCTTAATAATATCGGCGAAGCAAATAGATTATTTAAAATTAAGGAAAATGGGAAATTAGAGGAAATAGATATCACTTCTAACTCTGAAGCAAATGGTCTTGGAACTGGTGCTGCTGTAGCGGACATTGATAAAGACGGAATTTTAGAATTATTGATCGCCCACGGAGAAACAGGAAATCAAATACTTACACTTTACAAAGCAAACGTAAAAAAAGATAAGAATTATTTAAGAATAAAAGCTTTGAATAAAAATGGGGCTCCAGCTAGAGGAGCAACAGTGACACTAACATCTAATTTAAGAAAACATTCTAAAACAATAGACTCTGGTTCAGGATATCTATGCCAAATGGAACCTGTTGCCCATTATGGAATTAGAAATGGTGAAAAAGACTTTGAAGTACAAATTAAATGGACAAACGGAAAAACAAATAATTATAAAATAAAAGAAACAGGGAAGACTTATATTTTTAAACAAAGTAAAATGACTATCTCGCCATCCTAATAAAAATATCACCCATACCAATATTCATTTCTTCTAACGGAATATCGTTTTTAAAAGCACAAAATCTACCTGTAATTTCATTGGCTTCTATCTTTTTGATATCAGCTTTCTGACATTTTTTGGCTTCATACAAAAGACCTATCACAAGCTTACCGTCGACTACAAATACTTCGTCATCATTTAGTCTTTGATTTTTACAAAAATAATTTCTATTTACTTCCGCAGGAAAATCTTTTTTTGAACAAGGATTGTTAATTAGTAAAACATCAATTTTTTTAAGACCGTCTTTAAACTTGTGTTTAATTGTTTTAACTTTTGTATAACTCATTAGATCACAGGAACAAGGCCAACAACATCTATAAAGCTCACCACAAATATTTTTTTGTGTTCTTAACTCCTTAACATAGATATAATCAGGTTTTTCTCCTGGATTGATTAAAGAACCTGAAACAGGGCAATAAAATTTATTATACTCTTTAAACTCGTCATAAGTTAAGTTTTGATCTATTAAATATTTGAAAAACCTTGGACCTGCAGCATTCCTGTTGCTGTCTGGAAATATTTTAGACCAATTTTTGACAAGGTTTTCATAATAAAATTTTTTTTGTTGAAAATTTACTTCTGCTGTTAATGATGAGAAGTGAATTAATATTAAAAATGATGCTTTTAGAAAAAATTTCATGGATTAAATTAAATTATTTTCAAGTAAGTTTCACTGCGGTTTTCTTACTTAGCTGATTTCAATTTTTTCGTCTAATTTTTTTAATTCCACAATCTTTACATCTTATCGTCTCAGTTGAACCACCAGGTCCAAAACTGTAATTAATATCAATCTTTTCGTACCTGTGAATACCAATTTTACAAAACAGTAAATACAACCAGCTAATCATAATTTTAACAAATTAAATATATATTTTAATTTTGGAGGTAATTTTATGTCAATGCTTGTATTCGTTGTAATAACATACGTTATAATCAATTCTTAAACAAATTTAAATGCTAGTTTATTTAATGAGCTTTTAAGCTAGGGTGTCTTTTTTTGTTTTTGATCTAAAATTTAAATAGCCAAAAATAGCAATTAGTAAAAATGAAAATGGATAAATGATAGACTTGTTTGGTCTATCAAGATTTTCAATCTTAAGTTCGATAATTACATCATCTGTTTCAAAGCCTGATTTTTTAGCTAACCCGTTCCATTTTAAAGTATCAACTGTAAGCCTGCCGTCTTCGTTAATTAAATTAACACCGTATTCCTCAAAATTAAATTTTTTATCAAAGCTTTCTTTCTCAATAACAAATAGTTTATATCTATCACCGTATTCTGTCCTTCTTGTTACTTTGACGTGAACTTCTCTTTGGGGGTCAAATTCAATACTGTTTAATGTATCAACTTGAAGCACTTGTTTTTCAAATTTAGGATAAAATTTATCTAAGATATATCCAGGTCTAAATAATGACATTGAAATTAGTAAAAATATTATTATTTCATACCATCTCAGTCGATTTATAAACCATCCTTGAGTAGCAGCAGTAAAAATTAAAATTGCTGTAAGAGAGGTCACAACAACAACTAAACCATGCCAAAAACTTTCAATACCGATCAAAAGTAGTTCAGAATTAAAAATAAATACAATTGGTAAAATTCCTGTCCTTAAACTATACCAAAATGCTTGGACTCCAGTTCTTATTGGATCTGCCTTTGAAATTGCTGCCGCAGCATAAGATGCTAGACCAACTGGTGGCGTGACATCTGCCATTAAACCATAGTAGAAAACATATAAATGAATAGCAATTAAAGGAAAGACATATCCAGAGGCGCTTCCTACTTCTACGACTACTTGAGCCATCAAAGCAGCTACAACTAAATAGTTAGCTGTAGTGGGTAAACCCATTCCTAAAATAATGCAAAGTACCGCAGTTAACAAAAGTAGTGTGATTACATTTCCTCCAGAGATTGCCTCTACAATAACTATTAGATTGTTGCTTAAACCAGTCGATGCTACTGCACCAACAATTATTCCAGCAGTCGCAATAGCTATTGCTACGCTAATCATATTAAGAGCTCCTTTTTCCAATCCGGTGATGACTTTATTGTACCCTTCTCTTAATCCACTTAAGAAACTCTCGTTCAATCTAATTGCAGTAAAAACCTCTCTAACAATTATTATTATGAATAGAGATAAAATTGAGTAAAATACTGCAGACGCCGCTGTCCATCGTTCAACTAGTAATAAATAAACTAGTATAAATATTGGTATTAAAAAATGAATTCCACTTAAAAATGTTTTTCCTAATGGCGGTATTTGATCATCTGGTAGTCCTTTTATATTTAATTTTACCGACTCAAGATGCGAGATATAAAATAAAGCTATGTAAGAAATAATTGCAGGTAGAAATGCGTGAGTAATCACTGTGAAATATGAAATTCCTAACAATTCTGCCATAACAAAAGCTGCCGCCCCCATGATTGGCGGCATAATTTGTCCGTTCACAGATGCAGCAACTTCGATAGCTCCTGCTTTTGTTGAAGTAAGACCTGTTCTTTTCATTATTGGAATCGTAAAAGTTCCAGTTGTCACAGTATTTGCTACTGATGATCCAGAAATTAGTCCAGTTAGTCCAGAAGCTAAAATAGCGGCTTTAGCAGGACCTCCTCTCATCCTACCTACTAGTGCAAATGCGAGGTTAAGAAAATATTTCCCACCTCCAGCAGCATCTAAAGTTGCTCCAAATAAAACAAAAAGAAAAATAAAACTCACAGAAACACTTATAGGTATTCCAAAGATCGCTTCCCCACCAAACCAATGATAGCCAACAAGTCTTGTTAACGATAAACCTTGGTGAGAAATTAAATCTGGCATTTTTTGTCCAAAAATTGAAAATAATAAAAATATTAAAGCTATAGCTACCAGTGGAATTCCAATCGCTCTTCTAGTTGCCTCTAAAAGAAGTAAGATTCCTATGCTTCCGAGAATTAGTTCATAAGAAATCTTTAAACCAAAGAGTTCAACTGAGGAAAGAATGCCCTGCCTATAAACTAAACCCTCATATTCTATGACCAGATAAAACGTAGCTAGGATAGAAACTAAAGCTAATATAAAATCAAAAATATTAATTGATGAATTTCTTTTTGATTTTAGTGCTGGGTAAGCTAAAAAACAAAGACCCATTCCAAAAGCTAGATGAATTGCTCTTGCAGGAACATCAATTAATTTTCCAAAGTCTAATAAAAATGGGAGTGGCGAAGCATACCATAATTGAAACAATGACCAGGTTATAGCTAAAAAACCAACTAACTTTAGATTCCAGCTTTTGAGGATTCTTCTTGAGCCACCTTCATCATCGTGCTTCTTAAAAAAACTTTCATTTACTTGTGACATTTGATGAGCATAAAAAAAAGGCCCAGTCTTTCAACTGGGCCTTAAACTTTCTTAGCTTACATTAAGCCTTTTTCTTTATAGTATTTAATTGCACCTGGGTGTAACGGAGCAGATAAACCATCTTTGATCATTTTTTTAGGATCTAGATTTGCAAATGCAGGATGTTGTTTTTTGAAACTATCTAAATTTTCAAAAACAGCTTTTGTTACTGCATAAACTAAGTCATCTGATACGTCTGCACTTGTTACGAAAGATGCCATCACGCCAAAAGTAGTTACGTCTTTTTTAGAAGTTTTGTACGTTCCTTTTGGTATAGTTGCAAATGCATAAAAAGGATTATCAGCTACAAGTTTTTTAACTGCATCTGTATCTAAATTTATTATGCTTGCTCCACATCCATCTGTTGACTGTGCAACACCAGCATTAGGAACACCTACGGTGTATCCAAATGCATCTATTTTCTTATCGCAAAGTGCACCTGATTGTTCTGAAGATGTAAGTTCAGAAGTAGATCCAAAATATCCAGTATCTACACCGTGAGCTTCCATAAGAACTTCAAAAGTACCTCTTTGACCTGAGCCAGGATTACCAATATTTACTTTTTTTCCTTTAAGTGAATTCCAGTCTTTTATTCTAGAACCTTTTCTAGCAATAATTTGAAATGGTTCCGGGTGAGCTGAAAATACTGCTCTTAACTTGTCGTAAGGCTTTACTTTATCAGGTCTAGTTCCGTTATAAGCATGGTACTGCCAATCTGATTGTGCAACACCAAACTGTAACTCACCTTGCATTATTTGACCAATATTATAAGTAGATCCTCCTGTTGATGGGGCAGAACATCTATATGCTTTATCTGTTCCTTTTTTTCTACCGTGATCTGCTGATTGTATTGTTGCTACCATTTTACAAACAGCATTTCCTACTTGGAAATAAACACCAGTTGGTCCTCCAGTTCCTATTGAAAAGAACTCTGCTGATTTTGCGATTGAAGTAATGGGGCTTGAAAAAGCAAACATTACTAGTACCGCAGAAATCAATGACGTCATTTTTTTCATGTGTACTCCTCTTGTTATAATGATTAATTTAACTATGTAATTTAATTGAGGTCAAAGAGATTCTTATAAATTTTTGGCCCAATTTGATAGCTTTGTTACACCTTCAACTACATTTGGGGCATAGGTCTTGACCATCTCCTCACTAATAGATTTATAACTTGATACATTTTTAAAAAATTCTATTCCGTCAAAGTCTGTATAGCTTAATCTTGTTAACATTTTTTTTGGTTTAAAGCCAAAATCCGATCCAGGAAGCATTGCAACACCTGTCTCTTTTAGTATTACGTCACATAATTGAGCTGAAGTTTTAAATTTTTTGTTTTTAAATTCAGGCATCAAATAGAATGCTCCTTGCGGTGGATTTATTAAAACTTTATTTGATTTTAAATTATTATAAACATATGTCCCTACTGCATTCAAAATTCTTCTAACTTTTAGTTTGTAATTTTCGTAATTGCCTTTATACGCCTCAACTGCTGCAAACTGTGTCGGTGTATTAACAGTAGAGTATGACTCGCTAGCTAAAGATTTCAAGCTTTTCATAAAATCTTTCATACCATTTGGTACTGCTAAAAAACCTAATCTCCAACCACCTGCACCACACCATTTACTCAAGCCTCCACTTATAAATGTTGACCCAGGATAATATTTAGAAATTGAGTCGTAACTATTATCAAAAGATAAGTCAGTATAAATCTCATCAGACAAAATAATTAAATTATATTTTTTTGATATTTTAGCTAATTCTTTTAAATTGTTACAAATAGTACCAGATGGGTTATTTGGTGAATTTAAAATTAAAATTAAGTTTTTGTTTTTTCCTAAAGTTTTCAATTTATTCTCGAGCTCATTTGCTGTTGGAAACCAATTATTTTCTCTTGATGTTTCAAGCCAGTGAACTTTGTTAGTTCCAATCTCTGCTTGAGGTTCATAAGAAACCCAACTAGGGGCTGGAGTGATGATTTCACCATTAAATGCAACGTGCATCAGTAACATTGCTTCTTTAGAGCCAGGAGTAATTAATATATTGTCTTTTGAGTAATTAACTCCAGTTCTTTTTTGTAAATATTTTGATATTTTTTCTCTTAATTCTGGCAAACCTTGAATTGGTAAATATTCTTTTCTATGAGCGTTTATTTTTAAAGTTTCAACAATTTTTTCAGGTATTTGAAATGGAGATTGTCCAAAACCAAATCTGTAGATTTTTTTACCATTTTTGATCAATTTTTTTGATTTTTCGTTAATCGCTAATGTTGCAGATTCTTTTAATTTTAAAATATTTTTTTTTACTTTAGAGACCATTTAATTTGTAAAAGCTATACGGGGACTGCCTATTAAAAGTCAAATCAAATATTGCTGATAGGAACATTTGACAAATTGATTCGGTCATGTTTTAATCTTATTTTGTTCTCAATGGTGGTCTACATATAGTATAAAAAAAAATAGCTAACACAAAAAAATGAAAAGCCATCCTCATAAAATTACAGCCTTATTGGGACCCACTAATACAGGAAAAACTTACATAGCTATAGAAAAAATGCTTGAGTACAACGACGGTATTTTTGGTTTACCTCTGAGACTGCTTGCAAGAGAGGTCTACGATAAATGCGTACAAAAAGTTGGTATTGAAAAAGTTGCACTAATTACCGGCGAAGAAAAAATTATTCCAAGCACAGCGAGTTATTTTATTTGTACAGTTGAGTCAATGCCTAAAAATAAAGATGTGGAGTTTGTTGCAATAGATGAAATACAAATGTGTGCTGATCGCGAAAGAGGTCATATTTTTACTGAGAGAATGTTGGAATCTCGAGGCTCAATGTTAACAATGTTTTTAGGTTCCCAAATAATGGAAAAGATTATTTCAGAACTAGTAAATGGGGTCGAATTTGAAAAAAAAGATAGATTTTCTAAACTTAGTTATTCTGGAATTAAAAAAATCTCGAGACTAGAAAGAAAAGTGGCAATAATCGCTTTTTCAATTGAGGAAGTTTATGCCATTGCAGAGTTAGTAAGAAGACAAAAAGGTGGTGCAGCTGTAATTATGGGTTCTCTTAGTCCAAAAACTAGAAATTCACAGGTTGGATTATATCAATCTGGTGATGTGGATTATTTAATAGCAACTGATGCTATTGGGATGGGTTTAAATATGGACATTAATGAAATTTATTTTTCTAATTTGAAAAAATTTGATGGAAAAAAAAACTAGAAGACTTAATCTTGTTGAAATGTCTCAAATAGCTGGCCGTGCAGGCAGATATAAAAATGATGGGGGATTTGGTACTACTGGTGATTGCGAAACTTTAAATTCAGATGAAATAGAAAAAATAGAAAAGCATCAGCTTCCTGATACTAGGACAATTTATTGGAGAAATTCAAAATTAGATTTTAATAGTCCTGAGAGATTAATTGACTCTCTTGAGCTTAAACCAACAAAAAAGAGTTTATTAAGAACAAATGACTCACTTGATGAGAGTGTGTTAAGATTTTTTTTAAAAAAAGGTTTAAATAATATTATCTATAATAAAAACTTAGAGTTACTATGGGAATGTTGTCAAATTCCAGATTTTGAAAAAAAAGCTTATGGTCAGCATATTAATGTAATAGATAAAGTTTTTAAATTTTTATGTACAAGAAAAAATAAGATACCAAGTTCGTTCATGAAAGAACAATTAAAAGGTTTGGAGAGAGATCATGGAAATGTAGATTTGCTCTCTCATAGATTGTCAAATGTACGGACATGGTCTTACGTCGCTAACAAAAAAAATTGGGTTGAAAATTCTGATTATTGGGTTCAGCTTACAAAAAGTATAGAGGATAAGCTTTCAGATAAGTTACATGACGAACTAACAAAAAGTTTTATTGATAAAAAAATAAGTATACTCTCAAGAAGTTTGAAGCAAGATCTTGTATTGAGTACTGAAATAGATGATAAAAATAAAATTCATATAGATGGTCAATTAGTGGGAGAACTAAAAGGATTAAAATTTGATATAGAGGTAACTCCAAAAACTTTGGACACTGATATAAAATCCATAAAAAAAGCAGCGCGAAAAGGTGTAGAAAAAGAGTTAATTAAAAGAGTCGATGAAATTTTAGCACAGGGTAAAATAGATATTGATCAAGAGAGTAAAATTGTCTGGAAAAATTATCCCATAGCAAGATTAAAAAAGGGGAATGATTATTTGAATCCAGAAATAGAGATTATTGCAGATGACTCATTGGATGAAAATTCTAAGTTAAAATTGATTGCGTATTTAAACAAATGGCTTTCTAAATATAAAAATGATTTATTAGGGGACTTAATAAAGTTAACAAGATATAAAATATCTAACCAATACTTAAGGGGATTGCTATTCCAACTTTATGAAAATAATGGTGTAATCAAAAGGGAAAGTATAGAAAAAATAGTTAAATTAATACCAGCAGAGGAAAGAAAGAAATTGTGGGGAATGGGTATTAAAATTGGTAGATATCACATTTACTTACCAAAAATGTTAAAGCCCAAAGCTGTAGAGTTTCGAATTAATCTATGGAAAATTTTTCACAATTTGTCCAATTACAATGAAATTCCTAAATCTGGTTTAAATTTTTTAAGTAATGTGAAAGTTGAAAAAGATTTTTTATTATTATGCGGTTTTGAAAAATTTAGAAATTTTTTTGTAAGAATTGATATATTGGAAAAACTATTTCTTAAAATTATAGAAAATACCAAGGATAAACGGTTTAAAGTTAATTCTGAAATGATGAATTTACTTGGTTGTTCTAAAGAAAATTTTTACAAACTTATGACTTACATGAATTATAAAAAAGATAAAGTAATAGATACTTACATTTTTAGAGGTGAAAGAAAGAAAAAAGAGAAAATAATACAGTTTGACAAAAAAGAGAATCCATTTAATAAACTTCTTTCTTTAAATATAAAATAATGAGTAATTTAGATAAAAATAGTATTATTGGTATTTCAGCGTTATTAGTGCACGCAGCCAATATTGATGAGGCTTATACTGATCATGAAAAAGGTTTGATTAAAGATTTTATAAAATCTTATTTAGAGCATGAAGATGTTAATAATATCTTGAAAAAAGCAGAAGAGATAGAAAACAATTCTAATCAATTACTTAATTATACTAATATTATCAAAAAAAATCCTATCGACGTTAAAAAAGATATAATTGAACATCTTTGGAAAGTAATAATTTCTGATAATTCAGTTGATCAATATGAAGCAAATTTAATGAGAAGAATTTGTGGTCTAATTTATTTTCCAGATAAAGAGTGTGCAGAAATAAAACTAAAATTGTTGAATTTAAAATGACCTACATTGTAAAAGATGAATGTATTAAGTGTAAACTAACAGACTGTGTAGAAGTTTGCCCAGTCGACTGTTTTTATGAAGGAGAGAATATGCTAGTTATAAATCCAGATGAATGTATCGATTGTGGTGTATGTGAACCAGAGTGTCCTTTAGATGCAATCAAAGCTGATACTGACGAAAGTGTAGAAGAAAAAGAAAAATGGTTGTTGATAAACAAAAAGTTTTCTGCAATATGGCCTAATATTTCAAAAAAAAAAGATCCTATGGAAAATCATGAAAAATTCAGAAATATGAAGGAGAAATATAAAAATCACTTTTCGGAAAAACCTGGAAAATAAGTTATGCCTAAAAAGAAAAAAGTTAAAAAAGTTAAAAAAGTAAAAAAAGTAAAAACAAAATCTTTAAGTAAAACGGTAGAAAAAAAAACAATGGTTCCTGGTCAAGACGAAAAACCAGAGATTAAAAAGATTAAAAAACAACCTTCTGAAAAGAGAATTTATAATATAAAAGATTTTGTGGTTTATCCAAAACACGGAGTTGGAAAAATTACATCTATTGAAAAAGCAAATATAGGTCAAATAGATATTCAATTCTATAAGATTTTAGTTGAAAAAGAAAAATTAACCCTAACTGTTCCAATAAATCAACAATCAAAACTTCGACCAATTTCTTCGATTAACCAAATTAATAAATGTATTTCAATATTGAAAACTAAACCTAAAATTAAAAGAACGATGTGGAGTAGAAGAGCGCAAGAGTATGATCAAAAAATCAATTCTGGTAAAATTTATGAGTTAGCTGAAGTTGTAAAAGACTTAAATAAAAATACTGATATCATTGCAGATCAATCGTACTCCGAAAGACAATTGTTTGAAAAAGCTTATGATAGACTTAAATCCGAGTTTGAAGCAGTTTTAAAAGTTAGTCCTGAAGAAGTACAAAAAAAAATGGATAAAGCTTTAGGAAGAACTAAAATTTCAGAGAATTTAGAATAAAAAAACGCCCTTTTTAAAAAATAAAAAGGGCGTTTAGTTAAAGAGAAAACTATCTTCTTCTTCTTCTCTTTTTTGCTTTCTTTTTAGTTTTCTTTTTAGCTTTTTTTCTTCTTTTAGCCATCTTTTCTCCCTTGTTTTAAAACAAATCTTAATGATTCGTTTGTTAATATTTACATTAATTAATTAAAGATTCATGTCAAACATAAATTAATTTGCGAAATTGATTTAAAATTTAAATTTTTTAATTAATTTTAGACTTTTTAATAAAAATTAAAAAAGTTAGTAATACCAGTGTTTTTTTAAGCAATTTAAATTAGTAAAAATTAAATTTTTAGTAAAGATTTTCTAGTTGATGTTTATAATTTTTAATTATTTCTTTTCTTTTTAACTTTAAAGTTGGTGTAAGCATTCCGTTGTCAATTGTAAATTCTTCATGCATTAACACAAATTTTTTAATTTTTTCTATTGAAGTTAAACTTTTATTTATATTTTCAATTATAAGTTTAATTTTTTCTTTATTAATTTCTTTTTCACTCACAATTAATGCAACTAAATAATTTTTTTTATCTCCATAAACAAAAGACTGTTTGATATTTTCATTTAAACATAAAATATTTTCAACTTTACTAGGAGAAATATTATCTCCACCAAGATTAACGATAATATCTTTTTTTCTATCGGTAATTTTTAAATAATTATTATTATCTAGTTCTCCAATATCTCCAGTATGAAGCCATCCATCTTTAATCACTTTTTCTGTCTCTTCTTTCAAATTCCAATATCCCAACATAACATTTTCGCCCTTAATAAGAATTTCCCCATCTTCTGCTATTCTGATTTTATTAGTCCTAAACGGTGGTCCTACTGACTCGACCTTAACTAAATCTGGTAAATTACAGCTCACAACTGGAGAAGCCTCAGTTAGGCCATATCCTTGAAGTGTAGGTAATCCAACAGCATTTAAAAATTCTCCTATATTTTGATCTAAGGCTCCTCCCCCAGATACGAAGGCTTGGAGATTTCCTCCAAACTGATTTCTGATTTTTTTTCTAACTACTTTTTCGCACAAAAAATTTATGATTTTTTCGCTTAATTTTAATTTCTCTTTTTTTAGTATTTTTTTACCTAAATTTAATGTCTGGTTTATAATTTTTCTTTTTAATCCAGATTGCTTCTCAAAATTCATATTTATTTTTGTAAAAAGATTTTGATAAAATCTCGGAACGGCTGTCATGATTGTAGGCTTTGCAATTCCCATATTAGAAATCAATTTTTCTAAACTTTCGGCATAGAAAACTTTTGCTCCAACTATAATTTGTATAAATTGAACTGTGTGCTCATAAGAATGCGATAGAGGCAACCAGGTCAAAAATACCGGATCCTTTTTTTTTGTTAAGGTTTCTAATAATTCAACTGCACCCTCACAGTTAGATAAAATACCACCATGGCTCAAAACAACACCTTTAGGATTTCCTGATGTACCTGAAGTATAAATAATACAAGCAGGCATATTTCGTTTTAAATCTTTGTTTACTATTTTTTCTTTTATTTTTTCATTTAGAATTTCTTGAAATAACAAACTATCAGTATCTATTTTTTCAAAAGATATTATTTTCTTAACGTCGCTATTTATAAATTTTTTAATTTTATTAAATTGGTCTTGGTTTGATACAAATATCAGTGAGGGCTTACAATCATTTAAAATATATTCATAATCGTTTGCTGAATAAGTTGTAAAAATAGGAACTGAAATTCCACCTGCATTCATTATAGCAATATCGGTCATTAACCAATATGGTCTATTCTCGGAAAGTATTAAACATCTATCACCTTGTTTTATTAACGATTTAATTTTTGCAGTAAGTTTATAAATTCTTTCAGTTACGTCTTTCCAATTATAAGTTCGTTTGTCAGGTTTAAGCCATTTTAAAAATGGTCTTTTACCTTTAACTTCTTCTGTCTTTTTAAAGTAAAGTTCAACTAAGCTATTTAATTTACTTATATCCATAACTTGGTGGGCGAAGAGAGACTCGAACTCTCAAGGTATTGCTACCACCGGATTTTGAGTCCGGCGCGTCTACCAGTTCCACCATTCGCCCTTTTTTTCTAATAATCTAATTGATTTTTCTTACTATGAGAACAAAAATAATTGAGGTGCAAAACATAATTAGTGCATAGGCCGCTGTTGGTACCATGAATACAATTTCATCAAATAACTGTGTTGTTACAAACACTGCTAAAGTTCCGTTTTGTAAGCCACATTCTAATGAAATACATTTTCTTTGCGCAATACCTGATGTCCAAAATTTTGCAACATAATATCCAACAAAAATCATAGTCATATTTAAAATGAAAGCTATCAACCCTGCTCTAGTTATATAAGAAACAATCCTATCCCATTCCTCTACCCAAATTGCAATAAATACTACTAAAAATAAAATTACCGACAATCTTTGGATAATAAGTGTTTTGGAAATAATAAAATTAGTCATTAAACTTCTAACAATCATTCCAAAAATAACTGGAACACTTACTACAAAGAACATTTTCATTGCTATATTGAGAATTGATATATCTCTTGTTGTCTCAATCCCTAAAAATTCAGCTGAATTAAAGACTATAAGCGGAACGATGAAAATACTTAATAAACTGACAATCGCTGTTAGACTCACTGATAGAGCAACATCTCCATCTGCAAACTTAGTAAGTATATTTGAGGTAACTCCTCCTGGAGCAGCCGCTATTACCATAACTCCCAAAGCTATTTCTGGTGGAAGTGAAATAATATTAATTAAACTAAAAGCAATTATTGGAAGTAAAATAACCTGACATAAAAAACCTACTAAGAAGTCTCTTGGATTTTTTAAGACCCTTGTAAAATCCCCGATCGTTAAGCCAAGACCTAAACCGAACATTATTATGGCAAGACACACGGGTGCTATTGTAGTTACGATTTCCATAATTTTATAAGTTCCTATTCTACTCTAAAGGAAGAGTTTTTCATGAGGTCGAAAATTGTAGTTACGAAACCAGCTTTATGCTTTTGGCTATGCATATAATTTTGTTCGAAAGATTTGATATTTTTAGGAGATGGTAAAAGCATATATTCAAGTTTTTTATTTTTCGTAACTAATTTCTCTTTTAAAAGATATTTTAATTTTCTAATTACTGTAGCTCTTGGTATTGTTGAAATTTCAGATATAGAAGAGGCGTTTATTCCATTTTTAGGAGTATGCCTTAAAAGGTGTAAATATAAGTCTGCGTAAGTTCTAGGATCCTCAACAACTCTGCCTTTTACTTGTTTTGAATAATCAGTAAATTGTGAGATACCTATTGCACCCCATACATTCCAAGTTTCTAAATCACCAAAAAAAGATCTATGTCTAACTAGAAAAGGAATTTGCATTCTGAACCAATGTTGCCAGCATATTGTAAAATATTTATCAATGAATACTTCTATTTCTTCTTTTGAAAACGCTCTACCAAACCAAGATTCTTTTGAGAGAATTTGACTAGTCTTTTCTAAAAAATTAGCCATAAATCTTTTTGAATTTGCTGGTCTTTGAAGTTCTGTTATCTTTCTATTGAAGAAAATTGATTTTCCTTTTCTATATATAATATTTTGATTTTGTAAAAAATTTACTTTTCTTCTTATAGTTTCCTTTGGAATATTTAATTCTTTTGAAATTTCAATTAAGTTAATTTTATCAATCAAAAGTTCGTTTTTGTCGTAAAATTCTGTATAGGACAAATACTGAAAACGATCTGAATATTTTCGAAATACAGTATTGATTAAATAAACTAAAATTAAGTAACTATCATAATCTTTAAAGGTATTATAAGCGTTATTGCACCATGCTTGCTGCAATTTAAACCACAAAGTTACCGTTTCATTAGAATGACTGGATAAAACATCGTAAACCTCATCTGAATTTATTGTATTAAAAATTTTATTTTCAAAAGATGGTTTTTTTTTTAAAGGCTCAAAAATGTTTACAGTTTTTAGATCTATTGGCTTAGACATTTATTTTTTCCACGTTACACTTTGATTGATTAATATAGCCATCAAAATCCAAATGATGAATGTACCTTCCGGCGAAAACCCGTAATCAGCACCAAACATTCCTGCAACTATAACGATTGAATAAATGGCAACTGTAGATAATATTAAACTTGCCAGATACCTAAGGATTGTGCATTTTAAATTCATGATTTTAAAAAAATTATATGATAGATGCGTCGAGCTTGCTAGACATAAATTTTCAAAGCCTTTATTAGGTTTTGTGGCATTTATCGAAAGTTTCTTTTTTCCAGTTCCGCCTGACTTAATGATTGTTCCAATGGTAGTAGCAAAGAGAGAGGATTATCTTAAAATATTTCTTATCGCTACAACGGGCTCTGTTTTAGGAGGCTTGTTTGGATACATGCTTGGAGTTTTCTTTTTAGATGCATCAATGGTAATTATTGAATTTTACGGTTACGAAGAAAAAGTTTTTGAGATGCAGGATAAGATGTCCACAAAAGGTGGATTTTTAACTTGGCTTGGAATTATGTTTTTGGCTGGCTTTACCCCACTTCCTTTTAAAGTTTTTACTATTACAAGTGGAGTGATCGCCTATAATCTTCCAGTATTTTTCTTTATATGTTTATTTACCAGAGGACTGAGATTTTTCTTAGTTTCTTATTTAACGTTTCTTTTTGGAAAAAAATTCGGTGAATTCATTGAGAAAAGAGGTGCGCTATGGTTTACTTTAACCGGAATTTTTATTGTAGTTTTAGCCGTCGTCCTTTACATAATTTTCACGTAATGTTGAATAATAATAAACTTATTTTAAACAGTGTTTTAATTTTTAGCATTTTGTCTTTAGCTATAGCTTACTTTATTCAATATATATTAGGACATGAGCCTTGCAATTTGTGTTTAATCGAGAGAATTCCTTACTTAGCGTCCTTAATACTTATCTCGTTTATATTCATTATTAACAAATTTGAGAAAGTGATTGCTTGTATTGTACTATTATTTTTTATTTTTGGTTCACTTGTTTCTTTTTACCATGTAGGTATTGAGCAAGGATTTTTTAGTGAATCTCTAGTGTGCGATTTAGGTTCAAATGATGAAAATATGTCTAAAGAAGATTTGCTAAAACAACTCCAGAATAAAACTCCAATAAGCTGTAAAGAGGTGACTTTTAGGTTTTTTGGGCTTTCTCTTGCTACAATAAATACAGTTATATCGATCCTGTTAAGTGGTATTATGTTAAAAGTAATTAAAAATTATGGATAAAACTAATAAGAAAACTTTAGAAGAAATTATAAGAGTGGATCATGCTGGAGAACGTGGGGCTATTAAAATCTATGAAGGTCAATTGTTAGCTCTAAAAACTTTTAAACAAAATGCTTCTTTAAAAAGAAAGATCGAAGAGATGAAAGAGCACGAAAGAGAGCATTACGAGTATTTTGATAACGAAATTAAAAAGAGAAATATTCAGCCAACTAAGCTATTACCTCTTTGGGATTTAATGGGAGTTACTTTAGGTTTTGGAACCGCAATGCTTGGTGAGAAAGCAGCTATGTTATGTACCGCTTCGGTAGAAGAGGTGATCGACGGGCATTACAAAGATCAAACATATAAACTTGGAAAAGATGAGGAAGAATTAAAAAGGAAAATTATTAAATTTAGACAAGATGAACTTGACCATAGAGATATTGCTTATGATAATGGCGCTACAAAAAAAGGATTATTTGGAGTATTGGATAAAGTCATAAAAACCTCATCAAGAATAGCTATTACAATTTCTGAAAAAATTTAATTACGGTTCTAATTCGATATCCCAGTATAGATAATCCATCCAACTTTCATGTAAAAAATTAGGTGGAAAATTTCTACCGTTTCTGTGCAGATCTTCCACAGTTGGTGCGTAAGGTTTATTAGTTAACTTTAAGTCACAATCTTTATAAAGTTTTCCACCTTTTTTTACATTACAACTTGAGCAAGCTGTCACTACGTTGTTCCAATCAGTCAACCCTCCCTTAGACTTTGGAAGAAGATGATCAAAGGTTAAATCTTTTTTATCTCCACAATATTGACAAGTAAACTTGTCTCTTAAAAAAACGTTAAATCTGGTAAAATTAGGATTTTTTGATGGTTGTATAAAATTTTTTAGAGCTATTACGCTCGGTAAATTCATTTCAAAAGATGGACTTCTAATTTTTCTTTTGTAATTCGAAACAATACTTACTCTATCTAAAAAAACTGATTTAACTGCATCTTGCCAGCACCAAATAGAGAGAGGATAATAACTCAAAGGTCTGAAATCAGCATTGAGAACTAATGCCGGACATTTTTCTAACGGAACTTTATCTGCAGAAGAAATAATCATGCTTTAAGCTAACTGATAAGAAAAATTTTATCAAGTTATAATTATGTTACAGGTAAAATACTTATAAATTAAAATGTTTTTTTATGAATTGTAGACCTAAACTTGACCCTTCCGTTGGGATACGATGTTCACAATGTTTAAATATTCTTGTTTCGATTATATAATTATTCTTTCCAAAAAAATCTTTTGCTTCAAGTAGCGATTCTATTGGAACAACTTGATCGAGATCTCCGTGCATTAAGATAATATTAGGTCTTGAAATTATATTTTTAGAAAGGTGCTCTGTGCTTATAATTCTTCCAGAATAACCAATAACAGAGTTGATAGTGTCTTTCCTCTTTATTCCAGTTTGTAAAGTTATCATACAACCCTGGCTAAAACCTCCGATAATAATTTCATTAGCTTTTAGATTATATTTTTCTTTAACTTCATCTATTAATTTATTTAATTTATTCTCAGCCACCAAAGATTTTGATAAAATTTGTTCTGGGGTCTGGTCCATTAAATCAAACCATTGAAATCCTGTTGGGCTAGCTGCACATTTTTCAGGAGCATCTGGACAAATTATAATAGTATCTGGCAGATGTGCTCTCCAATAACTGGCTAAAATTGAAATATCTTTACCATCGCCACCATATCCATGGCAAAGAATTACTGCATTCTTAGGTTTTTCTTTGGAGAGCGGCTCTAAAATAATTGTATTTAATGAAAAGGTCATATAGATAAATTATCAATGTCAGAATTTTTATTTAACTTTATAGGTTTTACATTATTAGGTGCTGTTGCCATAGTTTTAATAATGGGTATTTATACTTTATTTAAAGGTGGAAGTACTAGTAAAAAATATTCAAATAAACTTATGCAGTTAAGAGTATTGTTACAATTTATTGCAATTATTGTTTTAGTTTTACTTGCCTATTTTTTTAAAGACTAAATATATTTTCTTAAAAGTTTGATAAATTCTTCGCTAGCAAAATCAATTTCACCGATCACTTTTCCAAATTCTTTACCTTCTTTATTAATTAATATGCTTGTAGGTAAGCCTCTTAATTTGAACCCTTTGACTAATCTCAGTTCAGGATCGTAATAAGTTTTTAGATCTTTTACTCCTATATCTTTAAAAAATTTATCTACTTTTTTATTATTTGGTTTTTCCATATTCACTGCAAAAATATCAATTTCTGGTAACTTAGTGCCTAGTTTTTCTAAAGAGGGCATTTCTTTTCGACAAGGTGCACACCATGTAGCCCAAAAATTTATTATCATGATCTTGCCTCTTTTGTTGATTAAATCAACGTCTTGAAGATTTGAGTCTTTAAATTTTAGTTCGCTGATAATTTGAGGTTTTTCATGAATAATAACATTTTTTGAAAAATCTTCTGCTCCAGTAAGATTTTGGCTAACAAGAGAGAAAACTATTATGTGAATATAGATTTTAAAAGATTTACTAATTTTCATATTAATTTAAATTGTAAATAACATAGTAAAATGAAAAATAAAACTGTTTGGGCGAATAGACTAAAGGGAAAGACATCACTTTCTTTTCAAAAAATAGGCTCATCTATAAGTGTAGATAAAAGACTTTATGAGCAAGATATAGCTGCGTCCATTGTTCATACCAAAATGCTGGTTAAACAAAAGATTATTGGCAAAAAAGAAGGATCTAAAATTATCTATGGTCTTAAAAAAATTAAATCACAGATTGATAAGGGAAAGTTTAAATTTCAAGATAAATTTGAGGATATACATTTGAATATAGAAAAAAAATTATTTGTATTGATTGGTCCTTCAGCAGGCTTTTTGCACACAGCCAGATCAAGAAATGATCAAGTTGTTACAGATTTAAAATTATGGATTAAAAAATCATCAAAAGAAACTATAGCTAACATTAACTCTTTAATGAAAATTTTAATCAAAAAAGCAGAGAAAAATGTTGATATTGTTATGCCTGGCTTAACACATCTTAAGAATGCTCAACCTATT
The DNA here is from genome assembly GCA_902523185.1 of uncultured Pelagibacteraceae bacterium. Classification (GTDB taxonomy): domain Bacteria; phylum Pseudomonadota; class Alphaproteobacteria; order Pelagibacterales; family Pelagibacteraceae; genus Pelagilacustribacter. Next base: position 80,418 of record CABYYJ010000003.1, on the reverse strand, counting down.
TCATTTGCACATTATCTTCTATCTTACTTTGAAATGCTTAAAAGAGATAAAAAAAGATTCGAAAATAATATAAAACTTTTAGATGAGTGCCCATTAGGTTCAGCCGCACTAGCGGGTACTTCTTATAAAATAGATAGAAATTATACTTCAAGACAACTTGGTTTTAAGAAACCAACTGATAATTCAATAGACTCTGTTGCAGACAGAGACTTTGCAGTAGATTTTTTATATGCCTCTGCTTTATGTGCAATGCATTTATCTAGATTAGCTGAAGATTTTATAATTTTTAATTCAAATGCATTTAATTTAATTTCATTCAATGACAGTATGTTGACTGGTTCATCGATAATGCCACAAAAGAAAAATCCTGACCCTGCTGAATTAATCAGAGGTAGAGTTGGTTTGAACTATGGCAATTTAAATTCGATGCTTACTATAATGAAGGGGCTTCCAATGTCTTATTTTAAAGATCTTCAGGATGATAAAAAACTTGTCTTTGATGGATTTGATACTTTAAATGACTCATTGGTTTTAAGTCTTGAGTTAGTGAATTCAATAAAGCCGAATAAAAAAAATATGCTAAAAATGGCTAATGAAGGTTTTACCACTGCTACTGATTTTGCTGATTATTTGGTTAAGGAAAAGAAACTCACTTTTAGAGAGTCTTATGCGGTTGCAGCAAAATTAGTGAATTACGCCGAAAAGAAAAATAAATTGTTATCTGAGTTATCTTTACAAGAAATAATGAAAATTTACAAAAATTTAGATAAAAATGTACTAAAAATATTTGATGTGAATAATTCTATGAACTCAAAAAAATCCTATGGAGGAACTTCTACTGCTAATGTTAAAGCAATGATTAAAAAATATAAAAAGGAGGTAAAATGAAAATATTGGTATTAATTTGTGTAATAATTTTAACTCTATCTGGATGCGGAAAGAAATCAGAGCCAAAATATCAAGGAAAATTTAATCATATACAAATAATTTTATAATCTTATGCAAAATTTAAGATATGTGGGTAAAAATTTATTTCTGGAGCGAGTATCTATCCAGAATTTTTTAAAGAAAAATAAAACTCCCTTTTATATTTATTCTGAAAATCAAATAGTTTCTAATTATTTAAATTTTGTAAAAACATTTAACAAAACTAATCCTTTAATATGTTTTGCTGCAAAATCTAATAGCAACACAAATATTTTAAGAATTTTAGGTAAACTTGGTGCTGGAGCTGATGTTGTTTCTGGCGGAGAACTATTAAAGGCTCTTAAAGCAGGCATTAAACCAAAAAAAATTGTTTTTTCAGGCGTTGGTAAGTCTGAGGATGAGTTAAAAATAGCAATTAATAAAAAAATTTTATTGATCAACTGTGAGTCTGAGAGTGAAGCGAAATTAGTTGACAAATTAGCAAAAAATTTAAGAAAAAAAGTTTCCATTGGCTTTAGGTTAAATCCAAATGTCGATGCAAAAACACATAAAAATATATCTACTGGTAAAGCAGACAATAAATTTGGTTTATCAATAAAAAATTTTAAGTCTTTTCTAAGAGAGATAAATAAATTTAAAAATATAAAACTTGAGGCATTAAGTGTTCATATAGGGAGCCAAATTTTAAATGATGGGCCCTTTAAAAAGACACTTAATGTAATGAATAAATTAATTAAGGAACTAAAATTAAATTTAAAGTATGTCGATTTAGGTGGAGGTTTTGGAATTAATTATAGTGATAATGAAAAACCAATAAATTTAAATAATTACGCAAAATTAGTAAATAATTTTGCAACAAAACTTAACTGTAAAATTATTTTTGAACCTGGCAGATCCATTATTGGAAATACCGGCTTACTTATCAGTAAAGTTCAATTTATAAAGAAGGGAGTAAATAAAAACTTTATAATTTTAGACGCAGGAATGAACGATTTTATGCGACCAGCTTTATACGATGCATTCCATAAGATTATTCCTATAACTAAAAATTCATCCAAAATGAAAAACACAATTGAATTTGTAGGGCCAATATGTGAAAGCACTTGTAAATTTGGAGTTTATAGAAAATATCAAAAATTAATTGAGAACGACTTTGTAGCAATTACAAATGTTGGTGCGTATGGGTCTTCATTATCATCAAATTATAATACAAGACCTTTAATAGCTGAAATTTTAATCAATAAAAATAAATTTAAATACATTAGAAAAAAACAAAATTTACAAAAATTGATTAATTCTTAATGCAATTTATTAAATCCTTAATTTTTAATATCTTACTTTATTTGGGACTTATCCTAATTTTCATATTAGCAATACCAACATTAGTTTTTCCTGATAGATTTACGATTTTTTTTGGAAGGTTATCAGCAAAATATATTGTTTTAATTTTAAAACTTGTAATGAATACTAAAGTAATTTTTCATGGTGAAGAAAATTTAAAAAAAGTTGATCAATTTTTTGTTGCCTCCGCCCATCAATCAATGTTTGAAACTTTTGCATTACAAATTCCGCTAAATGGTCCGATTTTTATTTTAAAAAAAGAACTTTTGAATATTCCTTTGTTTGGTTGGTATTTAAGAAAAATTGGTTCTATAGCAATCATTAGAGAGACTACCACTAAAGAAAATTTAAATTTTTTTGATAAAATAAAAGAGAGATTAGAGAAAAATAAAAGACCACTTTTAATATTTCCTCAAGGGACAAGAGTAAAATTAGACGAGCAACCTCCTTTTAAAAAAGGAGTTGGTAGGATATATAAAGCATTGAATTTACCTTGTATTCCAGTCGCATTAAACACAGGACAGGTTTGGCCGAAAAATAGTTTTATGAAATTTTCAGGCGATATTCATATTTCATTTCTAGACCCTATTATGCCTGGTAAAGAAAATAATGAGTTTACTAAAGAACTTGAAAATAAAATTTATACTGAAATAAAAAAATATTATTAATTATTCTCTTCCAAAGTCTGGTTTTGCAGTATCTTGTCCAGCTTCAATAATTTCCTTTCTTACTTTTTTAGTTGATGAAAATATTTCTAAAAGCTTTTCACTGTTTTTATTTTTAATAGCACTTTTAATATCATCGAGATTTTTTGAATAATTATCTAAAACTTTCAATATATTTTCACTGTTATCTATAAAAATATCTTTCCACATCAAAGGATCTGACGCAGCAATTCTAGTAAAATCTCTTAATCCTCCAGCACTATATTGAATAACATCATTTCTAAATTTATCCTCATTATTAATTGCAGTTCTAACAATGCTGTATGCGACTACATGTGGAAGATGACTTGTTAAAGATAAAACATAATCATGGTCTTCAAATGACATGACTTTAACTTTACTTCCTAACTTGGACCAAAATTTTTCTAGGTTTTCTATTTTATCTTTAGCAACTTGATTATCAGCTGAAAGAATGCACCATCTATTTTTAAATAAACTTGAAAATCCTGCAGTAGGTCCGCTATGTTCTGTTCCAGCTATTGGGTGTGAAGCTATCCAGCTAATATTTTTAAGACCTAAATTGTTTACAATTTTATTAACTTCTTTTTTAGTGGAACCAGTATCGGTAAGAATAGATCCTTCCTTTAAGTTTGATTTTATAGAAAGCAAAATTTCTTTGTAACTGCTTAATGGTGTAGAAATTATTATCAGGTCTGCATCTTTTACTGACTCTGTCAAATTGGAGCAAATATCAGCTGTAAAATTTTTTTTTAAATATTCCATGACTTTGTTTGATTTATCGTGAACACTTATTTTTGTAGCTAATTTTTGTTCCTTCGTTGCTCTCAGAATTGAGGAACCAATCAATCCGCAGCCTATGATGCTTATTTTACCGAACATTTAAAATTTTTCTCATTTTTTTCATTAATGCAATATTTTCTGATGTTGTTCCAATGGTTATACGTAAAGAATTTTTAATTCCATAAACATCCATTTTACGGACCAGTATTCCTGATTTTGCGAGTAATCCAAATACTTTAGCAGAATTTATTTTAACTTTATCAAATTTTACCAATAAGAAATTAGTAAAACTTTTATTTGTTTCTATTCTCATTTTTTTGAACTCGGAATACATTTTTTTACTCCACTTATTTACGTGTTTAATTTCTTTATTCAACCATTGACTATCTTTTACAGCAGCAGACGCTGCAAACAAAGCTGGTCTGCTCACATTAAAAGGTGGCTTTACTTTATTTAATGCAGAAATAATTTCTTTTGACCCATATCCCCAACCTACTCTTAACCCTGCTAAACCATATATTTTTGAAAAAGTTCTTGTCATAATTACATTTTTAAAATTTGTAAAAGTTTTTAAACCAGACAAATAATCTTTATTTTTTACATACTCAAAATAAGCATCATCTACTACTAATAAGATATCACTTCTTAGTTTTTTTCTTAAAAAGAGCAATTCTTTCTTTGGAATATATGTTCCAGTTGGATTATTTGGGTTAGCAAGGAAAACTATTTTAGTTTTTCTTGTAACTTTTTTGAGTATATCTTTAGCTGAAACAGTAAAATTATTCTCTTTCGAGTAAATAACTTTTGCTCCATTCATTCTACTGTAAATTCGATAAATTATAAAACTAAACTGAGGGACTATAACTTCATCTCCTTTCTTTAGGAATGACTTACATATAAGTTCAAAAATTTGATCAGAACCTGATCCTAAGACTATTCTATTTTTATCAATCTTAAACTTCTTAGCTAGCGTATTTCTTAAAAAGGTTCCATCAGAGTCAGGGTATCTTGCAAAGTTTTTTGAAACTTCTAAGTATTGTTTTCTTGCTTTCGGGCTAGGGCCAAGAGCAGACTCATTAGCTGATAATTTTATCTTTGCTAATTTGCTCTTGAATAAGCTCATTCCAGCTATATATTTCTCTGCAACTATGTTATTTGGTTTCGGAAATCTCATTTATTAATGTATTATCTAAATTGTTAAAGTTTTTCTATAGCTCTTTTTTATATATAAAATTGACAAGTTTATGATGATTTAGTAAAAATTATTTGCGCTGATTTAACCATATTGCAAGCGCATAATAAATGTAGCTAAAAAGGGGATGCCCAGTTTAGCTGGGCTTTTTTTTTGGATGAATATAAAACTTGAAAATATAAAGAAATTAGATGTTACTAAACCGCTTAAACTAGACTGCGGAAAAACTATAAAAGATTTTCCTCTCGCTTACGAGACTTATGGAAAATTGAACAATAACAAAGACAACGCAATACTTGTGTTTCACGCATTGACTGGAGATCAGTTCGTGACTGGTACTAATCCTATAACTAATAAAGAAGGTTGGTGGGTAACGGCAGTAGGTCCTGGTAAAGCAATAGATACAAATAAATATTTTGTAATCTGTGCTAATGTAATTGGTGGTTGTATGGGATCATTAGGACCTAGAAATATAAATCCAGATACAAAAAAACCATATGGTTTAGATTTCCCAGTAATAACAATTAAAGATATGGTTAGAGCTCAAGAAACTTTGCTTGAGCATTTGGGTATAAAGAAACTCTTATGTGCGACTGGTGGTTCAATGGGAGGAATGCAACTTTTACAATTTTGTGCAACGTTTCCGGATAAAACTTTTTCAGCAATTCCAATAGCTTGTAGTTCAAGTCATAGTGCACAAAATATTGCTCTAAATGAATTAGCACGTCAAGCGATTATGGCTGATCCTGTATGGGATAATGGAAATTATGTTCTAAAAGATCTTCAGCCAAAAAATGGCTTGGCTGTAGCGAGGATGGTTGGTCACATTAGCTACCTATCAGAAAAAGGGATGCAGGAAAAATTTGGAAGAAAATTACAAGAGAAAGCAGATTATGAGTTCAGCTTTAATGCTGATTTCCAAGTTGAAAGCTATTTAAGACATCAAGGTTATGCCTTTGTAGAGAGATTTGATGCTAACTCAGTGTTATATATTACCAGGGCGATGGATTATTTTGATCTTTCAAAACAATTTAACGGAGGATTGGTAGAGGCCTTTAAAAATCAAAAAACAAAATTCTTAGTAATTTCATTTTCCTCTGATTGGCTTTACACAACTAAAGATAATAAAGATATAGTTATAGCATTAAATGCATCAGGAGCAGATGTGTCTTATTCCGAAATTATTACCGATAAAGGTCATGACTCTTTTTTGTTGAATGAACTTCAATTTTTAAAAACATTAAAAGGTTTTATCGACTCAATGTATGAAAAATTTAAAAATGAAAAAAGAATTTAAAGTAATAGCAGATTTATTGCCTAATAATACAAGAGTGCTTGATGTAGGCTGTGGTGATGGATCTTTAATGAATCTTCTAAAACAAGAGAAAAATGTAGAAGTACGTGGACTAGAGCTTAATCAACAAAATGTTCAAGAATGTATTCATAAAGGGCTGCCCGTTATACAAGGTAACGCAGAAACTGAATTACATCAATTTCCTAACAAATCATTTGACTATGTAGTTCTCAGTCAGACCCTTCAAGCTTTTTATGAGCCTGAAAAAGTTTTAAGAAATCTTTTGAGAATTGGAAAGTCAGTAATTATTTCAATTCCTAACTTTGGATACTGGAAAGTAAGAACTAAACTTTTATTTTTTGGTAAAATGCCAGTTACAAAAACGTTGCCAAATACATGGTATAATACCCCTAATTTACATATGTGTACAATAAAAGATTTATTTAATTTTTGTGATGAAAAAAAAATTAATATTAAAAAGGTTGTTGGTGTCAATGAAGATAAAACTTCAATAATAAAGAAGAGTAATCTCGAAATTAAAAATCTTTTTTCAAAAGTCGGTATTTTTTTAATAAGTTAAAATGATAATAGAAATTATTCCATGTCTGAGTGATAATTATAGTTATCTAATTTATGAAAAAAAATCGAACACTATTTCAATAGTAGATCCTGCTGAATTTGAGGCTTGTGATAAAGTAATCAATAAATACAAAAAGCTTGATTTTATTCTAAATACTCATCATCACGCTGATCACGTTGGTGCGAACTTAGAACTTAAAAAAAAATATAATTCGAAGATTTTAGGTTCAAACTCAGATAAAGATCGTATTCCAGGAATAGATATGTTGCTTAAGGAAAATCAAAAACAAAAGATTGGAAATTTGGAATTTGAGGTAATTTTTGTTCCGGGTCACACTAAAGGCCACATTGTTTTTTTTTTTAGTAAGGAAAAAGTTGCTTTTACCGGAGATACATTATTTTCATTAGGATGTGGTAGAATTTTTGAGGGTACTCATAAAGAAATGCTTAAATCTCTAAATAAAATTAAAAACCTTCCGCTTGATACTAAAATCTATTGTGGACATGAGTACACAAAATCAAATTTGAATTTCTGTTTGGCTTACGATCCTAATAATACCTTTTTAAAAGAAAGAGAAATCGATGTTCTTAAAAAATTAAAATCTAATCGCCCAACTATACCATCTACTTTAGATCAGGAAATTAGAACAAACATTTTCTTAAGGTGTAATGATCCTGAAATTAAGTCTACTTTAGGCCTTAATGATTCATCTGAAGTTGAAGTTTTTTCAAAATTACGAGATTTAAAGGATACTTTTTAACTTCTATATTCTTGACTTGTTAGCACTGAAGGCTATATTGCGTGGAAATTAAAAATAGAGAAATTTTATGTCATTTGCTATAATTGAAACAGGTGGAAAGCAGTATAAAGTATCTGCGAGTAAAATATTAGAAATTGAAAAACTTAACGTCAAAGTTGGACAAACTATAAAATTTGATAATGTTTTGCTATTAAACGATGACAAAAGTACAGAAGTTGGAAGCCCTAGAGTAGAAGGAGCTACGGTAGAAGCTAAACTTTTAGATAATGTTAAAGATCGAACATTATTAGTTTTTCATAAAAGAAGAAGAAAACATTCTAGAAAAAAAAATGGTCATAGACAACGTCACTCAAAAATACAAATTACAAAAATTTTAGCAAAAGGCGGTAAAGTGATTGATGAGGCAAAAATATTAGAAAAAAAGAAACCTATAAAAGACGAAAAAAAAGTTATAAAAAAGGAAGTAAAAAAATAGGGAATTAAATGGCAACAAAAAAAGCAGGTGGATCATCGAAAAACGGCCGAGATAGTAAAGGTAGACGTCTTGGGGTCAAAAAATATGGTGATCAAATTGTGATACCTGGAAACATCATAGTAAGACAAAGAGGAACTAAAATTCACCCTGGTGATAACGTTGGTATGGGTAAAGATCACTCGATTTTTTCTTTAATCAAAGGAAAAGTAAAATTTAAAAAATCAAAATTGAACAGAACTTTTGTTTCTGTAATCCCCAATTAAATATATATAAATAGCTAAAGTTATTTATATTGTAATAAGTATGAAATTTTTAGATCAAGCAAAGATTTATATTAAAGCTGGAAATGGTGGGTCAGGTTCTGCAAGTTTCAGAAGGGAAAAGTTTGTCGAGTATGGTGGACCAGATGGTGGTGACGGCGGAAATGGTGGATCTATAATTATCCAATCTGATAGAAATCTTAATACATTGATTGATTTTAGATATTCACAACATTTTAAAGCTCAACATGGAAAGCACGGAAGTAAAAGAAATAAGACTGGAGCTAACGGAGAAGATTTGATTTTAAAAGTTCCATTGGGAACTCAAGTTTATGAAGAGGATAATAATACTTTAATTTATGATTTTACCAAAAACAAAGAGAAATATCTTGTGGCATCTGGTGGTAAAGGTGGTCTTGGAAATGTGAGATTTAAAAGCTCAACAAATAGAGCTCCAAGAAAAAAAACAAATGGAAAACAAGGAGAAGAATTTTGGATTTGGCTTCAATTAAAAGTAATTGCAGATATAGGGATCATAGGTAAGCCAAATGCTGGCAAATCTAGTTTGCTTGCTGCATTAACAAGAGCTAAACCAAAAATAGCAGATTATCCTTTTACAACAATTAATCCAAACTTGGGAGTATCTTACTACGGAGGAAAAGAAGTTACTTTAGCTGATATTCCTGGTTTAGTTGAAGGCGCACATAAAGGTATTGGTCTTGGAGACAAATTTTTAAGACATATAGAAAGATGCAAAATATTACTTCATTTAATAGATCTTTCAGAAGAAAATTTGTTTAATTCGTATAAAAAAATTAAATTAGAGCTTTCTAATTATGATAAAAATTTAATAGAAAAGAAAGAGATTATTTTTTTTAATAAGTCTGATTTATTAGAGGATAACGAAATTGATAAAAAATTAAAGGAGTTCAAAAAAAAAATTAAGACTAAATATGAAATTGTTTCTGTTTATTCAAATAAAGATATTCAGAGAATGAAAAAAATATTGATTAAGTATGCTAATTAAAAATACGAATAAAATAGTTTTAAAACTTGGATCTACTACAGTTGTTGATGCTAAAGGTGTTTTTAAAAAAAAGTGGGTAACTTCTCTTATTAGAGATATAAAGAAATATGGAAAAGGGAAAAAGTTTGTTATTGTTTCTTCAGGAGCAATTGCGCTTGGCCAAAAATATCTAAAAATTAAAAAAAGGAAAATCAAACTAGAAATGAGTCAAGCTATTGCAGCAGTTGGTCAAATTCATTTAGCAGGTGAGTTCCAGAAACTATTTGATAAATATAAAATTAAGACTGGCCAAATTTTAATTAGTCCAGATGATACAGAACAAAGAAGAAGAGCTATTAATGTTAGAAGGACTTTTGATAATCTATTTAAACTAAAGGCTATTCCTGTAGTAAATGAAAATGATTCGACCGCAACGAGCGAAATAAAATATGGAGATAATGATAGGTTGGCTGCAAGAGTGGCTCAAATTATTGGAGCTGAAATATTGATATTGTTTTCTGATGTTGATGGACTATATGATAAGTCAAAAGGTAAAAAAATTATTAGAGAGGTAACTTCAATTAATGAGAAAATCACATCACTTATAAATAATAAAAAAAATAAATTTGGGTCAGGTGGCATATCTACAAAATTAGACGCTGCTAAGATTTGTATGAATTCAGGTACTCATATGTTCATTGCAAATGGTAAAGTTAGTAACCCGATTTTCAACATGATTAAAAATAACAAATATACACATTTTTTGCCAAAAATTTCTACTTTAGATGCTAGAAAAAAATGGATCATCGGATCTCTTAATTATAATGGAACTATATATATTGATAGTGGTGCTGCTAAAGCTTTATCAAGTGGTAAAAGCTTGCTCGCAGCTGGTATTACTAAGATTAAGGGAAATTTCAAAAAAGGAGAAAACGTAATAATTTTGGATCAAAATAAAACTCAGGTAGCTAGAGGATTATCCTCTTTTAGCTCTATTGAAATAGATAAAATTAAAGGCAAACAAAGTAAAGATATCGAAGCAATTCTGGGATATCTGAGTAAAACTGAGGTTATTCATAAAGATGATATGGTATTATTTTAAATGAATTATTTAGAAACAATTGGAAAGAATGCAAAAAAAGCCTTTGAAGATTTAAAGGAAGTGAAACATAAAAAAATTAAAAAAGTTTTAGAGAATTACAATCAGTCTCTCTCAAAAAATACTAATCAAATAATCAAAGAAAATTTGAAAGATGTTAAAAATATTAAAAGAAAGCATTTAGTGGACAGACTTATTCTAAACAAAAAAAGAATTGAAGGAATTAGATATTCAATAAATGAAATTATGAAGTTTAAAGATCCAGTCGGAAGAGTTTTAGAAACATGGCGTAGACCAAATAATTTGACAATTAAAAAAGTAACAACCCCAATTGGTATAATTGGTGTAATATATGAAAGTAGACCTAATGTTACTGCTGATGTTGCAGCATTATGTTTAAAATCAGGTAACTGTTCTATTTTAAGAGGAGGGTCTGAAGCTTTTAATTCTAATAGATTGTTAGCTAATTTGTTCAGAGATAATTTAAGAAGAAATAATATCAATCAAAACTGTGTGCAGTTTATTGAGAGTAAAAATAGAAAAATAGTAGACCAACTATTATCAAAAATGAGTGCTTACATTGATGTAATTGTACCAAGAGGAGGGAAAGGTCTTGTAGCGAAAGTACAAAAATTTTCTAATGTTCACGTAATTGGCCACCTTGAAGGATTGTGTCACATTTATGTTGATAAAACTGCAAACATAAAAATGGCAAAAGATTTAATTATTAATGCAAAAATGAGAAGAACAAGTATTTGTGGAGCAGTTGAAACTCTTCTTATTGAGGAACAGGCTCTAAGCTCACACGCTGAAGAAATAATTAACGCTCTTTTAAATTCAGGCTGTGAAGTTAGAGCTGATAAAAAAGTTAATAAGCTATTTAAAGGAAAATTAAAAAAAACTATAGAAAAAGATTGGAAGACGGAATATCTGGACGCCATTATTTCAATCAAGACTGTTAAAAATGTAAAGAGTGCTGTAAAACATATTTTGAAATATGGTACAATGCATACCGATAGCATTATTACTAATAACAAAAAAAATGCTGAGGTTTTTTTAAATGGTGTTAATAGCTCAATTGCAATGCATAACGTTTCAACTCAATTTGCTGATGGAGGGGAATTTGGATTCGGTGGTGAAATTGGCATTTCCACAAACAAACTTCCGCCAAGAGGGCCTGTAGGAATAAATCAATTAACTTCATACAAATACCTTGTTTCTGGAAAAGGAATAGTAAGACCATAGTTGATGGCAAATATTCAAAAAAAAAAAATTGGTTTATTAGGTGGTAGTTTTGATCCAGCTCATAAAGGGCACTTAAGTATTTCAAAAATTGCAATAAAAAAATTAAAATTAAAAAAAATTTACTGGGTTATAACAAGAAAAAATCCCTTCAAAAGTAAAACTTTTTACTCTTTAGATGAAAGAATTGAATATTCAAAAAAAATAACAAGAACTCAAAAAAAAATTAAAATAATTTATCTAGATAATATCATCAAATCTTCTAGAATTGTTGATGTAATAAATTATTTTATAAAAAAAAAGAAAATTAAAAACATTTTCTTTTTAATTGGTTCTGATAATTTATCGCAATTTCATAGATGGAAAAGCTGGAAAAAAATAGTAAAAATAGTAAATTTAACAGTTTTTTCTAGAAAAGGATATGATAGAAAAGGAATGAAAACAATTGTGGTTAAGAATTTTAAAAATAGAATTATATTCATAAAAAATAAGCCAATATCCATATCATCAACGCAATTAAAAAAGCGATCAAAATTAAATGTATGATGGGAATAACCGAAATTAAAAATAATATAAAAAGAATATTAGACGATAACAAAGCTCAAAATATAACATGTATTGATTTAAAAAATAAATCATACATAGCTGATTATATGATTATAGCATCTGGAACATCTTCAAGACATTTGCAGGCCTTATCTGAAATTCTTGTGACCCAATTAAAAAAACTAGGAATAGACAATTGTCGTATTGAAGGAAAAAACAGTAATGATTGGAAATTAGTTGACACTCAAGATGTAATTGTTCACATTTTTCATCCAGAGAAGAGAGAATTTTATGATTTAGAAAATATGTGGTCTGAGCAAATTCCAAAAGAGAAGGCGATGATATGAAAAAAATATTAATAATTTTTTTAATATCATTTATTTTTTTTATTTCAAAATCTTACGCTAAAAATGAACTCTACGAAAAAATAGATTTATTCGGAGAAGTTTTGGAAAATATTAAAAAAGAATACGTGGATGAGGTGGATCAATCTGAAATTATGGAGTCAGCAATAAATGGAGTTTTACAATCTTTGGATCCTTATTCTGCTTATATGAGTCCTGAACTTTTTAAAGAAATGCAAACTGATACTAGAGGAGAGTTTGGAGGCCTTGGAATAGAAATCGGCATGGAGGCTGGAGTGGTAAAGGTAATTTCTCCAATAGACGACACACCTGCTGCACAAGCTGGAATTAAAGCTGGTGACTACATTGTAAAAATTGGAAAAGAACAAGTCCAAGGTAAGTCTCTATTAGAGGCGGTTAAATTAATGCGTGGACCAGTTGGAACTTCGATAAACTTAACTGTCAGAAGGAAAAACGTAAAAAAACCTCTAGAATTTAAGATTGTGAGAAAGATAATAGAGATTCAATCGGTTAGCTCTGAAATATTAGGTAAAAATAAAAACCTTGGTTATATTAGATTGAAGTCTTTCAACGAAAACAGCGACAAACAATTTTTAAAAACTGTAAAAAAGTTTGAAAAAGACATGAAAATTAAAGGTTATTTGCTTGATTTAAGAAATAATCCAGGTGGTCTTTTGAACCAAGCAATAAACATAACTGACTTTTTCTTAAATGATGGAGAGATAGTTTCAACAAAAGGAAGAAAAATTTCAGAAACTAGAAAGTTTTTTGCGAGAAGAGGTGATGAAATAGGTGGTAAGCCAATCGTAGTTTTGATAAATAATGGTTCCGCCTCTGCTTCTGAAATTTTTGCTGGAGCACTAAAAGATCACAAACGAGCTATAATTTTAGGTGAAAACTCTTATGGAAAAGGATCAGTGCAGTCCATTATACCATTAAAAAATGGTGGAGGTATGAGATTGACAATTTCAAAATACTATTTGCCATCAGGAAAATCTATTTCAGAGGTTGGAGTAACGCCAGATATTTATGTAGAAGAGGATAATAGTGACTTTCAAATTAATTCTGAAAAAGATAATCAATTGAACTACGCCATAAGACTTTTGACCTCTTAAAAATGAAAAAAAATCTGCTTCCTATGCGTAATGGTGTAGGTGTAATAATTTTAAATAAATCAAATAAGATATTCGTAGGTAAAAGAAAGGATAATCCAATAGATAAATGGCAAATGCCTCAAGGAGGTTTAAATCAAGGAGAAGACTACCTTTCTGCCATGAAAAGAGAGCTTTATGAAGAAACAAGTATAAAAAGTATAAAAGTTATTAAAGAAATTGATGGCTATTTTGAATATACACTACCTAAAGAACTAGTTGGAATAATATGGAAAGGTAAATATAAAGGTCAAAAACAGAAATGGTTTATTACTAAATTTTTCGGTAAAGAAGACGAGATAAATCTTAAAACAAAACATCCAGAATTTATAGAGTGGAAATGGATTTCACCAAGTAGTCTTCCAGATGTAATTGTTGATTTTAAGAAAAATTTATATTTGAAACTTTTAGAAGAAATAAAAAAGTTTATAGATTAATATTTTTTAAAGTATCAATTTTGTAAGATAGTAAATATCTTTCTTTATCTGAAATTTCGCTATCATTAATTTTATCCTCAGCCTCATTAATTAAATCTTCTAGAGATTTCTTGTCTATACTACTCATTAGTTTAGCAGTAGAAGTCAATATTAAAAGGTTATTATTAGCAAATTCTACTGTTCCATCTTCTACAAAATAAATTTGATCTGTTTCATTAAAAATTTTGATTAGTCCAGGTCTTAAAAAAGTAATTAAAGGAATATGATTTTTCAAAATTCCTACCTCACCCTCAAATGCAGGAAGTGAAACCTCTCTTGCTTCTGTTTTTAAAGTTTGTTCATTCGGTGAAATTATTTCAACGGTAAATTGTTCAGACATTATTTAATGTTTTTACTTAATTTTTCTGCCTTTTCTAGTACTTCCTCAATGCTACCAACCATGTAAAATGCTGCCTCTGGTAAATGATCGTATTCACCTTTGCAGATAGCGTCGAACCCTTTAATTGTTGAGTCTAGGTCAACTAGTTTACCCGGTGAGCCAGTAAAAACTTCTGCAACAAAAAAAGGTTGAGATAAAAATCTTTGTATTTTTCTCGCTCTAGCCACAGTCAATTTATCCTCCTCCGATAATTCATCCATTCCTAAAATAGCGATTATATCTTGAAGCGATTTATATGCTTGTAAAATTCTTTGAACATCCCTGGCAACTCTGTAATGTTCTTCACCAACAATTCGCGGATCTAATATCCTAGAAGTAGAGTCTAAAGGATCTACTGCTGGATAAATACCTATTTCTGCGATTTGCCTTGATAAAACTGTAGTTGCATCAAGGTGTGAAAAAGAAGTTGCAGGTGCAGGATCAGTTAGATCGTCTGCCGGAACATATATCGCTTGTACAGATGTTATTGATCCTTTATCCGTAGAAGTAATTCTCTCTTGAAGATTACCCATATCGGTTGCTAAAGTTGGTTGATAACCTACAGCTGATGGTATTCTACCAAGTAAAGCTGAAACCTCTGATCCTGCTTGTGTAAATCTAAAAATATTGTCAACAAAGAAAAGAACGTCTTGTCCCTCTTTATCTCTAAAATATTCAGCAACAGTCAAGCCTGTCAAAGCAACTCGGGCTCTTGCCCCTGGAGGTTCATTCATTTGCCCATAGACTAACGCAGCTTTTGAGCCTTTTCCGTCTGTCTTAATAACTCCAGACTCAATCATCTCGTGATAAAGGTCATTTCCTTCTCTTGTCCTTTCTCCAACTCCTGCAAAAACTGAAAACCCTCCATGCGCTTTTGCAATATTATTTATAAGTTCCATAATCGTTACAGTTTTTCCAACTCCAGCACCTCCGAATAATCCAATTTTTCCTCCCTTTGCGTAAGGTGCTAATAAATCAATAACTTTAATTCCAGTAACTAATTGTTCTGTCTCAGTTGCTTGGTCTGTAAATTTTGGAGCAGGTCTATGTATTGGCCATTTCACCTTGGTCTTAACTTCACCTTTTTCATCGATTGACTCTCCTACTACATTAATAATTCTTCCTAAAGTTTCTGGGCCAACTGGAACACTAATGGGAGAAGCAGTATTTATCACTTCATCTCCTCTTTTCAAACCTTCAGTGGCATCCATTGCAATAGTTCTGACATCATTCTCTCCTAAGTGTTGAGCAACTTCTAGTATTAATCTGTTACCTGAATTATTTACCTCTAAAGCCGTATATATTTCTGGCAAATCACTTTCAAAATTAACGTCTACAACAGCACCTATTATTTGAGTTATTTTTCCATTTTTATTCATATTTATAAACTTTCTGCTCCTGAAATAATTTCTATTAATTCTTTTGTAATTGAAGCTTGTCTACTCCTATTATAATTAATTGTAAGTTTATCTACTAATTCACCAGCATTTCTTGTTGCATTATCCATTGCAGTCATTCTTGAACCTTGCTCGCTTGCTGCATTTTCTAAAAATGCTTTAAAAACCTGTGTAGAAATATTTTTAGGTAATAGATCCTCTAAAATTTCATCCTCTTCAGGTTCAAATTCATAGGATAAGACATCTTCTTTCTGAGTCTTAAGAGAATCATTTTTTACTGGTATAATTTGTTGTGCTTGAGGAATTTGTGTTATCACATTTTTAAAGTTATTATAAAATAAAATGCATTTATCAAACTCATTATTTTGAAAAAGATGCATGATTTCCTTTCCAATAATCTCTGCCTCCAGAAAAGTTATTTGTTTTTTTTCCTTAAAACTAAATTTTTTTATTATATATTTTCCGAATTCTCTTTTAATTTGATCTACTCCTTTCGATCCAACAGCAATTATCTTTAATTTTTTTCCCTTTTCGAGCAAACTTTTAAAATTATTTTTTGCTAATTTACATATATTGGAATTAAATCCCCCACATAATCCTCTATCAGCTGTCAAAACCACACATAAATATGTTTCGTCCTTTCCAGTTCCTACTAGGAGTTTAGGTGCATTTTCAGGATCATTAATTGATCTTGTGAGATTTGAAATTATATTTTGCATTTTTTGGCTGTATGGTCTGCCTTTTTCTGCATTTTCTTGAGCCTTTCTAAGTTTAGCTGCAGCTACCATTTTCATCGCTTTTGTAATTTTTTGGGTAGACTTAACACTCTTTATTCTTTTTTTTAAATCATCTAAACTTGGCATTATTTATGATGTTCCTTATATTCCTCTATTGTTTTTGATAAAAGTTGCTCTGTGGTTTCATTAAGTTTTCCAGATGATTGGATTTCTTCGATTATCTCAGGTTTTTCAGATTTAATTTTTTCAAAAACACCACTTTCAAAGTCTTTGATTTTATTTAAATCTACATTGTCTAAGTAACCTTTTACCCCAGTATAAACTGAGATAACTTGCTCTGCCACAGTCATCGGAGAGTATTGATTCTGTTTAAGAAGTTCTGTAAGTTTTGCTCCTCTATTTAATAATTGCTGAGTTGAAGCATCAAGATCAGAACCAAATTGTGCAAAAGCTGCCATTTCCCTATATTGAGCGAGTTCTAACTTTATTGAACCCGCTACTTTTTTCATTGCCTTGGTTTGAGCAGCTGATCCCACCCTTGAAACTGATAGACCAACATTAACAGCTGGGCGTATCCCTTGATTAAACAATTCTGTCTCTAAAAATATTTGTCCATCAGTAATTGAAATTACATTAGTTGGAATATAAGCTGAAACATCACCAGCTTGAGTTTCGATTATTGGTAATGCAGTCAAAGATCCTCCACCACTTTTATCGTTAAGTTTAGCAGCTCTTTCTAATAATCTGCTATGTAAATAAAATACGTCACCAGGATATGCTTCTCTGCCAGGTGGTCTTCGAAGCAACAAGGACATCTGTCTGTATGCCACTGCTTGTTTTGATAAATCATCGTAAACGATTAAAGCGTGCATACCGTTATCTCTAAAATACTCACCGATTGTACAACCTGTGTAAGGGGCTAAAAATTGTAATGGTGCTGAGTCTGAGGCAGTAGCGGCAACAATAGTAGTATATTCAAGTGCTCCGGCCTCCTCTAAAGTTTTAGTTATTTGTGCTACAGTTGAGCGTTTCTGACCTATTGCTACATACACACAGTATAATTTTTTCTTTTCATCCGAAGACTCATTAATTTTCTTTTGATTGATAATCGCATCAATTGCTACGGCAGTTTTGCCAGTCTGTCTATCCCCAATTATTAACTCTCTTTGACCCCTACCAATAGGTATTAGTGAGTCAATTGATTTCAATCCTGTTTGCATAGGTTCATTTACTGATTGTCTTGGGATAATTCCAGGAGCTTTTACTTCAACTCTTTTTCTATTTTTAGCAGATAGTGGACCTTTACCATCAATTGGATTACCTAGTCCATCAACTACTCTACCCAATAATTCTTTACCAACGGGAACGTCTACAATTGCGTTTGTTCTTTTAATGGTGTCTCCCTCTTTTATATTTCTGTCGTCCCCAAATATAACAACTCCAACATTATCGTTCTCTAAATTTAAAGCCATCCCTTTCGAGCCATCTTCGAATTCTACCATTTCACCTGCTTGAACATTATCCAATCCAAAGACACGTGCAATACCATCTCCTACTGAGAGGACCTTCCCTATCTCAGATACCTCAGCTTTTTCACCAAAGTTTTTTATTTGATCTTTTAATAATTTTGTTACTTCAGATGGATTTATAGCCATATTAATCTTCTAACATTATTTGTTCATATTTTTTTAATTTATTTTTAATAGATGTATCTATCATAAAACTACCTAGTTGTAATTTTAGGCCGCCGATTAAGCTTTTATCTACTTTGTAGTCAAATTTTAAAGCGGATCCCATTGTTTCTGATAAGTCTTTATTTATTTGATCCAATTCAGCATTAGACAACTCCTTTGATGAAATTAAAGACGCATTAATTTCACCTCTTTTATTTGCACAAAGTTTGAGAAAATTATCAAATACTTTCTTGACGAAGAAAATTCTACGTTTTTCGATTAAAAGTAAGAGAAAATTTTTTAGATTTTTTGAAAAATTTAGTTGTTTTGCCAACTGATCAATTACTTGGTTTTGTTGTTTGATACTATATGTTGGATCTTTAATAAAATTTTTTAATTCTACATTTGTATCAAAAATAGATTGAAAAATTTTAACGTCAGCTTCTACTTTTTCAATTTCGTTAGACTCTTTTGATACCTCAAATAAGGCGCGTGAATATCTTTCTGAAGTTTCAGTTGAGAAAGTTTTTTTTGTACTCATTTTAATTGTCTGAATTTATTGTGAAATTATGTTGTCGTCGTACCATAAGAGTATAACTTGATCAAGTTAGCAATTTTTAGCCTATGCAAAATTGATTGGATCAACATCAACCGTAAGTTTAATTTTTGGTGAGATTTTTAGCCCATTTATTAACTTTGAGATTTTTTTTTGTAATAAAAATTGATTATTAAACCTAATAAGCAGTCTCGATCTAAAATTTTTTTTAATCTTTAGTAACGGAGAGTCTACTGGACCTAAAACTTGTAAATCATTGATTTGATCTAATTTTACTTTGATTTCTCTTGCGCCTTGTAAGCTTAAGCCTCTATCTTTAGAGGATATTATTACTGCAATTAATCTGGAGAATGGAGGTAGTTTGTTTTTTTTTCTCAAAATTAATTCATTAGCTAGAAGCTCTTCAGACCTGTCTTTTATAAGTTTATTAAGTGTCAAATCTTCAGGTGTTAAGGTTTGATAAATTACTATTGAGTCTTTACTAAATCTTCCTGCTCTACCGCTTAATTGTTGGTAAAGTTGAATATTTTTTTCAGTGGATCTTAGATCGTATCCTCTTCCAGAAAAGTCTGCGTCAACAACTACTATACAATTTAATTTTGGAAAATTAAAACCTTTTGAAATCATTTGTGTTCCAACTAATATATCAATTTTATTATCTTTAATTTCTTTAAAAAATTTCTTTACTACTTCTTTTTTTTTTAAGTAATCACTAGAAAAAATTTTAATTTTTTTACTTGGAAAAATATCTTTAATCTCTGAAAATATCTTTTCGACTCCTGGTCCATACATAATAAAATCACATTGACCTTCTAATTTGCATTTTGACTCAATTTTTTTTTCAAAAGAACAGTGATGACAAATAGCTTTATTCTTTATTTTATGGAACGTAAGATATAATGAGCAATTAGAACAAACTTGTTTTAAACCACAATTTTTGCATACAAGGTAAGGAGCATAGCCTCTTCTATTAAGGAAGAATAAAACTTGATTACCATCCTCTAAATATTTTTTTACTAAATTTATTGTATCATCAGCGATAGATCTTTTTTTTAGTTTTTTTAAGTTAAGATTTATTATTTTTGTTTTAGGTAAAGGGATATCATTATATCTTTTTAAAATTTTTATATGTCTATATTTTTTGCTACAAACATTTTTAAATGTTTCAATTGATGGAACCGCAGTTACAAGATGTATTGGGATATTTTCGAATTTTGCTCGTGAAATAGCCATATCCCTTGCATTATAGATAACGCCCTCATCTTGTTTGTAGGAAGTGTCATGTTCTTCATCAACAATAATTAATCCAAGTTTTTTAAAAGGTAAGAGCAAAGCTGATCTAGCTCCAACTAGTATTTTAATCCTATTATTTATGATTCCTTGCCAGATAATTCTTTTTTGCTTTGGAGTAATTTTTGAATGCCAAATTGCGGGTTCAAAGCCAAAATAATCCTCAAATCTTGACTTAAAATCGTTTGTTAAAAAAATTTCTGGTAATAGAACCAAAGCTTGTTCATTTTTCTCAATAATTTTTTTAATTCTTTGAAAATAAACTAAAGTCTTTCCTGACCCTGTTGTACCCTGTAAAACAGAGACATCAAACTTATTATTTACCTTTTGAAGATACTCAAGGGCTGTATTTTGTTCCTCATTTAACTTGAATTTTTTAATTTTTTTTTTTTTGATCTTTATTAAACTATCTTTAATTCTTATAAATTTATCTGTCCCACCGATTACCATTTTTAAGACTAGACCCATGGAAACCATATTATAAGAGGAAAACCATTCAATAAAATCAACTAATTTTCTGTCAATAGAGTATTCGGTAATTTTAGAAATTTTTTTTAGCTTCAGATTTTTAGGCTCAGTATAATTATTTTTCCAGATTACTCCTATTTCTCTTTTTGAGCCAAAAGGAATTTCTACTAAATCTCCAATTTTACACTCAGTGTTTGAGTTATAAGTAAAGGGATAATTGAAAACTTTCGGCAACAATACTTGTGCTTTCATAAAGCAATAGTATTTGAATTTTTTTTAATTAGAAATGAATTGGTCTTTTATCAACAGCTAAAGCTGCTTCTTTTATTGCCTCAGTATGAGTAGGATGCGCATGGCAGGTTCTTGCAATATCTTCCGCGCTGGCACCAAATTCCATTGCCAAAGCCATTTCTGCTATCATATCTCCACAATGTGGGCCTATAATATGCACTCCCAAAACTTTATCTGTTTTACTGTCAGCTAGAATTTTCACAAATCCCTCTGTTTCATTATTCACTTTTGCCCGAGAATTAGCTAAAAAAGGAAATTTCCCAACTTTATATACCTTGTTCTCACTCTTTAATTGCTCTTCAGTTTTTCCAACTGTTGCTACCTCTGGTGAGGTATAAATTACTCCAGGAATTACATCATAATTAACATGGCCTGCCTGGCCTGCTAATATCTCTGCTACTGCTATACCTTCCTCCTCTGCTTTATGTGCAAGCATTGGTCCTTTAATCACATCGCCTATAGCGTATATGTTTTTAATAGATGTTTGTAATTTTTCATTAACTTCTATTCTTCCTTTATTATCTTTTTTAACGCCAATTTTTGTTAAATTCAAACCTTCTGTGTAAGGTTTACGACCAACTGATACTAACACTTTATCAAATTCCAAGGTTTCCTCTTTTGAATTTTTAATATCTGTATAGTTTATCGATACGCCATTACTTAAGCTTTTAATTGAATTTACTTTTGATCCCATTTTAAATTTAATACCTTGTTTTGTTAAAATTTTTTTGAATTCATTAGAAATTTCTCTGTCCATCCCAGGTGTAATATTTTCAAGATATTCTATTACAGTAACTTCTGAACCTAGCCTAGACCAAACTGACCCCATCTCAAGTCCAATATACCCTCCACCTATCACCGCTAATTTCTGCGGTACCTTATTTAGTGATAGAGCACCAGTGGAAGAAATTATATTTTTTTCATCTATTTCAATACCAGGCAAGGATGCAACAGTTGAACCGGTTGCGATTACAATATTTTTGGCCTTATAGCTATTTTTTTTATTATTATCATATACGACGATGTCATTTTTTGAAAAAAGAACACCTTTTCCTTTTATATAAGTTACTTTATTTTTTTTAAATAAGAATTCAACACCTTTTGTCAAAACTTGAACTGATTTATTTTTGTTTGACATCATTTTTTCAATATTTAGCTTAATCCCATCAATTTCGATTCCTTGTTGATTAAAATCTTTTTTTGCTTTTTGAAAATTTTCAGATAGATTAAGTAGACTTTTCGAAGGAATGCATCCTACATTTAAACAAGTCCCACCTAAAGCTCCTCTTGACTCAACACATGCTGTTTTTAAACCCAGTTGAGCAGCTCTAATTGCACAAACATAGCCACCAGGACCGCCACCGATAACAACTAAATCAAAATTATCCATATTAAATGTTTAAAAATAGCCTCTTAGGTTGCTCAAGAGACTCTTTTACAATTTTCAAAAATGAAACTGCTTCTTTTCCATCAATTATTCTGTGATCATAAGATAGAGCCAAATACATAATTGGTCTTATCTCAATATTTCCGTCAATAACAACTGGTCTTTGAATGATATTGTGCATTCCCAAAACAGCAGATTGAGGTGGATTTAAGATGGGTGTAGACATCATTGAGCCGTATATTCCTCCATTAGTTATTGTAAAAGTTCCTCCTTGTAAATCTTCTATAGTAATTTTTCCATCTCTAGCTTTTTCACCAAGTAGTCCAATATTTTTCTCGATTTCAGCAAACGACATTTCATCAGTTTCTCGTAGCACTGGTACCACTAAACCTCTGTCGGTGCCAACTGCAATACTAATATTATAATAATTTTTGTAAACTACTTCATCACCTTGTATCTCAGCGTTTACAGCAGGAAAATTTTTGAGTCCGATCACACATGCCTTAACAAAAAAAGACATATATCCAAGTTTAACACCATAATTTTTTTGAAACTCTTCTTTATATTGGTTTCTCATTAACATGACTTCACTCATATCAACCTCATTAAAAGTAGTTAACATCGCGGCATTTTCTTGAGCTTCTTTCAATCTTTTAGCAATTGTAAGTCTCAACCTTGTCATTTTGACTCTTTCTTCAGGACCATGTTTTATTTTTCTCTCAGATGGAGATGGTTTTGTTCCCATTAAACTCATTACATCTTCTTTTAAAATTACACCGTTTTTTCCAGTACCTTCAACTTTAGTC
Organism: uncultured Pelagibacteraceae bacterium; assembly: GCA_902523185.1. GTDB lineage: Bacteria > Pseudomonadota > Alphaproteobacteria > Pelagibacterales > Pelagibacteraceae > Pelagilacustribacter. The sequence continues at coordinate 57,254 of CABYYJ010000003.1, read as the reverse complement.
AAGTCAATCTTTGCCTCTTGGGCGATCTTTCTAGCTGCCGGAGATAGAGTAGTTTCTTTTTTAATATCTTGAATATTTTTTTTTATTTTTTTTTCGGTATGTACTTGTTCTAATATTAGCGGTTCTTCATTGTCTTGGATACTCTCTTTTTCTAATTTTAAAATTGGACTTTGAGTTTTTATATTTGTTTCCACTTTACCAATTGGAATTGATTTATCTTCATCAAACAATTTTGGTTCTTTTTGGATCTTCTTTTTTGGAGGGTTGTAATTTTTAATTTCTTTTGATGCACTCTCTATTTTAGCTGAATTATCGTTTATTATGCCCAATAATGAACCAACGTTTACTGTTTCTCCAACCTTAACTGCAATGCTTCCTAGTATACCATTTGAAGGAGCTGGAACTTCAACATTAACTTTATCAGTTTCTAATTCCACTATTGGTTCATCAGCTATAACTTTATCTCCTTGCGACTTAAGCCATTTTGAAACTGTAGCTTCTGTGACTGATTCGCCAAGCGTAGGAACTGTAATTTTTTCTGACATTTAATCTTTCAGTATCTTTTCTAATATTTCTTTTTGTTGTGCAAGATGTTTATTTGCATTTCCAGTCGCAGTTGAAGATGAGGCTGGTCTGCCAATATATTTAACACTTATATCATTAAAATTTATCATTTCTAATGTTCTATCTAAGTAATTCCTTACAGTATTCCAAGCACCCATATTTTTTGGTTCCTCTTGACACCAAATAAATTTAGCTTTTTTATATCTTTTCAAAGTATTGGCTAAAGTTTTAGCAGGAAAAGGATAAAGTTGTTCTAGGCGAACAAACACGGTGTCTCTATTTTTAATTTTTTCACGTTCCTCGATCAGATCATAGTATATTTTTCCTGAGCACATGACTACTTGTTTAATTTTTCCATCTTTGTTAAGAGAAATTAATTTATTCTCTTTTTGATAGGCATCGTCCTCTAGAACTCTGTGAAAAGTACTTTTTGTAGAAAACTCTAAAATACTTGAAACACATCTTTTATGCCTTAGTAAGGACTTTGGTGTCATTATAACAAGGGGTTTTCTAAATTCCCTATGCATTTGTCTTCTCAAAACATGAAAATAATTTGATGGAGTAGTGCAATTTACAACTTGAATATTTTCACCTGCACAAAGCTGCAAAAATCTCTCAAGTCTCGCAGATGAATGCTCGGGGCCTTGGCCTTCATAGCCATGAGGTAAAAGCATTACTAAACCACTTGCTCTTCCCCATTTAGACTCACCTGAAGTAATAAATTGATCTATTATAACTTGTCCGCCATTTGCAAAATCTCCAAATTGTGCTTCCCAAAGAACAAGTGTCTCAGGTTCAGATAGGGAATATCCAAATTCAAAACCTAAGACTGCAAACTCAGATAACAAACTATCAATTACTTCTATATTCTTCTGCTGGGATTGAATATTGTTTAAAGGAATATATCTATCATGATTATCTTGATTTCTAAGAACAGCATGTCTTTGACTGAAAGTTCCTCTTCCCGAGTCTTGTCCGGACAATCTTACTGAAAATCCTTCAGTTAATAATGTTCCAAATGCTAATATTTCTGCAGTAGACCAATCTATTTTGCCTGAGTCTTCAAATATTTGATGCTTAAATTTAAATATTTTCTCTAAAGTTTTATGAACTTGAAAATTGACTGGTATTTTAAAAATTTTTTTTCCAATTTGAACTAATTTATTTTTTTCAACACCGCTCGCTCCTCTTTTGTCTTTACCTAAACCTGGTTTAAAACGCGACCAAGCACCTTCAAACCACTTTAGTTCAGACTTATAATTTTTTGATGCATCAAATTCTTTTTCTAAAAAATTTTTAAAATCAAATTTATTTTGTTTTAATTTTTCTTCTGATGTTAACCCCTCTTGACTAAGCTTCTGCCCGTATAGCGTGAGTGTGGTTGGATGATCTTTAATTTTCTTATACATGAGTGGTTGCGTAAAAGATGGTTCATCTCCCTCGTTGTGGCCAAACCGTCTGTAGCAAACCATATCGATAACTACATCTCGATTAAATTTTTGTCGATATTCAGTGGCAATTTTTGCGCAATGGACTACTGCTTCTGGATCATCACCATTAACATGAAAAATAGGTGCTTGAGCAATTTTCGCGACATCAGATGGGTATGGAGATGAACGCGCAAACCTTGGGGCTGTAGTAAATCCTATTTGGTTATTAACAATAATATGTATTGTCCCACCAATATTATGTCCTGGTAAACCTGACATAGCAAAACACTCTGCAACTATACCTTGGCCAGCAAAAGCTGCGTCGCCATGCATCAAAACTGGGATTACTTTCTGTCTTTTTTTATCTTTATGAAAAAACTGCTTAGCTCTGACTTGACCCAAAACCACTGGATTAACAGCCTCAAGATGAGATGGGTTATCTGTTAAACTTATATGTACTGAGTTACCATCAAACTCTCTATTAGAAGAAGCTCCAAGGTGGTACTTAACATCGCCTTCAAAATCCTTACTTGCGCTTACTGATTTTCCAAAAAATTCACTAAATATTGCTTTAAATGGTTTTCCCATAACATTTGCAAGTACATTTAATCTCCCTCTATGAGGCATTCCAATTTTAATTTCCTTAGCTCCAAGAGATCCTCCTCTTTTGATAATTTGCTCTAAAGCAGGAATTAAAGACTCTCCTCCATCCAATCCAAATCTCTTTGTTCCTACAAATTTAACATGCAAATATTTTTCAAACACTTCGGCTTGAATAATCTTATTTAAAATTGCCTTTTTTCCATTTTTGGTAAAAGAAATATCTTTTTCTGGACCTTCTATTCTATTTCTGATCCAGGCCTTTTCATCGGGATCGCCCATATGCATGAATTCGTATCCAATTGTAGAACAATAAGTTTTTTTTAGGATTTTAAGTATCTGAGTTAGATTAGCATATTGCAGACCAAGGACTCCATCTAAAAATATTTTTCGTTGATAGTCTTTATTTGTAAAACCGTAACTTTCTGGTTTTAATTCAGGGTGTTCATCTTTTTTTTGAAGAGACAATGGATCTAAGTTTGCAATTAGGTGTCCTCTTATTCTATAGGCTCTAATGAGCATGATCGCTCTTACTGAGTCTTTTGAAGCTTGTTTGATTGATAGTGACCCAGTATCTTCTGATTTTGCTTTATCTACTACGATTTGCGATTTTAAGATATTCTTATTTTTAATTTTTTTTTCAGGAGACCAGCTCGGTCCTTTAAGGTCATTTAAAACAAGTTTTTCGTCCTCGCTTAAACCTTCAAAAAATTTTTTCCAACCCAAAGGTATTGAATCGGGGTCTTCCAAATAATCTGAATAAAATTGATTTATAAATTCTGCGTTAATTCCAGAAAGAAAAGAGGTTTTTTTAAATGTGATGTTATTATCTGCAGAGGACATTATTATATTTTAACACAAATAGTAAAAAATCAACCATTAAGTTTATTGAATAAAGTTTTGCCAATATCTGCTGGAGATTTTGATATTGTAATTCCTGCAGATTTCATAATATCTATTTTGTCCTCTGCTCCTCCCTTGCCACCTGAAATTATGGCTCCTGCGTGACCCATTCTACGACCGGGGGGTGCTGTCAAACCAGCAATAAACCCAACCATTGGTTTTTTTACTTTTTCTTTTTTTAAAAACTCGGCTGCTTCCTCCTCTGCTGTTCCTCCAATTTCACCAATCATAACTATTGACTTTGTTTGGTCATCTTTTAGGAAAAGTTCTAAACAATCAATAAAATTTGTTCCATTTATTGGATCACCGCCTATACCTATACAAGTTGATTGTCCCATTTTGTTAGAAGAAGTTTGTGCAACAGCTTCATAAGTCAAAGTCCCTGATCTTGAAACTATTCCAACTGATCCTTTTTTATGAATATTGCCTGGCATTATGCCGATTTTGCACTCCTCAGGAGTGATTATACCAGGACAGTTAGGACCAATTAATCTAGTCTTGCTATTATTTAAATTTTTTTTGACTTTCAGCATGTCTACTAGCGGAATACCTTCAGTTATACAAACAACTAACTTAATTTTTGCATCGATAGCTTCAATTATAGCTTCTGCAGCAAATTTCGGTGGAACATAGATCATGGTTGCATCTGCAGAAGTTTTTTCTTTTGCTTCTTGAACAGTATTAAAGACGGGTAAATCGAGATGCATTTGCCCACCTTTTTTGGGAGTAACTCCCCCTACTAACTTTGTTCCATATCTTAAAGCTTGCTCAGAGTGAAAGGTGCCATGAGTTCCAGTAAATCCTTGGCAAATTACTTTTGTATTTTTATTAATTAAAATAGACATTTACTCTATAGCTTCAACTATTTTCTTTGCAGCATCGTTCAAATCTGATGCAGATAAAATTTTAAGATTAGATTTTTCTAGAATTTCCTTTCCCTCCTTAAAATTTGTTCCTGCTAATCTTACAACTAACGGTACAGATAGATTTACTTGCTTTGCTGCCTCTACTACGCCTTGTGCTAGCACATCACATCTCATTATACCGCCGAATATATTTATGAGTATTCCTTTAACATTTTTATCAGCTAAGATTAATTTAAAAGCTGCAGTAACCTTTTCTTTAGAGGCTCCCCCTCCTACATCTAAGAAATTAGCTGGTTCTTTGCCAAATAATTTTATAATATCCATTGTTGCCATTGCTAATCCTGCGCCATTAACCATGCATCCTATTGAGCCATTTAATTTTATATAAGCTAAATCATGTTTACTTGCTTCAATTTCTGCTGGATCTTCTTCGTTTAGATCTCTCAATGCTAGAATTTCTGGTCTTCTGAAAATAGAATTTTCATCAAAATTCATTTTGGCATCCAAACAGATAATTTTTCCAGTTTTTGTAATTATCAATGGGTTTATTTCTATGAGCGTAGCATCTTTTTCTACTATTATTTTGTAAAGAGATTTAATTAAACTTACTGCATCTTTTTTTTGATTGGAATTAAAATTAAATGATGAAATAATTTTGTCGATTTCATCGTCATTTGGACCCTCATTTTTAAGATCAATCTTTATAGTTTTAATTTTTTCTGGAGTTTCAATCGCAACCTTTTCTATATCCATGCCTCCTTGTGTACTGCTTATGAAAGCTATTTTTGAACTTTCTCTATCTATAATACATGACAAATAAAACTCTTTTTCAATTTCCGAGGCCTCTTCGACGTAAAGTCTCTTTACCTCTCTTCCTTGTGGCCCGGTCTGGTGGGTCACTAATATTTTACCCATCATTTCTTTTGCGGCTATTTTCAATTCTTGGATATCTTTAATTATTTTAACACCCCCCGCTTTACCTCTACCACCTGCATGAATTTGGGCTTTTAAAACAAAAGTCTTACCGGTAAGGCTTGAAATTTTTTGTTGTATCTCGTCTACAGACGTAATTACAATCCCATTTGAAACAGGTGCTCCAAAATCTCTTAGAATTTTTTTTGCTTGATGTTCGTGAATGTTCATTTTAGTTGATATTACTATCATAAAATTTAAATTAATCCATAATGAAAGCAAAAATTATAATTCTTACACCTGTTTACAATGACTGGAAAAACTTAAGTAGATTATTAAAAAAGATAAACAAAGTTTTTGAAAATCAATTAAAAACTAAATTTGAGCTAATAATAATTAATGATTGCTCTACTCAAAAATATAATCCGAAAAAATATAGGTGTAAAATGGCAAGCAAGATAAGTATTATATCTTTGTATAAAAATGTAGGCAGCCAAAGAGCAATCGCTATTGGTATTAAATATTTGAATAAATTTTACAAAAAAAAAATTAAAACAATAATTATAGACTCAGATGGCCAGGATAACCCTAACATCATAATTAAGTTGATAAATTTAAGTAACATTTCACCTCAAAATTCTATCGCTGTGAGGAGGGGGCAGAGAAAAGAACCATTTTGGTTCAAGATTTTTTATGAATTATATTGTTTATTAATAATCATGTTTTCTTATAAAAAAATTAGATTCGGGAATTTTAGTCTCTTAAATTTTGTAGATTTAAAAAAAGTTAGCACTCAAAATGAGTTATGGAGTGCTTATCCACCTACCTTATCAAATAATGTTAATAATCTCAATTTTATAAATGCTGATAGAGAAAAAAGATTTGGAGGTAAGTCAAAAATGAATTTTTTTGGCTTAATTTTTCATGCTTTGAAAGTTTTTTCTGCACTTAAAGAAAGAATTTTTTTTATATCTTCTTTTTACTTTTTAGTTTCATATTTTTTACTCTTCGATAACTATAATTTATACTTTATCTTTTTAAGTTTTTTTCTGTTAACATTAAATTTAACTAATTTTATAATCTCTTTTAGAAACAAAGAGAATTTTTTAGAAAATTTTAAGAGAATTAAAATAAATAAAATTTTCTAGTATTAAAAATTATTTACACTCAACAATTTTATGAGATGAAAACCTCTGTGAAATAATAACTTTATTTTCAAAACAAATCCCCTCGAAATAGTTTTTTACGTTTTCAAAATTAATTTCGTTTTTTTGACCTAATAAATAGATTACTTCAATTTTATTTTCTATTAAGTTTTTATTTATAAACGATCTATAAAATTTATAATATTTATGATTTTCCGTAGGATGTGTATCATTACTCCATAAATACCAGCGGTTAAGTATATTAAATTTTTGATCTGAGATAAGAGACATGAAGTGATAATGAGTGAGCAGTGTTTTATTTCTGTTATCTCCTGTCATCACTTCTACTGCTGCTTTAATAACTTTTATTTCATTTTCTGGATCATCAAAACTACTTATCCATTTTAAATTATTAAAGTTTTTATTTATTTCGCTAGCTTTAACAGCTTTTGCTTTATTAGTACTTTCTAAATCATGAAATTTTTTATCTAAGTTAAATCTTAAATGATACTTAGTTGTTGTAAATAAAACTATTAAAATAATGATTAGGAAATATTTACTGTCGATTTTCAAAAAATTTAAATTTATTTGTAATGTAGCTGCTAACAAGGGAATCAAGCTAAATATATAAATCTGATTTGCTGTTAATAATTGATTAAAAAAGAATGCCAAGCAGGAAAGTATTATAATTAGATTAAGCGTATCAATGTGCCTATTTTTACTTAGATTTTTCAATGAAATTAAAATTAGAGGTAGCAGGAAAATGTGTATAAATTTAAATTCACCAAATATTCTTTTAAGATTTAATTGTTCTACAAGCCTAACGTAGGCAGAGGAGTCGCTAGACATTCTAGCTTCACCAATAGAAATGGGGAATAAAAGATATTGGTAAAAAAAATCTATTAAAGGAGTGCGTGTCAAAATGATAAATAATAAAAATAAAACCAAACTACATATAACACCATAAAAGAAAAATTTTAGACTTTTAAAATCTTTACTTTTTAAAAAATAGTATAACAAGAAGAAAAAAAAGATAATTAGAATATATGCAGTAGGTGTTTGCATTGACAGGAAAGCAAATAAACTAATAAACGGCAGTGAAAACCACAAAAACTTATTTTTATTCTTAATAGCAATGATTATACAAAATATGGAGATCAATGAAAAAATGTATGCATGAATATAATGAAATGGTGTTCCAGATATTGGATAACAAAGAGTCGCAAAGCTAATACAGTATAAAACTACATATTTTAACTTTAAATTAAATTCCTTTAGAAAAAAAAATAAGCTTGTAGTCGCAATAGTATTCATAAATGAGCTGTGTGCTAAATAACTATTCCAACTATTGCCGAATAACAAAAAAAAAATTGACTGTATGTAGTCAATAATTATACCAGTAAAAGCCCAAAAATCTCTTATAGGTAAATGCCCTTGAAGAATACTATTTCCGCTATCTAAAAAAGAAAATGAGTCAATGGGAAGTACTCCTATATTTCCACTATACCAATTAATAAAATATGCATAGATTATAACAGCTATTAGAATTGGAAGATCTACGTGTAATTTTTCTCTTTTGAAAAACATATTTTTAGATGAAATTATAGTATAAGCTAAATATTTACTAATTAAAATTGATATAATTATCTAATGTTTAAAATTCGTAAAAAGGTTCAATTCTCAGCTGAAGAAAATAAAATGAGCTCTATTGCAAACACAAAAAAGGCACGTGAGCTATACTATTCATCAAAATCGCAAAACGTAAAATTTCTCCTTGAAAAAAGATTTACATGGATGAATGATTTCATTAAGGATACCGATCAAGGTATCGAGGTAGGATCTGGTGCAGGATTTATTAAAGATTTTATTAAAAATAAAAATTTAAAGTTAACTGACTTGGGAGATGATGAACATCTAGATTTTAAAAATATTGATGCACAAAATACTGGCTTTAAAAGTGGAAGCTTCGATTACGTTATAGCATCTAATATGATACATCATATACCTTTTCCAATTAAATTTTTTAAAGAAATGAATAGAATTTTAAAAAAAAATGGAAAATTAATAGTTTTCGAGTCATACGCTTCTGTGGTTTTTCAATTGGTAACAATTATAATGAAACATGAGGGATATGATTTTACTTTAGATGTTTGGGATGAAGACGAAGCTAAAAGTGATGTAAACAATGCATGGCATGGAAACGTTGCCGTTTCTCACTTAATTTTTGATAATAAAAAAAAATTTGACGAAAATTTAGGTAAATTATTTAGTATTGAATATGAAAAATTGACAGAATGTTTTATTTTCCTTAATTCTGGCGGTGTGACCTCAAAAACTTTTTGCATTCCAATGAACAGATTTTTTTTAAATATTCTTCACTCGATAGATAAAATATTAATAAAGTTTTTTCCTAATCTATTTTGTATGGGAAGAAGATTAGTTCTAATAAAGAATTAATTATAAACTCGGATCAATTTTCTTAGCGGAATTAAAAAGTTCTTGTACTGCTTTAATTGAGTGATCGAAATTTTGTTTTTCTTTTTTAGATAATTTCAGCTCGACTACTCTTTCAACTCCTTTAGACCCAATAATTATTGGAACGCCTACATATAAATCATTAACCCCATATTCTCCATTTAGATACGCTGCACAAGGTAGTTGTTTTTTTAAATCTTTTAAATAACTTTCAGCCATTTCAACGCCTGATGCTGCGGGAGCGTAATAAGCTGATCCTTTTTCTAAATATTTCACTATTTCTGCTCCACCGTTTTTTGTTCTTTCTACAATTTCGTCCAGTTTAGCTTTACTTATTTTTCCTTCATCTACAAGTTGACTAATTTTTTTTCCATCAACTTCCGTAGAATCTAGCATCGCAACCATTGTGTCACCGTGTCCACCTAGCACAAATGATTTAATTTTATCTGTTGAAATTTCAAGTTCTTGGGAAAGAAAGTAAATAAATCTAGAGGAGTCTAGAATTCCTGCCATGCCGACGATTTTATTTTTAGGAAGACCTGAATATTTCTGAAGTGCCATCACAATTACATCTAAAGGGTTCGTAATACATATTACAAATGCATTAGGTGATGTTTTCTTAATACCTTCGGCCACTTCTTTAATAATTTTTAAATTGATACCTAAAAGATCGTCTCTTGTCATACCTGGTTTTCTTGGAACACCTGCAGTAATTATTATTACATCAGAATTTTTTGTATCTTCATAATTATCTGTTCCTATTAAACTTATATTAAAACCCTCTACAGGAGATGACTGAGCAATATCTAATGCTTTACCTTTTGCTACACCACCTGCAACATCAAATAGAACTACGTCTCCAAGTTTCTTTAAAGCAATCAAATGCGCTAAAGTTCCTCCAATTTGACCAGCTCCAATTAAAGTAATTTTTTTTCTCATATTATATTTACTCATTTATTTCATTGTAGGCATAACAAATTCTGGGTCTGATCTTAAACCTGATGGCCATCTAGATGTAACTGTTTTTAATTTTGTATAAAATCTTACTCCCTCTGGACCATGCATATGTTGATCTCCAAACAGTGACCTTTTCCAACCCCCAAAGCTATGAAAAGCCATAGGCACCGGAATTGGTATATTAATTCCTACCATTCCAATCTTAGCTTTACTCGAAAAAGTTCGACCAGAGTCCCCGTCTCTTGTAAATATACTTACACCATTTCCAAACTCATGGTCATTTACTAACTTAATCGCTTCATCAAAATCTTTTGCTCTTACTACTGATAAAACAGGTCCAAATATCTCCTCTTTATATATTCTCATTTCTTTTTTAACTTCATCAAATAAACAGCCCCCCATGTAATATCCATTTTCATAACCTTGAATTTTAAATTTTCTGCCATCTACAACCAATTTTGCGCCCTCTTTAACACCTATATCAACATAACTTTTTACTTTTTCTAGATGAGTTTTTGTAACTAGTGGGCCCATTTCAGATTCTTTATCCATCCCAGGGCCAATTTTTAGAGCCTCAACTTTTTTTGCTAGGGCATTAACTAATTTATCGCCAATTCCACCAACCGCAACCGCAACTGATTGCGCCATACATCTTTCTCCCGCAGATCCATAAGCAGCACCCATTAAGCCATTTACAGCTTGATCCAAATCACAGTCAGGCATTACAACACAATGGTTTTTTGCTCCACCTAAAGCTTGAACTCTTTTTTCGTTTTTAGCACAGTTTTCATATATATACTTTGCTATAGGAGTAGATCCAACAAAACTCATAGCTACAACATCTTTGCTATTAATCAGCGCATCAACGGACTCTTTATCACCATTAACTACATTAAATACTCCATCTGGTAAACCTGCATCTTTTAAAAGTTCTGCTAAACGAATAGAACATGACGGATCTTTTTCTGATGGTTTTAGAACAAATGTATTTCCACAGGCTATTGCCATAGGAAACATCCACATAGGAACCATCGCAGGAAAATTAAATGGGGTAACACCTGCACAAACTCCTAAAGGTTGTCTTAATGACCAACTATCTACATTTGAGCCTACATTTTCTGTGAACTCACCTTTAAGCATCTGAGGTATACCGCAAGCATATTCTACTACCTCTAATCCCCTTGTAAGTGAACCTTTTGCATCCTCGTAAACTTTTCCGTGTTCAGAAACTATAATTCTTGTTAATTCGTCAGAATTTTTCTCAACAAGTTCCTTAAATTTAAACATTACTCTTGCTCTTTGTAGAGGAGGTTTATTGGACCAAGCCTCAAAGGCATTTTTAGCATTTTCTATTGCTAAATTTACGTCGTTAGTGCTAGCTAATTTAACTACCGCTGATTGTTCACCTGTAGCAGGATTAAAAACTTTACCAGTTCTCTTTGAGTCCCCAGAAAAAATTTTGCCGCCAACATAATGTTGAATTGTTTTCATGAACTAATTGAATAAATAAGCTTTTAACTTGTTGCAAGCATTTTTTTAATAGATCCAATTGCTTTGGCTGGATTGAGGCCTTTAGGGCACGAATTTGTACAATTCATAATGGTATGGCATCTATATAATTTTAATTCATCTGCAACTTTTTTTAATCTTTCTTTTTTGTCTCCATCTCGACTATCATTTATCCATCGATAAGCCTGGAGTAAAACCGCTGGTCCCAAATATTTATCACCGTTCCACCAATAACTTGGACAGGAAGTTGAACAACATGCACATAGAATGCACTCATAATAACCATCTAATTTTTCTCTATCTTTTTGTGATTGTTTTAGTTCTATTTTTTCCTCTCCAGTCTGGTCTACTTTTAACCAAGGTTGGATGGATTCGTATTGTTTGTACAGAGTCGTTAGATCTCCAATTAGATCTTTCACCACTTTAAGATGAGGTAAAGGATAAATATTTAGATCACCATTAATATCGGTATGTGATTTTATACATGCTAAAGTATTTACACCGTCTATATTCATGGCACAAGATCCACAAACACCGTGGGCACATGACCTTCTGAATGTTAGCGAAGGATCTAAATCATTTTTTATTTTAATTAAAATATCTAAAACTTTAGGACCGCAATTTTCCATATCTACCTCAAAAGTGTCTACTCTTGGGTTCTTTCCTGTAGAAGGGTCCCACCTATAAACGTTTACTTTTTTAATACTTTTTGAATTAGTCCTGTCTTTAAAATACTCGCCAACTTCTATCTTAGAGTTTTGCGGTAAATTAAATTGAACCATTAATACACTCTTTCTTTAGGTGGAAAATATTGTACATCATTTGTAAGTGTTCTAGAGTGAACATCTCTATATTTAATTTGAACTTTGTTACCATTTTGCCAAGCTAAGGTATGTTTCATAAAATTTTTATCATCTCTTTCAACAAAGTCCTCTCTCGCGTGTGCTCCTCTACTTTCTTTTCTGCTATAAGCTGAGTCCATTGTTGTCAAAGCTTGCCTAATTAAATTATCAAACTCCAATGTTTCTACTAAATCAGTATTAAATAACAAAGATTTATCTTTTACATTTAAATCTTCCATGGCATTAAATGGTTTTCTAATTTGATCAACACCCTCTTTTAAAGTTTTTTCTGTTCTAAAAACGGCACACTTTGATTGCATAGTTTTCTGCATTTTTAATCTTAGTTCAGATGTTTTTGTTGATCCTTTTGAATTTCTTATTTTGTCAAATCTATCCAAACATTTGTCTGTCTCTGTTTTTGACACTTCTTCGTGTGGAGTTCCAGGTTTTATTAGTTCTGAAGCTCTCCTAGCAGCTGCTCTTCCAAAAACAACAAGGTCAATTAATGAGTTTGATCCTAGTCGATTTGCTCCATGAACGGAAACACATGCTGCCTCCCCTATAGCCATTAATCCAGGTACAGTTTTTTCTGATCCATTTAAGGTTAAAACTTCAGCTTTATAATTTGTTGGGATTCCACCCATGTTGTAATGTACAGTAGGTACAACAGGTATTGGTTCTTTGTTGACATCCACATTTGCAAAAGTTTTTGCAGCTTCAGAAATTCCAGGTAATCTTTCCTCTATAACTTTTTTATCTAAGTGGTCTAAATGAAGATTGATATGATCTTTGTCCTTTCCGACTCCTCTTCCTTCATTAATTTCCATCTCCATGGACCTACTTACAACATCTCTTGAAGCTAAATCCTTAGCGTTTGGAGCATATCTTTCCATAAATCTTTCACCTTTACCGTTTACTAAAAAACCTCCCTCACCTCTTACTCCTTCGGTAATTAAACATCCAACCCCATAAATTCCAGTAGGGTGAAACTGAACAAATTCCATATCTTGTAAAGGTAAACCAGCTCTCAAAACCATTGCATTACCGTCTCCGGTACAGGTGTGAGCAGATGTTGCAGAATAATAAACTTTTCCATATCCACCAGTCGCTATGATTGTAATGTGAGATCTAAATCTGTGTATTGTACCATCTGTTAAATTCCAAGCAATAACACCTTTGCATTCTCCATTTTTCATTATTAAATCTAATGCAAAATATTCTATAAAAAATTCCGTATTTTGTTTTAAGGCTTGACCGTAAAGAGTATGTAAAATTGCATGGCCTGTTCTATCTGCAGCCGCACAAGTTCTTTGTGCCGTTCCATTTCCATAATTTTTTGTCATTCCTCCAAATGGCCTTTGATAAATTTTTCCGTCATCTGTTCTACTGAATGGAACTCCGTACCTTTCAAGTTCTATTACTGCCCTTGGAGCTTCTTTACATAAATACTCAATTGCATCCTGATCTCCAAGCCAATCTGAGCCCTTAACGGTGTCGTACATGTGCCAACGCCAATCGTCTTCTCCCATATTTCCAAGTGCTGCGGAAATACCTCCTTGAGCCGCCGATGTATGACTTCTTGTAGGAAAAACTTTTGAAATACATGCTGTCTTCAACCCAGACTCCGATAACCCTACAGCTGCTCTTAAGCCAGATCCACCGGCTCCCAGAACAACTACATCGTATTCATGTTCAATAATTTTATATGCGCTCATTACCTTAAATTATAAAGTCCTAAAATTGTTAAAAGTGGTATTATTATAGCAAAAAAAACTAAAGCTTTATTTGCGACATTTTTGATTTTTTCGTCTCTAACATAGTCCTCGAAAATCTCACTTATAGTCAAAGCAGAGAAAAAAAAGGCTATTATTATGAATATTGAAAATAAAATTTTTGATGGCTGGCCAGCAAAGAATGAAACTATCTCTAAATAGTCTTTATCATATAACGATACAAAATTAAGCAAAAACCAGATTTTAAACGGAATCAGGATCGTTGAACTAACTTTAGTAAATAACCACTTTTTTGTAGATACGTGCATGTTAAAAAAAGTTTTTTCCGATTAAATAAAGTAAAATTGTTAATATAAAAGATCCGAACAGAGTGGCAAAACCAGTTATATTTGCTATCTTTAAATCAAAACCATATCCAATATCCCACATTAAATGTCTTATCTCATTCAAAATATGAAAGCTAAATGTCCAACAGAGGGATAAAACTATAAACTTCCCAAAAAAAGTGTTTAAAAAAATCTCTATCGGAAAGTAATTTTCTTGACCCAGAAGTAAGAATATTGTCCAAAAACATATAATAATTACTGCAAAAATATTTATAACTCCTACAATTCTATGAGTAATTGACAATAGAGAAGAAATCTGCCACTTGTAAATTTGCAAATGAGGACTTAGAGGATTATTTTTATTTTCCATAACTTGTTTATAGACTAAAGATAATTTTTTTTCATTAAACACTGTGCGATTTGTACAGTATTTAAAGCCGCGCCTTTCAATAAATTATCGGATACAACCCACAAATTAATTGCTTTGTTATTTGAGTTATCTTTTCTAATCCTTGAGATATAAGTCAAATAATCGCCTTCTGCTTCAGCAGGTGTAATATATCCACCATCTTTTCTTTCATCTACAACTTTACACCCTGGAGCATTTTTTAAAATTTTTACGACATTTTCAAAATCGAAATTATTATTAAACTCAATATTAATTGACTCTGAATGGCCTGTTCGCACTGGAACTCTTACACAAGTTGCTGTGATGTCGATTTTATTATCTAAAATTTTTTTAGTTTCATTAGTCATTTTAAGTTCCTCTTTAGTGTACCCATCTTTACCGAAAATATCGATATGTGGTATAACATTAAAGGCAATTTGTTTTGTAAAATTTTTGGAATCAATCTTTTTTTTATTTAAAAAATTCTTTGTCTGTTCAAAAAGTTCATCCATGGGAAGTTTACCAGCACCCGAAACTGCTTGGTATGTTGAAACTACAACCCTTTTGATTGTGTATTCATCATGAAGCGGTTTCAATGTAAGGACCATTTGCATTGTTGAACAATTTGGATTTGATATAATGTTTTTATGGTTTTCTAAAGCTTCAGGGTTTACTTCTGAAACAACTAATGGAACATCGTCATTCATTCGAAAATAACTTGAATTATCAATTACAATCGTTTTTTTTGAAGCTTTTGGTACCCACTCTTTTGCTATTTTGCTACCAGCAGCGAAAAAAGTTATTTGAGCTTTTGAAAAATCATAATTTTCTAAATTTTCGATTTCTATTTCTTCCTTTCTAAATTTTATTTTTTTTCCAGCGCTCTTTTTTGAAGCAACTAAAAAAAGTTTCTCGATAGAAAAATTTGATTTTTCTAAAATTTCGATAGTTTTTCTTCCTACGTTTCCTGATGCTCCAATTATTGCAATATTCATTATACTTTATTTATTTATCTTGAATTTTTTCTAGCTCTAATTCTAAAATTATTTTTTGCAAAAAATCTCTGATTAACTCTCTCTCATCATCTTGAAAAATATTTTCTTTTTTCAATCCCGATTTAATCTCTTTTTTTAGTTTAACCTTAAATTCTTCAATTTTATTTTTTGAGCTAATATTTAAAATTTTATCTTCAATTTTCCGCACTTGATATCCAATAGTAAAATTAAATAACAAAAATAGACAAAACATTAAAAAAACTACTTTATAAACAAAAATTTTCATTTGGATTTAATTCTTCTATAAATTTCATATATCTTAATTCCATCAATTTCTAAAACATAAATTTGCTCAAAATTGTTGGGAATATGGTATTTATCATTATATTTTGGGTTAACCTCGTATACAAAGTTATTAAAAATAAAATCTGCTTGATCATATTCTCTACCAACAAATTTAATTTTTTTGATTATCTCCTGGCTGAAAGCTTCTTTTATCCTATAATACGGAATAAATGATGAATTAGCTATGTTAATAATTTTTCTATCCTCACTAAACGAAATAACTTTATTGATAGAATCTAACCTACTTAGACCATCTCTATCAACTAAATATCCGTCTTTATCCATCAGGAATTCATTGAAATATAAACTTTGGTATGGATGAAATAAAATTAATTTATAAACATTGAAAGAAAAAAAAATTATAAATAAGAATGTTAAATACTGATTGTATTTTTTAATTTTTACTCGATATAAGTACAAAAAAAATATACCTATATAAATAATAAAAAAGTTTAGAAAGTATAGATGTCGCCAGCCGCTCACAAATGGGACATCTAAAAATAATATTACTAATAAAATTAAGGTAGCGTTAAAAAAAACAAAATAATCCATCATTTCATTATTGCTTCTCCAGAAGTCGTAGCTGTAACGGTTGTAAGGATTAAAAGATATTAATCTAAAACCAAATCTTTTAAATAAAAAAAATATTCCTAAAATAAAGATTATTAAATTAAAAATAGGTGTAGTAATGCCAATCCATTTGAAAATAAAATAATCTGGTAAAGCATTAGTTAAAAGATACTTACCTTCAAACAATATAAAATACGAAAAAATCCAAGATTTTGATTTTGTATAAAAATCAAAGAAATTATTTATTGGATTTTCCCAAAGATAAGGCCAATGTAATACTAAAAATAATAAATAAGTAAATATTAAAAAAAAGGAGGTTATCACCCCCTTTTTTTTGTCAATGTTTAAATATTTGAAAAAAATAAACATTATTATTGAAACAGGCAGAAATAATCCAATTGCTCTTGTTGATGTCGCAAGAGCTGCAAATATAGAGAATAAAATAATATTTTTAAATTTTATTTTTTTGAATAATTTGAATGCAAAATAAAAAGAAAAAACTACTAACGATAAAAACAAAATATCTTTGTTATTATGGAAACTATCCCCATAAATTCTTGGTGAAAAAATATATAATAAAGTTCCAGCGAAAGATATAAAAAAAAATTTAAATCTTAAATGTAAAAATTTAAAAAAAATAATTGCACTAAAAAAAAAAATAGCAAATATCAAAAAGTGTCTTAATTGAAATTTGAAAATTTCATTATCATGATTTAATGTACTTTCTAAAAATGCTGCTGTTACATCAAATGCCGGACCATAAGTATAAATTTTAGGATTAGGTAATTGACGATCTTCAGAGATAATATTTAACTTATTTTTAATATCATTACTTAAATATTCAATTTGAAAGAATTCATATATATAATTTAACCAATAATAACCTGAGTATATTTGAGTATGCTCCTCGATATTTATTCCGTAATCATTAAGTGTATAGATTCCAATCATTAAGTATGAAAAGAAAAAAGAGCATATTATTAAATTATTTATTTTTTTATCTTTCATTAGATTGAATGCGTTTCTAGTAGTAAAATGTCTTTAAAAAATTTATACATTTCCCCATGGTATTTAATACATTAACAAAAATAATTTTAACACCTATATATTATATCGTACACCATAATTATCTATTTGGTTTAATACACAAATATTTCATTAAAAATTTTTACTATAAA
Organism: uncultured Pelagibacteraceae bacterium; assembly: GCA_902523185.1. Taxonomy (GTDB): domain Bacteria; phylum Pseudomonadota; class Alphaproteobacteria; order Pelagibacterales; family Pelagibacteraceae; genus Pelagilacustribacter. The sequence goes on along the minus strand of CABYYJ010000003.1, from coordinate 39,516 downwards.
AATTTAATGTTTGAATTAAAAATTAAAAATATTCCAATTCAAAACTATTCAAGCTTCCTTTTTAAAACCTATGAGTATAACGATAAAAAACTGATAGAAAAACATATTACTACAAAAAATCGATCTGTTATTCTTGGAGGCGGCATAGGTTTTATCCCTGCTTTAGTTTACAAAAATTCTAAAAACAAAATGTTAGTTTTTGAAATAAATAAAGAAATTATAAAAAATTTAAAAAACAATTTAATTTATAACAAGACTAATTTTGAAATATTTACAAATAATTTGGTTTATAAAAAAACTAAAAATAAATATTTCTTTTTTTCAAATGATTTTTTATCTACATCGAGTAAAATTAAAACAAAAAAAAAAGTTTTAGTACAAAACTTAGAGAAAAATAAGATTAAAAATTTTAATAAATTTAATACTTTAATATTAGATATTGAAGGCGACGAAGATTATTACATTCTCAATATCCGTAAATTTTCTCAAATAAAATATTTATTCTTTGAACTACATTTTAATGTAATTAATAAGGAAAAAAGACAAACAATTATGAATATCCTGAATAACAATGGGTTTAAATTAAAAGACAAATGTTTCAACTCCTACTATTTTAAAAAAGGATAAAATGAAAATATATGGCAGTGGTTTTTTAGCAAAAAATCTAAAAAAAATTAATATACCAAATAATTTTTTTATTTATGCAGCAGGTGTATCAAATTCAAATCTTAGGGACAATAAAGAGTTCATTCGAGAAATAATACTTTTTAGAAAAATTCTTAAAAAAATTCACCCCAAAAAAAAATTTGTCTATATAAGCTCATTAAGTGTTGAAAATATAAGTTTAAAAAACGATCCCTATGTAAAAAATAAAATCAAAATAGAGAGTATTTTAAAAAAAGAGTGCAAAGATTATTTAATTATCAGACTTCCACAGATTGTTGGTAAAAATAAAAATGTAAATACTCTGACAAATTCAATTTATGATTGTTTTCTAAATGATAAAACTTTTAAATTGTGGAAAAATTCGAAAAGAAACTTAATCGATATAGATGATATTAATTATATATTAGAAAAATACTTTAAAAATTTTGAGGAGAACAAAAAAATTATAAATATATTCAACTACAAGTCTGTTGATGTTTTAAGATTATTAAAAGTTTTTTCGAATTTATTTGATAAAAAAATAAATATTAAGATTATTAAAAAAAATAATAGAAATATTAACTTAAGTAAAATACAAAAAGACACATTGCTTCCAAAATTTTATTACAAAAATCTCAAAAAAAGAAATTATATACTTAATATGATTACAAAATATTATTTATGAAAATATCAATTATAATACCAGTATTTAACAGCTCAAAAATACTTGAAGTTCTTGTAAAAGAGATAAAAGCGAATTTAAAAGAATTTAATGATTTTGAAATAATTTTAATTAATGATTTTAGTTCAGATAGTAGTTGGGAAGTTATAAAAAAACTTAAAGTGAACAATAACTTTATAAAAGGTATAAACTTAAAAAAAAACTATGGTCAACACAGTGCTATTTTTTGTGGGCTTAAATATTGTACAGGTGATTTTATCGTATGCATGGATGATGATATGCAGCATGACCCAAAACACATTGATGACATGCTTAAAGAATTAAATTTTTTTGATGTGTGCTATGTCAAATATAAAAAGAGAGAACATAATTTTATCAAAATATTTGTAAGTAGGTTGAATAACATTGTATCTAGTTTTTTAATGAATAAATCTTACAAAATATATACCTCGTCTTTTAAATGCTTTAAGAAAAGTGTCAGAGATAAAATTATTTCTAATAAAGAAGATTTTATTTTTTTAGATTATTGGATTTTTCAATATACGAAAAAGATCACTTTTATATATGTTTCACATAATAAAAGGCATCAAGGAAACACTAATTATGGATTTAGAGAATTACTAACTCTTTGGTCGAGAATGATATTTTTAATTAAATTTAAAAAGAGCAATTACAAGTTTTATTTAATTTTTATCTTAAAATCATTTTTTTTAACATTTCTTAAAAAGTATATAAGATATGAAAATAACAGTAAAATCGATGTAGCAGAAATAGTTTGAAACTAGCTTAAATAATTGATTATAGCGTCACCCATTTGAGATGTAGAAACCTCTTTTTTATTTTTAGACATAATATCTTTTGTTCTTAAACCGTCGTCAAGAACACTCTGGACAGCTTTATCAAGCTGGTTGGCCTCTTTATCTAAATCTAAAGAGTATCTTAAAGCCATTGATAGACTTAAAATAGTAGCAATCGGATTAGCAATATTTTTTCCAGCAATATCTGGTGCAGATCCATGAACTGGTTCGTACATCGATCGAATTTTACCATTTTTATCTCTTGCACCAAGTGAAGCTGAAGGTAATAAGCCAAGAGAACCTGTTAACATGGCTGCTTCATCTGAAAGTATATCACCAAATAAGTTATCCGTAACAATTACATCAAATTGTTTGGGATTTCTCAATAATTGCATTGCACAATTATCTGCGAGCATATGCTCTAAATCTATTTTCTTATATTCCTTATCTCGCAAAGATTGCACCTCTTCTCTCCATAAGACGCCTGCTTCCATAACATTAGATTTTTCACAAGAGGTTACTTTATTTTTTCTTTTTTTCGCTAAATCAAATGCAACTCTTGCCACCCTTTGAATTTCATTTGTGGTGTAAGTGTGAGTATTAACACCTTTTCTCTCATTGTTTTCGATTGGTTCGATTCCTCTTGGTTCACCAAAATAAATTCCACCTGTTAATTCACGCACAATCATTATATCTAATCCAGATATTATCTCTGGCTTTAAAGAAGAAGCCTCAACTAATTGTTTAAAACATATTGCTGGACGTAAATTTGCAAAAAGTTTAAGTTCTTTTCTTAGTTTTAATAAAGCTCTTTCAGGTCGTTTAGAAAATTCTAAACTATCGTATTTTGGCCCACCGACTGCTCCAAGTATCACTGCTTCACTTTCTAAAGCTTTATAAAAGACTTCATCGGTAATGGGTGTTTTATGTTTTTCGTAAGATATTCCACCAACTAGACCCTCTTCAATCTTAAAATCTAAGGATTTATTTTTATTAAACCATTCTATGATTTTTTTTACTTCTCGTACAACTTCAGGACCTATCCCATCACCAGCTAAAAGTAAAAGTTTCCTATCTTTTACTTTAATCATTTTTCAATAGCCAAGGTCTACTTTCTTTGATTTTTTTTTCAAAACTATCAATTAAATTTATTTTTTCCATTGATAAAGCTACGTCGTCCAATCCTTCCATCAAGCATTTCTTTTTAAAAGGATCAACTTCGAATTTTTGATTTTTATTTCCAAATTTAATTTCTTGATTCTCTAGATCTATCTCTATTTCCTCTTTTCTTTTAGAGTATTCCGCTAATTCAAGAACAATTTCCTCATTGATTCTAATTGGAAGTATCCCGTTTTTGAAACAGTTGTTATAAAATATATCTGCGAAGCTTGAGCTTATAACACAGCTTATTCCAAAATCCAGCAGAGCCCAAGGGGCATGCTCTCTAGAAGAACCACAACCAAAATTTTTTCCTGCAATTAAAATTTTAGAAAATTTATAAGGTTCTGTATTCAAAACAAAGTCCTTAATTTCTTTACCATTTTCATTAAAGCGCATTTCATAAAATAAGCCTTTGCCTAATCCGGTTCTCTTTATCGTCTTCAAAAACTGCTTTGGAACGATCATATCTGTATCAATATTTTGTAAAGATAAGTAAGAAGGTATTGATTTTAGTTTTAAAAATTTTCTCATTACTGTATTTCTCTTACATCTGATAAATGACCTTTAATTGCGGCTGCAATTGCCATGCCTGGACTCACCAAATGTGTTCTTCCGCCTCTTCCTTGTCGACCTTCAAAATTTCTATTTGAAGTTGATGCGCATCTTTCTTGGGGTTTTAATTGATCAGGATTCATTCCTAAACACATAGAACAACCTGGTTCTCTCCATTCGAATCCTGCATTAATAAATATTTTATCTAAACCCTCTTTTTCTGCTTGTTCTTTAACCAATCCAGATCCTGGAACTACCATAGCGCTTACGTGCTCAGCAATTTTTTTTCCTTTTAAAAGATCTGCAGCAAGTCTAAGGTCTTCAATTCTTCCGTTTGTACAGCTACCAATAAAAATTTTATCAATTTTTATCTCTGAAATTTTCGTATTAGGTTTTAGCCCCATATATTCTAAGGACCTTTGAATCGCCTTTTTCCTATCGTTGTTTTTCTCTTTGGCAGGATCTGGAACTAAACCATTAACTGGCGATACATCGTGTGGAGAAGTTCCCCAAGTAACTAAAGGTTCGATATCAGGTCCATTAATATTTATCTCTTTATCAAATTTACAATCCTTATCAGAATATAATGTCTGCCAGTACTTAATGGCTTTTTCCCAATTAACACCCGAAGGTGACATTTTTTTACCTTTTAGGTACTTAAAGGTTTTTTCGTCAGGCGCTATTAATCCAGCTCTGGCCCCAGCCTCAATAGTCATATTGCAAACTGTCATTCTTTCCTCCATGCTAAAGTTCTCAATAACTTCCCCAGCATATTCTATTACAAAGCCAGTCCCACCTGCTGTGCTGATAGTTCCGATAATCTTTAATATTACGTCTTTTGCTGTTACACCTTTTGAAATCTTTCCGTTCACTTTTATTCTCATGTTTTTTGATTTCTTTTGCATCAACGTTTGAGTTGCAAGAACATGTTCGACTTCAGATGTTCCAATTCCAAATGCTAGTGCACCGAAAGCTCCGTGGGTAGCTGTGTGGCTATCGCCACAAACTATCACTGAACCTGGTTGAGTAAAACCTTGTTCAGGACCAATAATATGAACTATTCCTTGTCTTTTATCATTTACGTCGAAAAGTTGTACTCCAAAATCCTTACAATTTTTTCTCAATGTTTCGATTTGTATTTTAGCCTCATTATCAACAATACCCTTAGATCTATCTGTTGTTGGAATATTATGATCCGGGACAGCTAAAGTTAAATCTGGTCTTCTTACTTTTCTATTTTGCAACCTTAAGCCTTCGAAAGCTTGTGGACTTGTAACTTCATGAACTAAATGCCTATCAACATATATTAAACATGTTCCGTCTTCTTGTTCATGAACAAGATTCTTTTCCCAAAGTTTATCGTATAAAGTTTTAGACATGAGATCTTATTTTTTTTCTTCAGAAGCTTTTTTGACTTCTGTTGCAGTTGGTTCAGATTCTAGATTAGTCTCGACAACTTTTTTATCTGGATTTTTTAAATCAGCTTTTTCAATTTTTACTTCGTTTGTTTTTAAAGAAACATCAACGCCAATTTTTTTTTTAATTTTTTCAGTTATTCTTGCAGATTTACCTTTTCTATCTCTTAAGTAATAAAGTTTTGCTCTTCTGACTTTTCCTGATCTTACTACTTTTATTGAGTCGACGTTTGGACTGTAAAGCGCAAAAGTCCTCTCCACACCTTCTCCGAAAGAAATTTTTCTTACAGTGAAAGAAGAGTTTATACCTCTGTTTTTTTTTGCAATACAAACTCCCTCAAAATACTGAATTCTCTCTCTTTTCCCCTCAACAATTTTAACGCCGATTTTAATCGTATCTCCTGGAGAAAATTCTACGATCTTTTTATTAGCAACAATTTTTTTAATCGCTGCCTTATTTATGTCTTCAATATTTTTCATTTTTTTTCTCTAAATATTTTTTCCACAAATCCGGTCTCTGGCGACGTGTTATAGCCTCTGATTGAGATAAACGCCACCCTTTTATTTTAGCATGATCGCCAGAAAATAGCACCTCTGGAGGACTTTTTCCCTCCCATTCTCTAGGTTTTGTATATTGAGGATATTCTAAAAGATTATTTTCAAAACTTTCTTCTACGATAGAATCTTTGTTTCCGAGCACTCCAGGTAATAGTCTAACTAAAGCGTCGACTAACACAAAAGAAGCTGGTTCTCCACCTGATATGACAAAGTCACCTAAACTATATTCCTCAATATTTCGTGTCTCTAATAGTCTTTGATCAACACCCTCAAAATGACCACAGATAAGATTTAAGTTTTTTTTTTTACTTAAAGATCTAGCTGTATTTTGATCAAATTTTTTACCTTTAGGAGATAAGTAAATAATTTTTTCACCTTTTTTAGTATTCTCATCAAGTGCAGATGCTAACACATCAGGGCGCAAAAGCATTCCACTTCCTCCTCCATAAGGCGTATCGTCTACGTTACCATTTTTATCTTTGGAATAATCCCTGATGTTAATTACTTTTAAATTCCAAATTTTTTTTTCCTTTGCCTTTTTAAATAATCCAATATCTAATGGTCCAGGAAATAAATCTGGATACAAAGTAAAAATTTTTACCTCTAACATCACTAATTACCTTTTAGTTAGGCCTTTTTCTCTTCCTTCTTCGGCTCTTCCTTTTTAGCCTCTGCCTTAGGTTGTTCCTTTTTAGGTTCTTCCTTCTTCGGCTCTTCCTTTTTAGCTTCTGCCTTAGGTTGTTCCTTTTTAGGTTCCCCTTTTTTTGCATCAGCTTTTTGGTCCGGCTTTTTACCCTCAGCTGCTGGGGTATCCTTCTTCGTTTCCTCTTTTTTATCTGCTTCAATTTTTTTTCTATCTTTTTTAGGAATCGCCTTTTGAGGATTATTTCCAGGTTTTGGCATTGGCATTAACTGCGCCTCTCCTAGTAATCTAGAAACTCTCATTGTTGGCTGAGCTCCCTTGCTCATCCAATATTTTACCCTTTCTGCTTCTACTTTAATTCTTTCCTTTTTATCTTTTGGAAGCAATGGATTGTAAGATCCAATTTTTTCAATAAATTTGCCATCTCTTGGGTATCTGCTGTCAGCAATTACTATTTTATAAATGGGTCTTTTTCTTACGCCACCCATTGATAATCTTATTCTTAACATTTTATTCCTTTCATTTTAGTTGATTTAGCATTTCATCTGGGATCATCCCTGATGGAATTTTTTTTCCTTGAGACATTTTTTTCATCATGTCTGACATCATTTTAAATTGTTTTAATAGTTTGTTAATTTTCGAAACATCTACACCTGATCCTTTAGAAATTCTTTTACGTCTTGATCCACTAATAATTTTTGGATTTTCTCTCTCATTTTTAGTCATTGATAGAATAATTGCTTCATTATCCACCAGCATTTTTTCATCTATATTTGCTTGATCCATTTTTGCTTTCATTTTATTCACACCTGGCAACATAGACATAACTCCCTCCATGCCACCCATTTTCTTCATTTGCCTTAACTGCGAAAGATATGAGTTCATAGTGAAAATTCCTTTTTTTAATTCATTTTCTGTTTCTTTTATTTTTTCCTCACTTAAATCTTGTTGGGCTTTTTCTACTAAAGTTACTACATCACCCATACCTAAGATTCTATTAGCTAATCGGTCAGGGTGGAAAAGTTCAAGATCACTAATTTTTTCTCCAACTCCAATAAATTTAATTGGTTTACCTGTTACTTGTTTCATGCTTAATGCTGCGCCACCTCGAGCATCACCATCAACTCTTGTTAGAATAATTCCAGAAAGATTAACAGCAGTATCAAATTCTTTTGCAACATTTACAGCTATTTGTCCCGTCAAAGAGTCAGCCACTAAAATTGTTTCTGATGGTTTTGTAATGTCTTTAATTTGCTTAATCTCAGACATCATGTGTAAGTCTATCTGTGTTCTTCCTGCCGTATCAAATATAATGACATCAGAACCATTAAGGTTTGCTGCATTTAATGCTCTTTTAGTAATGTCAATTGGTTGTTGTTTTTCAACTATAGGCAAACATTGAATTCCATTTGTCTCTGCAAGTAATTTAAGTTGTTCTTGAGCTGCAGGTCTGTAAACGTCTAAACTAACTACCATAACTTTCTTTTTATGACTCTTCTCTATATTTTTTGCTAACTTAGCTGCAGAGGTAGTTTTACCTGAACCTTGTAGTCCAACTAATAAAAAAGAAACTGGTGGAACAGCTTTGAAGTTGAGCTCTACATTTTTGGAACCTAAAATATTTATTAGTTCATCGTAGACAATTTTAACTATCATCTGGCCAGCAGAGGTTGATTTTATAATTTCTTGACCAATAGCTTTTGGTTTTACATTGGCTATAAACTCTTTAGTTACAGGAAGAGCTACGTCAGCCTCTAATAAAGCCAATCGTATTTCTTTTAAGCCTGTTTCAACTTGTTCCTCAGTTAATGAAGGGGCGCTTTTTAGTTTAGAAAAAATACTTTCTAATTTATTTGTTAAATTTTCAAACATTTTTGTAACATCCAACACCTATCGCACTAGTGGGCGAACCTTCGCTGACTAGTGTCGACACTCTTGTTTTAAAGAGCACCGCAAAAACAAGTGTATTTGCGGAAAGTTTGTGGAAACTACAATTTGGGGTTTTAAAAGTCAATGAATAATTATACTAATCAATTATGGCAACGATTAATGCATATAAAATGGATGGATTGGGTAATGATTTCATTATTATCGATAGAAGATCAAGTCCTATCAACTTGAGCAAAAGTAAGATTATTGAGTTGGGAAAAAGAAGTAATATTGGTTTTGATCAAATAATTTTTATCGAAAAAGAAAAAGAGAATTCTTTTCCAATAACAATTTTTAATTCTGACGGTGGTGAAGTAAGTGCCTGTGGCAATGGTTCGAGATGTGTTGCCTATCTTTTAAGTAAAAATTTAAATGCTAACCAAATTAAATTAAAAACAAGTAATCGGGTTCTTAATGCCAAAATTGTTGATAATTTAATGGTGGAACTTGAGATGGGAAAAGCTTTATTTAATTTTGAGGATATTCCGTTATCAAAAACAATAAATCCTGCAGACGTTTCACTAGATATTAAAGGCCAAAAGTTTACTAGTGGATTTTGTCTTAATGTAGGAAATCCTCATATAGTTTTTTTTGTAGACGATTGTTTAAAATATGATTTAAAAGTTATAGGGCCTTTAATAGAGAATCATGAATTATTTCCTGAGAAGACTAACGTAACGTTTGCTCAAATTTTAGATAAAAGAAATATTTTAGTAAATGTTTGGGAAAGAGGTGCTGGTCTAACTAAGGCATGTGGAACAGCAGCTTGCGCGACAGCTGTTGCGGGAAACAAAAATAAGTTAGTAGAAAATAAAGTTACTATTAAGTTTAAAGAGGGAGTCTTAAATATAGTTTTAGATGAAAAAAATAATATATTTATGACTGGACCAGTATCAGAAATAAAAAATATAAAAGTAGAAATATAAAATGGGAATTTTTAATAAGTTTAAATCTGGACTTGGAAAAAGTTCATCAAGTCTTACAGAAGGCTTTAAAAATATATTTTCTAAAAAAAAGATTGATTCAACTGTTCTTGAAGAATTTGAAGAATTAATCATTTCATCTGATGCTGGTATTGATGTTGCTAAAGAACTTAGGAAAGATTTTGAGGGCTTAAAAGTTGATAAAAAATTGGATGATCACAAAGAAATTTTGAAACTCTTAGCTGATAAGTTAGCAATAAATCTTCAGAAGTATGAAAAAGATTTAAGCTTGATGGGTAACGCAAAATCTGCTGTGATTGTCGTTTCTGGTGTGAACGGAGTAGGAAAAACAACTAGTATTGGAAAACTTGGAAAGTATTTCAAAGTTAACAATAGATCAGTCGTCTTTGGAGCTGCAGATACTTTTAGAGCAGCAGCTATAGACCAACTACAAGTTTGGGCTACTAAAGTAAAAGTAGATATAATTAAATCAGAAATTAATAGTGACCCAGCCTCTGTTGCTTTTAAAACTGCAGAATTTGCAAAAAAAAATGAAATTGATGTGGCTTTGATAGACACAGCAGGAAGATTGCAAAATAAAAAAAATTTAATGGAAGAATACAAAAAAATTATTAATGTCTTGAAAAAAATTGATGAGTCTTTTCCAAATGAGGTAATTCTTGTTCTTGATGCAACCACTGGTCAAAATGCATTAAATCAAGTTGAAGAATTTAGTAAAATTCACAATCTTACAGGGCTTATTATTACTAAACTTGATAGCACTGCAAAAGGTGGTGTAGTTTTAGCTATTTGTAAAAAATATAATTTACCTATAGTCGCGGTAGGGATGGGAGAGAAAGAAGACGACTTACAACCCTTTAACGCTGAGTATTTTTCAAAAGCTTTATTAGGTATTGAAACCTAAAAATTTTTTTAAAGAATTTATCATCTGATCATTAAATTCCATCATATGATTATCATTTTCAGGAAAGTAGCTAAATTTAGGTTTATTAGCTTTCTCAAATAATTCCATGCCCATTGTGAATGGCACAATATCATCTTTCTTGCCATGCATAATTAAAATAGGAGTATTTATATTTTTTATCTTTTTTAAAGAATCGTATCTATCTTTTATTAATAAATCGACTGGCAAATAAGGATAATAGATTTTTGCAGCATCAGCGACTGAAGTAAAAGGTGATTCTAAAACAATGCCTGAGAAAGAATTATCCTGACCTAATTCTGTAGCGACACCAGTACCTAGTGATTCTCCATATAAAATTATATTTTTATTTTCAATTCCCATCTTATTAAGCCATTCAACTGATTTTCTAGCATCATTATATAAATTTTTCTCCGTTGGTTTTCCTGGATTGCCGCTAAATCCTCTCCATGAAATTAGTAGGATATTTATATTTAATTTATTTAATTCATTAAGTTTATGAACTCTATTTGTTAAATCCCCTGCATTACCGTGGAAGTACAAAATTGTTTTATTTTTTTTTATATCTTTTTCTAAAAACCATGATTTAAGTTTTATGTCTTTATCAACTTCAATAAAAACCTCTTTATATTTGAATTTTATTTCATCTCCTATGTAATTATTTTCACTAGGGTGATAAAGTAATTTTCTTTGATAAAAGTAAGTAAAAAGCACAATTATAATGTAGGCTAGAATTACTGATGACAAAGCTGAATAAAGATACTTCATATTTTTTTTCTTGCAAAATAAACTCCAGTAAAAACTAGCAAACCTCCTAAATAATGAAAACTTAAAAGTGGCTCTTTAAAAATTATAATTCCAAAGATAGATCCATAAACTGCAAATAAATATAAAGAAAATCCAGCTAAGGATGCTCCCACGTATCTTTGTAATTTTGTATATAAAGAGAAAGCTATTATGCTGGGTGAAATAGCAGCAAAAATCACCCAAAACAGAAAAGTCTGGTTGTAATTTGTTTTAGCAAAATAAACATTTTCCAAAATGAAAAAAGGTAAAAGTGAAATAAATCCAAACATTGCAATAAGAGTAAATCGCGCCATTAAACTAAATTTTGATTTCCAATTTAACAAATAAATCGAATAAAGAGCCCAGCCTAAAGCTGCTCCCAAAACCCATAAATCACCGATTGTAAAATTTAAGTTGATTAAAAAATCCAAATTTCCTTTTGATATGATTGTGAAAACTCCTGTGATACAAATTAATAAACCTAATATTCTTAAAAAATTGATTTTTTCTTTTAAAAATAAAATTGACAGAAAAATTATTATCACTGGGGAGGATGTGTAAATAATGCCAATGTTCGCCATGGTTGTCGTCATTCCTGCAAGATTTGGAAAGGCTCCGCAAACACCACAGCCCATTGACCCTAAAAAAAAAAGTTTAAAAAATTCTTTATTAAACTCCTTTTTATTTTTTAAAATTTCATTATAAAAAAAAGGGAATAAGATTATAAATACAGAAAACCATCTCCAAAATGCTAAGGAGATAGGTGGAACTGCCTCCACTCCACCTCTAGCAACTATAGTATTAGTAGCCATAAAAATCGGCTGAATAAATAAAAGTGTGTAAGGAGCTAGTTTATTTTTTGTTTGCAAAGAAAGCTTCATACAGCATCATGCCAATTGCAAGCGTCATTACAATAAATACTGGTAGTACATCAAAAAAACCGATCATTGGGGATCTGGTTAAAGTAGTAGCTAAACCAACTAAAAAAATTATAGCTAGAAAACATCCAATTATTTTTGAAATTTTCTCATTCATCTTTGCAATTATCCTCTAACCATTTTGCTGTACCTAAAAATCTTAAATCGTCAAATTTATTGCCAACTAGTTGAAGCCCTAAAGGTAAGTCATTTTCTCCAGTAAGTAAAGGTAGAGAAATCGCAGGCAAACCTAAATAAGTCCAAATTTTTTGAAAATCCGCACTTCCTGTAGATCCTAAACCTTTGTCTGCAACCCCATTAGAAGAGGGAGTTAAAATTCCATAGTAATCTTCAAATACCTCTTTATATGACTCGTAACTTTGTTTCATAAAATCTATTGCGTCAGAATAATCCTTAGCAGAGTATTTTAGACCTCTAGATATAGCATCGTTCATTTCTTTAGATAATTTTGATTTATCTTTATCATAGTAAACTTGAAAATTATTTGCCATATCAACTTCGTGTATTATTTGATGATACTTTGGTATTTCTTTAAAGTACGATGGTTCATCGTATAACTCTATATTCTTTTTAAAAGATTTTATTAAAAACTCGAATGCTTCTTGAGACTTTTTATTTATATTTTTCCAATTCTTAGTCTTATAAAAAATAAACTTTGGGTCAAACTCTAACTTTTCTTCACATACATCCAGCATTCTGTCAGATGAAAAATAAATAGTACTTGCGTCGTATAAATCTTTTCTTATTAAAGACTTGGCTAACAAGGCAACATCTTTAACTGATCTGCCAAAAACACCAATGGTATCCAATTTATCTGACACTTTTAAAACACCACTCCTTGAAATTAAACCGTAAGATGGTTTGTAACCTACAACTCCACAATAAGAAGCCGGTCGAATTACTGAACCTCCAGTTTGTGAACCTATTGATAAATGAGACATGTAAGACGCTACTACTGCTGCTGATCCACTTGATGAACCTCCTGGTGTTCTTGAATAATCATGCGGATTTCGTGTTTTAGATGGATGAATATATGCTAGTTCACACGTAACAGTTTTACCCATCACAATAGCACCAGCATTTTTGAGTAAGTTTACAATTTCTGAATCTTGAGAACTAGATTTTTTTTTTCTAAAAACAGTTCCACATTCAGTTGGCATATCGTAAGTTCCAATAATGTCTTTTATTGCAATTGGCATTCCATGAAGTGGTCCCAAGGGTTTGCCTGATTTTCTATAATCGTCAGCTTCTCCAGCTTTTTCTAATAAAAGTTTTTCGTCAAAGAATTGCCAAGCTTTAACATCTTTCTCGAACTTTTTAATTCTATCAATATATGATTTACAAAGATCTATCGATGAAATTTCTCCTGACTTAAGCTTTAAAGATAATTCATATGCGCTTAAGGATGAGACTTCAATCATTTAGTTTTAATTTGCAAATAAAGTTTCAGGCAACCATAAAGCTATTCCAGGGAAAATATACATTAAAAACATTGCAAATATTACAATTCCTAAAAATGGAATGATTCCTCTGAAAATTTCCAATAATTCTACGTTTTTCGATTGAACTCCCTTAAGATAATAAGCAGACATGGCCATTGGAGGTGTTAAAAATGAAGTTTGTAAATTTAAAGCTATTAACATCGCAAACAAGTAAGGGTTAACCCCAAATAAATCTAATAATGGTAAAAATATTGGAACAAATATGATTAATATTTCAGTCCATTCAAGTGGCCATCCAAGAATAAATATAATTATCTGGGTAATAACAAGAAACTGCCAAGGAGCCAAATCCATTGACTTAAAAAAGTGTTCAAAGACCTCATGCCCTCCTAAATATGAAAACACCGAGGAGAATGTCCAAGAACCAACAAATAACCACATGATCATTGCTGAAGTTTTTGCTGTTAAAAAGACAGACTCCTTAAAATTTTTCCATTTTAGAGATTTGTATGCATAAGATAATATAAGTGCTCCAAATGCACCTACGGCAGCAGCTTCTGCGGGTGTTGCAAGGCCTCCAAGGATTGATCCTAAAACTAAAAGGATCAGAGAAAATAAAGGAACAAATGAAATAAGAATTTCCTTGATGATTACTGCAGTTGCCGGAATTTCCTCTTTAGGTGGCTGCGGAGCGATTTTAGGATTAAAATAAGCTAACGTAATTGAGTAAACAATGTAAAGACCAGCTAAAAGTAGCCCAGGAAAAATTGCAGCTGCAAAAAGTCTTAAAGGCGATAGCTGAGCGATAACTGAATAAACAATTAACATTATACTTGGAGGAATTAAAATTCCTAGACAGCCACCAGCACAAATTACTCCAGACGAAAATTTTTTATCATAACCAGCTTTGATCATAGCTGGCCAAGCTAACAAACCCATCAACGTCACAACTGCCCCAATTATTCCAGTGGCTGTAGAAAACAGCGCGCAAGTAATTAATGCTGCAACTGCCATTGAGGCAGGTAATTTATGCGAAGCAAGTCTTATCGCAAAAAATAACCTTGAAACTATTCCTGCTCTCTCAACTAAATAGCCCATAAATAGAAATAAAGGAACAGCAGTTAAGACTGTGTTATCCATAACGGTATAGGTATTTTGAACGAACAAACCAAATATTCTGTTGTCAAATATGTGGTCCATCAAACCCCAATCGAAATATGCGTAGTAGCCAAATCCAATTCCCATAGCCATTAATGTGAAAGCAATTGGAAAACCTAGAAGCACTGCTCCAAGGAAAACAAACATCATGATCATTGCAACTACAGGATCTGGAATATAAAAGTACATATTATTTTGCTTTGAATTCTTTTTGAGATGTTCTCATTAATATTTTTTCTGTTTCTTGATCAGTGTCTTCTCTTTCATCCCACCTGCCTGACTTTAGACAATTTATACATCTAAAAACTTCTGCTACACCTTGTAAAGTTAAAAGCAATCCAGAGAGAGGGATCAAGGATTTTGCCATATAAATTTGGATTTGCGCAGGACTGTTCCAACTGGTTTCTTTAATCTTCCATGCTAAACCTGCATAATCTAAACCGTAAAATGTTAAAGCTAATACTCCAGGAAAAAAAAATATAAAATAAAGTATCAGGTCTAATTTTGCTTGAGTTTTTGTTTTCATTAGCCTGTATAAAACATCTCCTCTTACATGTGCTTGTGTTGAGAGAGTGTAAGCTCCGGCCATCATGAATATGGCACCATACATTTGTAAACTGAAGTCGAAATTCCACAAAGTTGGTTTATTAAATGCATAAGCCATTACCACCTCATAACATGTTCCTAAACATAAAATTACAATACACCATGAGAAGGCTTTACCAACTGCCACACTTAAACTATCTGCAAATTTTATATATCTATTCATGTATTATTTTTAAATTGAAAAAGGGGGATTGTAAACATCCCCCTTTTTTATGAATAATTAGATTTTTACGTCAGAAAGTTTACCAAATTCAGCTTCGTAAGCGAGTCTGTAATTTGGTTGATTCATGAGTAAGTATTTCATAACTCTTTTCGCGTATGTTTTTTGCGAGTCTACAATTTTCTTAAAGAAAGGATCTTTACCAGAAAATTCACCGATAACTTGATCCCAACCTTTTAGCTGTTGAGCCAAAATTGCATCTGAAGTTTGATATACATTTACTTTGTGTTCGTTCATCAGTTTACTCAAGTCAGCAGAGTATCTCACTAATGCTTTAAAGTAATTATCACTGTTAGCACTATAAGCTGCATATTTTAATATAGCTTGGTGCTCTGGTGATAAACTTTCATACCTTTTTCTGTTAATTGGTATCTCGAACATTTCTTGTGACTGATGGAAGCTTCCTAAATGGTAATGCTTAGAAACGTCTTGCATTCCAAATTGTGAGTCCGATGTAGGGTTATTGAACTCTGCAGCCTCAATTAATCCAGTTTTCATTGCTGGTTGGATTTCTCCGCCTGGTAACTGTCTTACGACCATTCCCATTGCAGTTAAAACGTTAGTAGCAAGTCCAACTGTTCGGTATTTCATACCTGTAACATCTGAAACTTGTGTAACATTTTTCTTAAACCAACCAAATGGTTGTGCTGGCATTGGCATGTGGAAAAAACCTACGTAATCAAAGCCAACTTTTTTCAAAGTCTCTTCGTAAAGTTTTCTTCCTCCACCGTACTCAATCCATCCCATTACTTCTTGTGAAGATAAACCGTAAGACGGTCCAGTTCCAAAAAGTGATGCTGCTGGATTTTTTCCGTACCAGTAGGCTGTTACCCAGTGGCCCATATCAAGTGAACCTGAACTTACAGCTTGTCCGATTTCAGAAGTTTTAACTACTGAACCAACTGGCTGTAAATCAATCTTAAGCGAGCCGCCAGACATCTCCTCAACCATTCGCGCATAATCACCAGCCATCTCGAAGAAAATGTTTGCACCACTTGGCCATGCTGCTTGCATTTTAAGTGTTACAGTTTTTCCTCCGCCGCCGCCGCCAGCGCCACCCTGAGGTTTACAAGCCGCTAAAATTCCACCCGCTGCCACTGCTCCGGCAACTTTAAAGAATTTACGCCTTGAAGGAGATTTCCTTTTTATGATCTTTTTGTTTTTAGACATATGTCCTCCTATTGTTAATTAACCTGAATATTTAAGCATAAACTCAAATCAGAGTCTCGATATATTTAAAATATTTATAAGCAAAAAAATTAGGATTCAATCTGTGAGTGTACTAATTTACTTTATCTTTTGGTTCCTTGCCAGAAAAAAAATCTTCAAGATTTTGTGTTGCTCGATATGCCATATCCCATCGAGTTCTTTTTGTTGCGCTACCAAGATGAGGTAATAAAAAAATATTTTTTAAGGTTAAATACTCTGGGTGAATTTTTGGCTCACCATTATAAACATCTAAACCGTAAGCGAATACTTTTCCGCTTTTCAATGCTTCGATCATAGCATCGTCATCAACAATATCTCCTCTTGCTGCATTACCTATAACAGTATTTTCCTCTAGATAACTTAGGGTATCTTTATTTACTAGTTTTGTTGTTTCAGGAGTTGCAGGACAATTGATTGATAAAAATTCGCTTTGTTTAAAAAGACTTTTTAAATCTTCATGATAAATTGCACCATCTTCCAGATCCGGCGTAAGTTTAGATCTATTATGATAATGAATTTCCATGTTAAAAGCCTTAGCTCTTTTAGCGACTGCTCTTCCTATTCTACCCATTCCAAGTATGCCAAGCTTTTTATTAGACATTTGTTTTCCCAATAAGAAATCCCAGGACCATTTCCAGCTTTGAGTTTCAGCAGCTAAACGTCCTTCATAGGCTTTTCTAGAAGCACCTAATAAAAGTAAAATCTGAATATCTGCTGTAGCGTCTGTAAGAACATCAGGTGTATTCGTTACAGTAATTCCTTTTTCTTTTGCAGTTTTAATATCTATATTTCCAAAACCAACTGCACCATTAGCAATAATTTTTATGGAGCTCGAAAGTTTAGAGATGGTATCAGCATTAATAGGATCTGAAACAGAACTTAAAATTCCGTCAAAATTTTTTGATCCATCTATGATTTCTTGAGGCGTATATATTTTATCGTCTTTATTTAAAGTAACATCAAATAATTCTTTCAGTTTCTCCTCATTTTCCTTGAGAAGTCTTCTAGTAACAAAAATCTTTTTTTTCATTTTAAAAATTATTTAATTTGTATGGCTTCGGACCTCCGGTAAACCAATCAAGTAGTTCTACAGTATGAATGATTGGTATTCTAGTGCCAGCTGAAATTTGGGTCATACACCCAATATTGCCTGTTGAAATAAAATCAGGTGAAATTTTTTCAATGTTATTTACTTTATTCTTTAAAAGTGATTTTGCCATTTTTTGGTGTAAAATGTTGTAAGTACCAGCGGAACCACAACACAAATGTCCCTCAGGAATATCTAATACCTCATTACCAGTTTTTGAAATTAAATCTTTTGGTTGGTCGTGAACTTTCTGTCCATGCTGCATTGAACATGCTGAATGATAGGCAATTCTATATTTTTTTTCTGAGTTCAAATTTATATTTAATTTTAAATTTTCATCAAGGTACTCAGTAATATCTTTGGTTAATTCTGAAATTTTTTGGGCTTTCTTTTTAAGGTATTTATCATTTTTAAAAATATGGCCATAGTCTTTTAATGTTGTTCCGCATCCAGATGTATTACTTATTATCGCATCCAATCCATTTTTAAGATACTCTTCGTGCCAACTTTCAATATTATTTTTAAATGAATTGTGTGCGAGTTTTTTTTTTCCTAAATGGTGATTTAAAGACCCACAACAATTAATGTCTGGCATTACTACCACCTCAACGTTGTGTCTATTTAAAAGTCTTATAGTGGCCTCATTTATTTCAGGTGAAATAACTCTTTGAACACATCCGGTTAATAAAGCCACTCTTGAAACCTTCTTTCCTTTTTTAACTTCGTAAACTTTCTGCTCTTTTAATTTTTTTCCTGGAATCTTATCTGGCATTAAATTTAATGCGTTTCTAATAAATTTTGGAAATAAAAAACTAAATGGTTTTATTAATTTAGAAGATAAAGCCATTAACAAAAATACTTTTGGTTTTGGTAATACAAACGAAAGTATATTTCTAAATACTCTATCTAAAAAAGGCCTTTTGTAAGTTTCCTCAACGTAATTTCTACCATGGTCAATTAAATGCATATAGTTCACTCCTGAAGGACAAGTCGTCATACATGAGTAACAAGATAAACAACTATCTATATGTTTTGTTATTTCTTTCGTAGCTGGTTTCTTGTTCTCTAACATATCTTTTATAAGATATATCCTTCCTCGTGGTCCTTCTAATTCTTCTCCATTTATTTGATAAGTAGGGCAAGTAGCATTGCACATTCCACAATGAACACATTTCCTTATAATTGTTTCACTCGTTTTATTATCTTTGTCTAGAAGTTGTTTATCTGTAAATGATGTTTGCATTTAAATTCCTGTGTACATTTTTCCTGGATTAAAAATTCTTTTTGGATCAAAACTCCTTTTAATTTTTTCACTTATTTTATACTTAATTGGATCTATTGTAAAAATATCAGCTGAGGCCTTAAGATCTTCCTCTACTTTAATTAAAGTGATATATCCTTGATGTTTTTTTACAGTATCCTTTATATCATTAAGTATTTTAGCGTTTAATGTCTCAAATGCTGCCCAGATCAGGTTCCCTCCCCAATCAATAAAATATTTTATATCATAACTTTTAAGTTTTTGAATAACCTGTAATGTTTCACTTATTGGAAGAACTATCCTTAATAGATTGATTTCTAATTTTTTAAAAACCTCCAAATTTTTTGTCCTGCTCCAAAAGATATTGCTTTGTTCATTGTCTAAGATAGAAAGTTCTTGATCCAAAAGATCTAATTCTTTGGACAATCTATTTAATCTTTGATCCACAGAATTTGTTGGACCTTCAATTCTTATAGCTGTTAAGCCTCCATCGTGTGAAAGATCATTCAGAACAAAATCTTTTCCAAAATAGTCAGGGTAAAAAACTCCACCGGATGGATCTGTAGAAGACGATAACGCTTTTCCAAGAAAATTTAATGCTTTTTTAAGATGAGGGTTCTTTATAATTAAAGTTTTACTTGTTTCTGGTTTTGGTAAAACTTTTATTGAAAGCTCAGTTAATATCATGAGTGTTCCAAAAGATCCTGATACTAATTTACTTAAATCATAACCAGTTACATTCTTGACTACTGTTCCGCCAGATTTAATAGTTTCACCTTTTCCGTTAATCCCTTGAAAACCAAGTATGTGATCTCGGACACTTCCAACTTTAAATCTTCGTGAGCCAGCAAAATTACATGAAACGACTCCACCCATCGAGCCACTTTTACTTTCTCCAGAAAATAAGTAACCAAAATCATTTGGTTCAAAAGCTAATTGTTGATTATTTTTATTTAGCTCCTCTATTATTTCTTTCAAAGGTGTGCCAGCTTTAACTTTGATATATAGCTCTTCAGGTTTGTAATCAATTATACCTTTATAATTAGAGAGATCTAAAGTTTTTTCAGATTGAAAATTTCTTCCGATTTTATTTTTTGATTTTAGTCCATTGATTTCTAGAGGAATATTTTTCCTATAACAAGTTTTTACTATCTCAACTATTTCCTCTCTAGAGGTAGGTTTAAAAATGTTTTGATTAAAATCTTGGGATGTCTGGGAATTTTGTTTTTCCTCCATGGACATGAACTCTTCCTTCCTCAGCACACTTTCTAAGTATTGGATAAACTTTGCCTGGATTTAATAATGAATTAGGATCTAAAGCTACTTTAATAGTTAATTGTTGCTGGATGTCCTTATCGTTGAAAGCTTCACACATTAATTCTCTTTTCTCTATTCCAACCCCATGTTCGCCTGTGAGTGCGCCGCCTACTTTAACACAGTATTTTAAAATATCAGCTCCAAACTCCTCGCATTTCCTCAAAGACTCTTTATCGTTTGCATCAAACATTATTAAAGGATGAAGGTTTCCATCACCTGCGTGGAAAGCGTTGGCAACTGGCAAATTATATTTTTTAGACAGTCTAGTTATTTCATTTAAAACTTCTGCTAATTTTCCTCTTGGTATTGATCCGTCCATACACATATAATCAGGAGCTAAAACACCACATGCTGGAAAAGCTGCTTTTCTTCCTGCCCAGAATTTTAATCTTTCTTCTTTTGTTTTATTTTCTTTATAGCTAGAAGAATTATTTTTTTCTGCAATCTCTTTTACCTTTTGAATGTAAGACTCAACCTCATGCTCAGTTCCATCAAATTCTATAATCATTATTGCCTCAGCGTCTGTTGGATAACCAGCTTTAGAATAATCGTTAGTTGCTTTCGTTAAAGCCTTATCCATTATTTCACAGCCAGCTGGTATACAACCTTTAGCAATTATCTCTGCAACACAATTACCTGCATCCTCAATAGTTGGGAAACCTATCAAAGCCGCTTTCACGACCTCAGGAGACTTTAAAATTTTTACAGTGACTTCTGTAATCACACCTAAAAGACCCTCTGAACCTGTCATCAAACCTAAAAAGTCATAACCTTCAGCATCCATCGCTTTACCTCCAAATCTAGTAATAGTGCCGTCCATTAAAACTACTTCAATACCTAAAAGATTATTTGTAGTAGCTCCATACTTTAAAGAATGAACACCCCCAGAATTTTCAGCAACGTTTCCACCAATTGAACAAGCAATTTGACTTGATGGATCTGGAGCATAGTAGAAACCTTTATCTTGTACAGCATGAGTAATGGCTAAGTTTGTTACACAGGGCTGAGTAACTACGCATCTGTTTTCGTAATCAATTTCAGTAATTTTGTTAAATTTTCCCATCGCCATTAGAACGCAATCCTCTAAAGGCAAAGAGCCGCCTGACAATCCTGTTCCAGCTCCTCTTGGAACTACTTTTACCTTATTTTCATTACAATATTTTAAAATCTTACTAACTTCATCTACAGTCTCTGGCATAACCACAACTAAAGGCATTTTTCTATAAGCTGTCAAAGCGTCTGTTTCGAAAGGTCTCAATTCATCAAGATGATGAAGTACATTTTTAGAATTTATAATTTCTTTAATATCTGAAACAATTTTGTCTTTTTTAGACATAACTACTTCATCAACTTTTGGCATTTGTAAACTACTCATAATTAATACTACTTAAGCATTTTTGAAATTTTTTCTAGTGCCTTTTGAATGTTATCCTTCGATGCAGCAAAGCTAAAACGAACGAAATCTGTTGATGTTTTACCAAAAGCCGTCCCTGGTACGATTGCCACACCAGCTTCATGCATGCATTTTTTTGAAAATTCGCCTCCGCTCATTCCTGTTCCTTTTACATTAGGAAAAGCATAAAATGCCCCGCCAGGCATACTGCATTCAACACCAGGTAAATCGTTTAAACCTTTGTGAATTAATTTTCTTCTTTGATCAAATTTTTCCATCATGTGGTGAATAGAGTCATCGGGACCATCTAATGCTGCTATTCCAGCAAACTGTGACGGTGCGTTCACACATGAAAAACTATTAATTGCTAATTTAGTTACATGATGAATTAAATTTTCTGGCCATACGCTCCATCCCATTCTCCAACCAGTCATGGAGTAAGCTTTGCTCCATCCATCTAAAACTATTAACCTATTTTGTAAATCTGGGTAATTAAAAAAAGTCGGCATTTCTTTTCCATCAAAAATTTGTCTACTGTAAATTTCATCACTAAGTATCGTTACGTGTGGATGTTTCTGCAGCCCTTCGGCAAGAAAGTCAATTGCTGGTTTTTCAACAAAACTTCCCGTGGGATTATTTGGATTTATTAAGATAACAAGTCGAGTTTTATCTGTTATCAAAGATAAAATTTTTTCGGGGTCAAATTTTAAGTCTTTCTCTTTTGTCAAATCATAAGGCACTGCTTTAGCGCCTGTGTAGTTAATCATAGATTCATAAATTGGAAAACCAGGCGTTGGATGAACTATCTCTGCACCTGGCTCACCGATCATTTGAATTGCAAAGTACATTGTAGGCTTACCACCAGGCATTATCATAATCCTATCAGGACTAACTTCTTTTTTGTATAAGCTTTTAATTTTTCTTGAGACAGCTTGCCTACATTCAACTATTCCATTAGCTAAAACATATCCATGATGTCCGTCATCAATAGCTTTTTTTGCAGCGTCCATGATGTGTTTAGGTGTCATAAAATCTGGTTGACCTAAACCTAAGTGGATCATCTCTTTTCCTTGAGCCTCAAGTTTTTTAGCTTCTGCTAAAACACTAAATGCCGTTTCTGTACCTAGTCTATCTAAATTTTTTGCTAACTTCATATTTTTAACCTAATATTTATTATCACTTTTGAAAACTAGTTTTTTTGCATCATCTGTAAGCAATTTTTGTTTTATTAAGCTCTTTTATGCTTTTGCACCCCAGTAAAATCATATCTCTTCTGATTTCATCTTTCATTCTTGACAAAATCTGCTCTACACCTTTCTGCCCACCAGCACCCAATGCAAATAGAAAACCTTTTCCAAAACTACATGCCGTTGCTCCCAATGAAAGCGCTTTTAGAACATGTGTTCCTCTTCTAATCCCGCCATCTAAAATAATTTCCAACTTTCCTCCAACTGCATCAGCTATCGCAGGTAATTGATCGAATGGAGATCTTGATCCATCAAGCTGTCTCCCCCCATGATTTGAAAGCATAATAGCAGACGCACCAATTTCTACTGCCCTCTTAGCATCCTCAACTGACATAACACCTTTAAGAGCAAATGGTCCTCCCCATTTCTTCACCACGTATTCTGCATCTTTCCAACTCATTGCGGGATCATATTGTTCGTTGATGTACTCCATTACGCCTTTCGCAATACTAGATCCTTTTTTTGTCCAATGAGAAACGTTGGCTAATTGAAATTTTTCGTGGGTTAAGTAATTTAAAGCCCATTTTGGATGCATCGCGAAACTCATCAGACTTTTTAAAGTCAATTTAGGTGGAGTGGTAAACCCCCATCTATGATCTCTTTCTCTATTTCCTGCAACAACTGTATCAACTGTAAGACACATCGCTTTGAATCCAGAACTTTTACATCTATCAATTAAATTATCTGTAAGTCCTTGATCTTTATGAATATAGAGTTGAAAAAGTTTTGGGCCTCCAGAAATATTTGCAATTTCTTCAATTGAAGAAGTGGCCATTGTAGACATGCTATAAAAAGTTCCAAATTTTTCTGCTGCTCTTGCTGAAGCTTTATCTCCATCGTGATGGTACAATCTTTGCATTGCAGTTGGAGATAAAAAAATTGGTAAATCTATTTTTTGGCCAAAAACTGAGGTAGTCAAATCAGGTTCACCCACACTGGCTAAAATGTTTGGCACTAAATCACATTTTAGGAACGCTTCGGTATTTCTTCTTAGTGTAGTTTCATCATCAGAACCACCATCGATGTAGTGAAAAATTGGAGCAGGTAAATTTTTTTTTGCTAATTTTCTAAAATCTTCAAAATTATAACAATCATTCAAAGTCATAATTGTTAAAAACTTTTTGAAAAGGTTATATGTTGATTGTCTGTACCTGGGTTAGTATCGCCCCAATCGTTATTTGAAATGTGACTATAACTGTAACTTAATTTTGAATCTTCAAATATCTCTAAACCAATTTTAATTTCACTTTTAAATTCAAATATACTTCCTAGATCTTTTCCGTCGCCTTTTTCATAATAACCAGGCGTAAAACTTGGTAAAATTTTTAAAGGTCCAATTCCATATTGACCTTCTATTCCTGTGTATAAGTAAACAGAACTTTTTCCAGTGATAAAACCTCCAGTGATTGGCTTGAATTTTCCTAAAAACGTATCACGGAATAAGTCTGAGTTTTTGTGTTCAATTCCAAATAAAGTAGTTTGGTCATCTCCCTCTTTATCAATGACATCGAAAGTGCCGGTATAAAATGAAATATCAGTATTAGCATCTTCAGCTAACACCGACGTAAGTGTAAATAATGAGACAAGGCAAGCTAACAAAAATTGAAATTTCATAAAGCGAAAAATACAACTAAATAGCTAATAAGTACAGTTAGCAATTTATACATTTTTTGAGCGTTTTTTTATCAAAAATATAATAATAAATCCGCCAATAATTAAAACAATATAGGGAAAAACCCAAAGCGTGAAGTTTTCTAAATTAAATTTTGGTTTATACAAAATCCAATCACCGTATTTATCAGACAAAAAGCTATAAATTTCATCCTCTGTTTTGCCTTCATCTATCAAGTCTTTGACTACCGACTTTAAAGTTAGTGCAAAATCTGAATTAGAGTCTGAGATAGACTGACCTTGACATACTAGGCATCTTAAATTTTTGTGAATTTCAAGTTCATTAATAATCTCTTTAGAAATAGAGCTGTTGAAATTAAATAAAATGAAAAATATTAAAAAAGCAAATTTAAATTTCATAAGGATTTCATAAGTATTTTTATTTCATTTAAATCATCCAAATTTAGTGGACCTATATATTTTTTTAGAATTATTAATTCACTGTTTACTAAAATACTTTCAGGTATTCCATAAATTCCAAATCTAATTGACTGTTTGCCATCTTGATCGCCAGCAATTTGATAATATGGGTTTCCCAGGTTATCTAAAAATTTTGTTGCATTATTTTTGCTGTCTTTAAAGTTAACACCGAATATTCTCAAATTCTTTTCTTTCGATAGTTTCATTAAAACTGGATGCTCAACTCGACATGGCCCACACCATGAGGCCCAGAAATTTATTAAAGTATATTTACTATTTTTAAAATCGTTTTCAGTATAAAAAGTATCTTTATCGAAATCTTTTAGTTTAATTTCTGCTAATTTATTTCCAACAAGATATTCTGTATCATAATTAGTATTTCTGTTGAGAGAAATATAAAATATGCTTAATACAAATATTATTAATAAAACAGTAATTAATTTAATTATATTTCGCATTTCTAAATGTACTTAAAAATCCTCCAATAGATATCATAAAAGCAGAAATCCAAATCCAAATCATTAAAGGTTTTTTTTGAAATTTAATATTGTAGTAATCTGACCTATCAATATTACTCATGGTTAGATAATAGTCTCTGAAAAAATTTGTCTGGATAGAAGTTTCGTAAGTTAAAGTTTGAGGATTATCATAAATCCTTATTTCAGGTTTAAGTATTCTCCTCTCATTTGTTAATAAGTTGCTCACTTTTAATTTTCCTACCACCGCTTTAAAATTTTTATGCTGATTTAATTCTAAATCTTGTAAAAAAAACTCATAATTTTCCATTTGTTTTGTTTCACCAAGTTTTAAATTAAAATCTTTTTCTACAGAAAAATTATGATTTAAACCAATAAACAATATAAGAAAACCAAAAGATAAATGAGAAATTATTCTTGCGAGGTTAATTTTTTCTTTTTTAAAAAAATCGAATAAAGAAGAAATAATTAAAAAAATAGATGATATGATTATTAAATTTGAGATGAAGCTATAACTTTTAAAGAAAAATATAATTGTGAAGTTTATTAAGACTGCGCCTGCAGTGATTACCAGCAATTCTTTGATATTTTCAAATTTATTTTTTATCCATTTTGTTTGAGGTCCAATAGCCATTAAAAATAAAAAAATAACAACAATTGGAATAATTACTGTATTATAAAAAGGTGGGCCTACTGATATTTTATTTTTTGATATAACATCGGTAAAAATTGGATATAATGTACCTAAAAGTACTGTAATAAGATAAAACATCATAAACCAATTATTAATTAAAACAAAAGTTTCCTTGCTGTTAGAGTTTATTCGATAGTTGTTAGGTTTGTATTTAGTGAATAAAAAGTAAATTGAACCAATTATCATCATACTTAAAAATATTAAAATATATATTCCTCTTGACGGATCATTGGCAAATGTGTGAACAGAATTTAATATTCCTGATCTCACTAAAAATGTACCAGTCACACTAAGAATAAAAGTTAGTAAACATAGAATTATTACCCAAAAATAAAGTGCATTTCTTTTTTCTAGTACTAACAAGGAATGAAATAAAGCAGTCATCGCAAACCATGGTAACAATGAAGCATTTTCTACAGGATCCCAAAACCAAAAGCCACCCCATCCTAATTCGTAATAAGCCCAAATTGATCCAACCAGAATACCAAGTGTTTGAAATGCCCAAGAAACTAAAACCCAGCTTTTGATAGAGGTCGCAAACATTTTATCTGAGTAGTTAGTAATCATTGATGCTATTGCCGAGGAAAAATAAATAGAAGATCCAACAAATCCTATATAAAGTAAAGGTGGGTGTATCGCTAAAGCTGGGTCTTGTAAAATTGGATTAAGTCCTAAACCCTCATTGGGCACTGGAGTAATAATACTAAAAGGATTAGAATTAAATAATATAAAAAATAAAAAACCTAAAATTAAAAAATTTTGGATAATTAAAGTATAAAGTCTATAGTTTTTAGGATGCTTTTTATTTAATATTAGGAATAAAAAAGAAAAAATTGTTAAAATTATTACCCATAATAGCAAACTTCCCTCATGATTACCCCATGTCCCAGAAATTTTATAAAAAGTAGGTTTTAATGAATGAGAATTTTGATAAACAGATAATAAAGAAAAGTCTGAAGTTAAGAAAGCAGATATTAAAGTTAAAAAACAAATCAGAATAGAAGTGCACTGAAATAAATTAATCTGATAAATATTTTTAAAAATTTTATTTTGAGATGTTTTTAAATTTTGGAAAGAGTAAAAAATAACCAGAAAACTTAAAAAAACATTTAAAAATAGTAAAAAATTTCCAATATTACTTAGCATCTTCTTTCATTATTTTTTTTAATTCAGGTGGCATATAATTCTCATCATGTTTTGCTAGAATTCTATCGGCGATAAAAAATTTTTTATCTTGTAGTTTTCCCTCGGCTACTACTCCTCTGCCTTCAGAGAATAAATTTGGAACAGTACCTCTAAAACTAACTTTAATTTCATTTTTAAAATCTGTAATTATAAATTTTATTTCTTCTTCATTAATTTTAAGTGTATCTTTTTTAACCATACCTCCTACCCTTAATTTTTTATTAAAATCAACATCTTGGCTGTTCTTTATTTCAGTAGGAGATTTAAAGTATAAAATATTTTTATTAAGAGAATTTAAAATTAAAAATATTGATAGGACAGACGCAGTTAAAATGACTGCTAAGAGAGATGCTCTTTTTTTTACTTTTTTCTGAAGCATTAAATGCTTTAAATTGATTTATTAAAGGAAGATAAAACCTGTGAAGCGATTTTGGAGTTTTCTAGAACTCTCTTTCTTTTTTCAATTGAAAGATCTTCGATTTCTTTTGCAAACTCTTTTTCATATTTTTTTAAAGTTTTAAGTGTTTTAAAATATACCACAGCACAAACTATAAAAGTGATTACAAAAGATGACCAAACAAATACTCCGTAGCCATTCATAAATATTAAGTTTTGAATCATAGTCTATTTAAATTTTTCTTCTTAATTCTAATGATTTCTGTCTTATATTTCATTAGAAAAATTAGCGCACAATACAAAATCATAACAAAAAACATAAGTAATAATGGCATCAACATTGAAGAATGAATACTGCTTTCTCCTGAGATCTTAATACTTGCCGGTTGATGAAGCGTACTCCACCAATTTACCGAAAACTTTATGATAGGAATATTTATTAAACCAATAATTGCTACAAAACTAGATATTCTATTTGCTTTTTCCCCCTCAGAAATGAGCTTATGAATCATTATAAAAATAAAATAAAAAATAGCTAGAACTACCATCGATGTTATTCTGGCATCCCAAGCCCAATAAGTTCCCCAAGTGGGTTGTCCCCATATCGCGCCAGTAATAATAGCTAAACACGTAAACATGAAACCTATAGGTGCGATGCTTTTAGTAATGAGTATTAAATTTTTTATCTTAAATATAAAATTTAAAATTGAAAGTATGGCTATAGAAGTAAAAGAGGCAAGTCCAATCCATGCTGCTGGAACATGAACATACATAATTCTAACACTGTCTCCCTGAAGGTAATCCGGAGGAGAAAAAATTAAAGCAAACGAAAGTGCTGCTACAAGCAGTACAAAAAATATAGAATTAATAAAATTCAGTAATTTTTCAATCCAAATGAAGATATTGCTATTATAAAAAAAACTAAACATCAGCACTAACTACTATAATAATTTTTTTTTGTGAAGTTCTATTATAAGCCCAATTGAGAATGGGAGGGAGTATATTTAAGAAGTTTATTCTCAATTAGGCTAAAACACTCAATGATTACAATATCTCTGTGTTCCAGATTTGAGTAAATCTTGTTTTATTTAAGGCGAGCTTATCTAGTTTGAAATTTTGAAGTAGCTCGAGCCTTTTTTACCTGAAAAAATCTCCTCTATAAGAGGATGTCTTACTGGTTCTTTAGACTTATCCAGTAACAGGTTTTGCTCTGATACGTAAGCCTCGTAAGTAACCTCATTGCTTTCCGCTAACAAATGATAGAAAGGTTGATCTTTTCTAGGCCTGACCTCTTTTGGAATAGATTGATACCATTCCTCTGAATTATTAAATTCAAAGTCTACGTCGTATATAACACCTCTAAAATCAAAATGCCGATGCTTTACAACGTCTCCGATTGAAAATTTTGCGTTATCACTTCTAGCCATATCTAATAGTTAGTAATTTTTATGTTAAAATCAATATCTAATTTGTTAAAAATTTATAATATGTTAATCTAATGATTGTGAATAAGTCATTTTTAAAATTTATATGTGACTTTGGGCCATTATTAATTTTTTTTATAATATATTATAAAAGCGGTAATAGCTTAACCTCAGCTATTCCTCCATTAATCTTTGCAACAATATTGGCCGTAGCAATAATTTATTATTTAGACAAACAAATTCCTTATGTGCCGTTAATAGGAGGAATAATTATAACGTTATTTGGTGGCTTAACGTTATATTTTAATAATCCAATTTTTATTTATATGAAACCAACAATAGTAAATATAATATTTGCAGTAACATTAATCTTAGGTAAGGTTTTTTTCAAAAAAAATTTCTTAAAATTTTTTCTACAAACTGCTTTTCAATTAAATGAGGCTGGTTGGGATAAATTAAATTTTAGGTGGGCTTACTTTTTTATTTTTTTAGCTATTGTTAATGAGATTGTTTGGAGAACTCAGCCAGAAACGACTTGGGTTAATTTTAAAGTGTGGGGAATTTTACCAATTACTTTCATTTTCACCATCTTTCAATTGCCCTTAATAAGAAAATATAAAATATGAAACATATAAAATTAGTTGTAAATAACGATAAAATTAAAAGAGGAAAAGAAGAATTCTTCATTAAAAAAGAGCTTCAATGTATCTTAAATCTTTATGCAAAGATGGTTTCTAATGGCTCATGGAAAGATTATGCTTTTTCGACAGGATCAAGGGAGGTATCCTTTGATGTTTACCAAAGAGCGTCGGAAAAACCAGTTATAAGAATTACGAAAAACCTTAAGCCGAAATATTCAAATGAAAAGTTTTTTATTAAAGATAGAAATGGAAATGTTTTAAATAAATCAGAAAATCTAAATTACCTAATTAGCAAGACTAGCTGGAACAAACTTAGGTTAGTAAAGTAATTATCTTCTTTGGCCGAAAAGTCTTAAAAGCATTATGAAAAGATTTATGAAATCAAGGTAAAGTGTTAAAGCACCCATAACAGCTTTTTTACCCATCAGCTCACCACTATCGCTTACTAAATACATATTTTTAATTTTTTGAGTATCATATGCTGTTAAACCAACAAATATCAGCACACCAATTATTGAAATTACGAAATACATCATTGAAGATTTCATAAAAATATTAACTAGCGAGGCAATTATAATTCCAAATAAACCCATCATTAAAAAAGAGCCAAGTTTAGTTAGATCTCTTTTTGTGGTGTATCCGTAGATACTCATCGCACCGAAAGTACCGGCTGTGATAAAGAAAACTCTTGTAATACTAGCGCCAGTATAAATTAAAAAGATTGATGATAAAGATGCTCCCATCAAAGCCGCAAAAATCCAAAAAGTTGTTTGCGCTTTTGCTGCAGACATTTTGGCTATTCCAAAACTCATATAGAAGACTATTGCAAGTGGCGCTAACATTATAACCCATTTTAAACCTGAGGCGTAAATGGAGTTACCAAAATTCGTTAAACCGACAATCTGACCTTCCGAAGAAGTAACCACGGCCATTTTAAAAAACAATAAAGCAACAAACCCAGTCAATAGCACTCCTGATGCCATATAATTGTAAACCTTAAGCATGTAAGATCTTAGGCCTTGATCTATAACTGCTTCAGATGCAGATGATCGAACAGCTGTTTTTTGTTTATTAAATTCCATGGGTAATTATATAAGATTTTTTAAATACTTTTCAATAGGCAAAAATTGACCTAAAAACTATTATAATTATTACAATTTTATGAAATTTAAAAAATTAGGCACTACAAACTTGGATGTAAGTTTAATATGTCTGGGAACTATGACTTGGGGAACTCAAAATACCGAAAAAGAGGCATTTGAACAAATGGATTACTCAGTTGAAAAGGGAATAAATTTTTTTGACACAGCTGAGCTTTATTCGGTACCTCCCAACTCAGATTCTTACGGGAAGACTGAAATTATGATTGGAAATTGGTTTGAGAAAAGAAAAAATAGGAAAAAAATAATATTAGCTACAAAAGTAGCTGGACCGGGATGTAATTGGATAAGAGGTGGTGGTAATAATTTTGACGAAAAAACAATAGGTGAAGCAATTGATGGAAGCTTAAAAAGGTTGAAAACAGATTATATTGATTTGTATCAATTACATTGGCCTGAAAGATCAACCAATTACTTTGGAAAAAGAGACTACAAATTAGATAGTGATGAGGGAGAATGGAATAGTTTTGAAAGTGTTCTTGAAGCATTAGAAAAATTTATTAAGAGCGGTAAGATAAGATATATCGGTATGTCCAATGAAACTCCATATGGTCTCTCAAAATACATTGAGTTGTCTAAGAGTAAAAAATTACCTAGAATGATGTCAGTCCAAAACCCATATAATTTAGTTAATAGGACTTATGAAATAGGGATGTCTGAAATTTCAATTAGAGAGAAGTGTGGTCTTCTAGTTTATTACCCTCTAGCAACAGGTGCTCTATCCGGTAAATATAGAAATGGCCAAATGCCAAAAAATTCTAGACAAGCTTTATTTAAAGGTTGGGAACGACATTTAAATCCTTTGGCAATGAAAGCGTACGAGGAGTATTATAAACTTGCGAAAGAAAACAATATGACGATGGCTCAATTAGCACAAGCTTTTGTAAATACCAGGCCTTTCGTAACAAGCAATATAATTGGAGCAACTACAATGGATCAATTGAAAGAAAATATAAATAGCGTCAATATTGAACTGTCTGATGACATATTGAGCAAGATTAATATTATTCATAATAATAATCCTAATCCATCTCCATAATTCAAAGCATTGAAATAGATGTATTTTAGTATAAAAACAAAATATGTTGGTTAAAAAACTTTGTTTATTATTAATTTTAGTTTTATTCACTCTCAATGCTTTTGCGGTTACTCCAAGGTCAACAGGAAAATATAAAAACTGGGAGAGCTTTGTGGCAGAGACTGATAAAGGTAAAATTTGCTTTGCTCAAACTATTCCAACAAAAAGAGCCCCTGCAGCAGTAAAAAGAGATAAATCTAAATTATTTGTAACCTTTAGACCATCTGAAGAAATCAAAGATGAAGTAAGTTTAACAAGTGGGCATGATTATAAGACTTCTAGTGTTACTGCCAGCTCAGGAAAAAGAAGGTACTCTTTTTTTTCTCAAAAAAACTTTGCTTGGTTATTGGATGATCAAGAGGAAAAAAAGTTTATTCAATTAATGAAAAAAGCAACAGATATAATTGTTAAGGCGAGAACCACAAAGGGAGCTGAGACTACAGATC
This sequence comes from uncultured Pelagibacteraceae bacterium, assembly GCA_902523185.1. GTDB lineage: Bacteria > Pseudomonadota > Alphaproteobacteria > Pelagibacterales > Pelagibacteraceae > Pelagilacustribacter. The sequence goes on along the minus strand of CABYYJ010000003.1, from coordinate 7,013 downwards.
ACTATTCAATGATGGGTTTCACAAAAGCATACAACACAGCAAAAAAGACTTGCAATTAAATGAAAAAAATTGTTTTAGCCTACTCGGGCGGTTTAGATACATCTATAATTTTAAGATGGTTACAAGAAAATTATAATGCTGAGATAATAGCTTACACATCTGATATTGGTCAAGTTTTAGATAAAAAAAAGATTGTTAAAAATGCTAAAAGATTGGGCGTTAAAAAAATAATTATTGAGGATCTAAAAAATATTTTTGTTAAAGATTATGTTTTTCCAATGATAAGAGCTCATGCAGTTTATGAGGGGATATATCTATTGGGTACATCTATAGCAAGACCGTTAATAGCAAAAAGACAAATTGAGATTGCAAAAAAATTTAAAGCTTTTGCTGTTTCTCATGGCGCAACTGGAAAAGGCAACGATCAAGTAAGATTTGAGCTTGGATATGCATATTTTGGTAAAAACAAGATTAAAACCATAGCGCCTTGGAGAGAATGGAAATTGCAATCAAGAGCAGATTTAATTAAATACGCTAAAAAAAACAAAATACCAATTCCTAAAGATAAAAAAGGCGCACCACCATTTTCTGTAGATGACAATATTTTTCATACCTCAACAGAAGGCAAAGTTTTAGAGGACCCAAAAAACCCTGCTCCTGAATTTATTTATCAGAGAACAGTTTCACCTCAAAAAGCACCTAACAAACCAACAAAAGTAAAAATTACTTTTAAAAATAGTGATCCAATTGCAGTGAATGGAAAAAAATTAAATCCTGAAAAGCTTTTAAGTAAATTGAATATTCTAGCTGGAAAAAATGGAATAGGAAGAGTTGATCTAGTCGAAAACAGATTTATTGGAATTAAATCTAGAGGTGTTTACGAAACTCCAGGGGGTACTTTGTTGTATACTGCACATAGAGCTATAGAGTCTGTAACTCTTGATAAAGAGACTGCTCATAAAAAAGAGAGAATAATGCCAGAGTATGCTGAGCTTATATATAATGGTTATTGGTTTTCTAAAAAAAGATTAAAGTTACAAAAATTAATTGATAAAAAAAGAAGCAAAGTTTCTGGCGACATTGTTTTAAGTTTATGTAAAGGTAACATAACTATTATGTCAAGAAGGACAAAAAATAAAGCTTATTCAATGAAAAAAGTTTCTTTTGAGGAAAATAAAACCTTTAATAAAAGAAAAGTTGAAAATTTCATAAAATTCCACTCTAAACAGTTAAACAAAGCTTAAATTTTTGATAGATTAATTACAGATGAACAGTTCGATTCGAAATATTCAGTTAGTTGCAGTTATAGTTGTTCTTGTATCAACTATTATTGCCTTTTTTTTAGAAATGAAAGAAATGTATGAAAACAAAGATATTACATTAGCTGACTTACTTTTAATGTTCATCTATATTGAGGTAATAGGTTTAGTGAGATCCTATTGGGAAACTCAATCAGTAAGGATAACATATCCTTTAATCATAGCTATTACAGCTCTAGCTAGGTTCATAATATTACAAGATAAAGAGAGTGACCCTGCAAACTTGATTTATATTTCTTTAGCTATTTTGATAGTTGCGATTGCTACAGTTATTATAAGATTTAGAAATAGTAGGTACTTAAAAATTGAAAAGTCTAGGTCAAGCGAGCTTTAAAACACGTTAAAGTATTCTTTAATAAACATGCAATTGTCATTGGTCCTACACCTCCAGGCACAGGAGTAATCGCTTTAACATTATCTTTTAATTCATCAAAATTAACATCTCCTACTATTTTTTCTCCTACTTTATTAATACCAACATCTATAACAATAGCATTTTTTTTAACCCAATCTTTTTTGATTAAATTTGGAACTCCGACAGCTGCTACTAAAATATCTGCTTTGATGCACTCATTTTTTAAATCATTTGTTTTTGAGTGAACTATAGTTACAGTGCAATTTTCCTTTAATAGTAATTGAGCCATTGGTTTACCGTTTAAATTTGATCTTCCTATTATAACAGCATGTTTGCCTGCTAAATTTGAATCTATCTTTTTAATCAATAAAAGACATCCTAAAGGAGTGCAAGGAACGATTGAGTCATAACCTGATGATAGATTACCAACATTAATTGGGTTAAAGCCGTCTACATCTTTCGATGGATTAATTGCATTAATAATTTTCTCTTTACTTATTTGGCTCGGTAAAGGAAGCTGAACTAAGATACCAGAAATTTCATCTTTTTTATTCAATTCTTCAATTTTTTCTAAAATGTCTTTTTCGCCCACATTTTTTGGATATCTAATTACTTCAGAGTTAATGCCAACTTCTCTAGCACTTTTTTCTTTATTCTTTACGTATATTAAACTGGGCGCAAAATCTCCGACCAAGATAACTGTAAGACTGGGTGTTTTACCGCTTTTTTTCTTTAAATCTGAAATTTCTTTTTTAATTTCATTTCTAATAATCTTTGCTTCTTTTTTTCCATCAATAATCATCTTAAAAATAATCCTGGTGCGAGCATTTCAAAAACTAAATTTCTAAAAAACATCAATCCTAAAATCAGTATCACAGGAGAGATATCTATAGATCCCAAATTAGGTAAAAATCTTCTAATGAAATTTAAAGGAGGTGCTGTAAGTTTATAAGAAATATCTAAGACAGAATAAACAAATCTATTACTTGTATTTAAAACATTGAAAGCTACTAACCAACTAAATATAACATGTATTATTAGTATCCATATGTAAAGGCTTACGACATTATCAAATAAAATTAATACGGATTTCATTAGTTTTTCTCCACATAAATTGATGTACTAGGAAATGCAAAAGATGCATTATTTTTTTCTACTATGTTTTTTATTTCAAGGGCTAAAAGGTCTTTTACCTTCATCCACTCTAGGTATTTTGTAGTTTTAGTAAAACATATTAGTTTAATATCGATTGAACTTGCAGCGAATTGATCGATTTTCACGGATAACATTGTATTTTCTGATTTTGAAAACAATTCACTATTTTTTATAAAATTTTCTATCTGTTGTTTGATATCAATCAATTGCTTGCTTGTTGTTCTATATTCTAAGCCTATAATCCAATTAATCCTCCTATTGGTAATTAAAGAATTATTTATTACTGCTTTTTCTGCAAACTGAAAATTAGGAATTGTTGCTAGAGATTTGTCAAATCTTCTAACAACTGTAGATCTAAAACCTATTGACTCAACTGTGCCTTCAATAACATCTTCAACGTATATCCAATCTCCAACTTTAAATCTTTTTTCGACTAAAACTAATATACCTGAAATTAAATTTTTAAATAAGTCTTGCGCTCCAAGTGCAACGGCAACACCAAATAGTCCTAGTCCGGCTATAATTGGTCCAATTTTAATTCCCCAAAGTTCTAAAACAGCCGCTAAACCTAAAATTATTATTAAGACCTTTAGAGCTTTGATAATCCAATTAACCAAATCCCTAGAAAGTAAATCACTGACTGATTTTACAACATTTGAAAAGGGTCCAACAATTTGGTGAAAGGTCCAGAATATAAGAATTGTAATTAAAGAACGATTAATAGTTTCTAAAAAATTTGCAGCTTGAGTTTCAATAGTTAAATAACTAGTAGCTACAAAAAAACCTAATACAATCGGAAAAAACCTAGCTGGCCCTTCCATGGATTTTACAAGAGAATTATCAAAGTTGTTTGAGGTTTTTGATACGTAATTCTCCAGTCTTTTAATTACAAATTTTGAAAATATTCCTCTCAAAAAAAGAAAAAATAGAAAAATTATTAAAGCAATAATGATTTCTGAAATATTGACTCCTGAAATACCTTGATTCCAAACATCTAAAAATAATTTCTTAAAATTTTTCAGTACTTCCATTTAATTACCAATTTTTATAAGTTCATCTCCAACTTCGAAGGTTTCTAAATTTTTCCATCCAGCTTCTTTAAAAACATTTGAAACTTTTTCACTTATACACATAACTTTTGAGCCTGTCATCAGTCCATTGAGTGAGTAATTTTTTACTAAATCAATAAAGCTTTCTGCACTTCTTTTTGAGTAAACAAAAATTATGTCAGGAGGATGATCTTTTATTAAATTATTCGTATCTTCGTTTAATTCTTTAATTTTTTCTGAAGTATAATTGATGATTTTTTTTATTTGGAAACCTTCTTTTTGAAGTTCTAAATCTAAGTTTGAGGTAATATTATCTCCACATATATACGCTAAGACTTTTTTTTTATCTAAGTTATTTGAATTAATGATAATATTTTTTAACGCATTTATCGTACCACCAGCTGAAATTGTATTATTATAACCTTGTTGTCTTACAATCTTTTCAGTAATTGCTCCAACACAGAAACAAAGTTTATTTCTATCTAGTTTTAATAATTTAAGATTTCTTATTGCATTAGCACTTGTAAATATAAATGCATTAAATTCATCTGGATCAATAGGATCAAGTTCAACTTTGGAGATCTTTAAAGTAGGGACATGAATAATTTTATGACCTAAAGAAAATAATCTACCCATTAAATCCTCAGAGTCTATTAAAGGTCTTGTTATTATAATATTCATTTTTTTTTAAATTTTTCTCCAGCTAGATCTAATAATTTTTCTCCAACACTTTTTCCAATAAAAGAAGCATCGACCTCCCTGCCTGTAAGTTCGTATTCAAAACTTTCTTGACCACTGTCAGAAAAAAGCTGAGCTTTTAGTTTTAGATTATGGTTTTCAATTTCTGCTAGCCCACCTATTGCAGTATCACAATCACCTCCAATGGTTTGAAGCATTTTTCTTTCGGCTATTGCGCATAAACTAGTCGCACTATCGTTTATTCTTTTTATTGAATTTTTAATTTCATCTTCTTTTCTACATTGCACAGCAATTATTCCCTGTCCTACTGCTGGTAAAATTTGTTCACAATTAAAAGTTAAGCTGATCCTTTTATCGAGTTTAAGTGATTTAACTCCAGCGGCTGCAAGAATGATACCGTCTAAGTTGTTCTCGTTGATTTTATTTATTCTAGTGTCAATATTTCCACGAATATTAATTACAGAAATTTTATTATTAATTCTTTTTAATTGAAGCTCTCTCCTTTTTGAACTTGAGCCAATTCTTACGCCATTTCTTAAATCAGAAATATTTTCAATTTTATCGCTAATTATTACATCTCGGTGGTCGTTTCTTTTTAAATATGCTCCAATCAAAAGATTCTCATTTTCATTTGCCTCCATATCTTTTAGAGAATGGACAGCAATATCTATTTCTTTTTTTAATAAACTTTCTTCAATTTCTTTACAAAATAAACTTTTTCCACCTATTTCTGAAATGTTCTTATTTAAATTTAGATCACCTGATGTTTTTATGGCTTTAAAATAAATATTTTCCTTTTTGAGGTAATTATTGTTTTTTATTAATAGCTCTTTAACTTTTGCCACATAAGCTAATGAAAGTTTACTGCCTCTAGCTCCGATTGTAATTTTTTTCATTAATTGATTATATATTTGATAGAAGTATTTTATACTATTTTAATTTTTTAAAGAGATGACAAAAAAGATTACATTTTTAGGAATTGAAACAAGCTGCGATGAGACTGCAGCATCTGTAATTAGAGAAAATGATAGGGGTACTGCAGATGTTTTATCAAATATCGTTTCAAGTCAGATTTCAGAACATGAAAAATTTGGAGGAGTGGTACCAGAATTAGCTGCTAGAGCGCATTTAGAAAATATTGAGTTTATAATCAAAGCTGCTTTAGAGGAAAGTAAAGTTTCTTTGAATGAAATAGATGGAATTGCGGCTACTGCAGGTCCAGGTTTGATTGTATGTTTAACAGTTGGTCTAAACATTGGTAAATCAATTGCTGCGTTTTCAAATAAACCATTCGTTGCAGTCAATCATTTAGAAGGTCATGCTCTTAGTCCAGGATTAGAAAACAATATTCAATTCCCTTATTTGCTTTTATTAATTTCTGGAGGTCACTCTCAATTTTTAATTGTGAAAGATGTTAATGAGTACTTACAATTAGGCACCACGATAGACGATGCTTTAGGGGAAGCTTTTGATAAAACTGCAAAAATGCTTGACCTAGGTTATCCGGGTGGACCAAGTGTTGAGAAGGCTTCAAAACTAGGAGATAAAAATTTTTTTAAACTTCCTGAACCAATAATAAATAAAGCAGGGTGTAATTTATCATTTGCTGGACTTAAAACTGCGGTTTTAAGAGAATCAAAAAAAATAAATGGAAACGATAAATTAAGGTTTAGTCTTGCAGCTTCTTTTCAAAATGCCATAAACAAAATTCTTTATAAAAAAACAAAAATTGCAATTCAAATGTTTAAAGAAAAAACTAATACATCGAATATTAATTTAGTTGTAGCTGGAGGTGTGGCTGCTAATATTTCGATAAGAGAAAATTTAGAAAAGCTCTCGAAAGAAATAGGATTTAAAACTGTTTACCCTAATTTAAAATTTTGTGGTGATAATGGTGCTATGATTGCCTGGGCTGGAATTCAAAGATTTAAGAAAAATTTATTGAATGAAATTGATGTCGAGGCTAAATCTAGATGGCCTTTAGATGAAAATGCTCCCTACATGAAAGGGCCAGGTTTAAAATTATAATGAAATATTGGTTACTTAAGTCTGAGCCCGATGTTTGGTCGATTGAGCAGCAAATTAAAGCTGGGACAAAAGGTGCTGCTTGGGATGGAGTTAGAAATTATCAAGCTGCAAATAATTTGAGAAAAATGAAAAAAGGTGACTTATGTTTTTTCTACCATTCAAATATTGGAAAAGAAATTGTAGGTATAGTTAAAGTAATTAAATCAGCGTTTACCGATAAAACTGATAGGGAGAAGAGGTTTGTGGCTGTTCAAGTTAGGTTTGTGAGTAAATTTAAAACGTCTATTTCTTTGGAAAAAATTAAAGAAAACAGGAAAATTTCTCATTTACCGCTGATAAAACAAAGCAGGTTGTCAGTAATGCCAATAGATTATAAAAGCTGGAAAATTATTTGTAACATGGGTAAAG
>CABYYJ010000002.1 GCA_902523185.1 uncultured Pelagibacteraceae bacterium | reverse complement strand
TGGTCATTTCCATCAACAGGTCCAACTTTACTTTTTTCAAAACCTCTTAGTCTTCTTGTGCTTAAATTTTTCCTGTTACTAAGCCTTACATCGTCAGATCCTAGGCCATTAATTGCACTAAAATAAAATTTACCTGCGCCAACTATATTTTCGCTGAATGATTTATAAGTACTTGAACTTAGAGTGTTTGAGATAGCTGCCTTATCTGCATATAAAGGTAACTTTTGACTAAATTTTGTTATTGAGCCTCCGGTTGGATTAAATACTCTATTCCTTTTATCGTATGAAATACCGTATCTAGCTGTAAGGTCAGTATATTCACCACTTTGCTTTTTTAAAGAGTCACTTGCTGAACCAACTGTTCTTAGATCATCATAACTGGCGCCTAACCCTAAAGATACTCTTACATCACGGTACTGTTCAAATGAAGTACCTATTGAAGCTGATACTACAGTGTTTTCATAACCTTGGTCTGGTTTATCATTTCCTTCACTAGAAATAGAATAATTTATTGAATTTCCTAAGAAATCGTAATTAGGATTAATGAATTTAAGTGTACCTGCTAAAGACTCCTCATCAACCAGTAAATCAAATCCAACTGTCTTACCTTCTCCAAGCCAATTGTTTTCTTTAACGCCTATTGTGAAAGTTCCTCCACTTGTACCTACTCCTGCTCCGGCACTTACTTCTCCAGTTGGCTGTTCCTCGACAACAATATCTATTATCTTTAAGTTATTTTCTGACCCATCCTTGACATTGCTATTTACTTTTCTAAAAATATTTCTTGCTTTAATTTCGGCAATTGATTTATCTAAATTTAATTTAGTAAAAGGATCACCTTCATCTAAAATTAACTCTCCTCTAATAACATCTTCATTTGTAATTCTATTACCCAAAATATTTATTCTCTCTACAACAGTTTTTTCACCTTCATAAACATTAAAAGTAATATTTATTGAATTTCCGTCCATTTCCTCTTTGACGTTGTGCTCTACGAACTGTAAATTATTATCATCAATCAGCTCATCTAGTTCTTCCAACATTTTTTTAATTTTAAACGGTGAATAATACTCTCCAACATATTTTTTATATGTTTTTTGTAGTGGAAAGAATAGTTTGTTATCATAAACTGGGTCAACATTCGTTGAAATTTTATTTATTGAGAACCTTTTTCCTTCATCAATTGAATATTGTAGATTAACTTTGCTGTTCTCCCTTAATTCAGCTAAATTTGAATTTACTTTCACATTATAAAATCCTATCGATTTGTAATAATTTGTAAGCAATCGAATATCTAAATTTATTAGATTTTCACTTAAAACTGTATTTTTAGAAATAACTTTCCAAAATTTGTCCTCTTCACTAGCTATTACATTTCTAAGTCTCATGCTTCTCACGTTATTGTTACCTAAGAAACTAATGTTTGAAATCTTAGTTTGTACTCCACGATCTATTTCAATTAATAAATCAAAATTACTTTCATCAATTTTTTTTAATTTAGCTTCGGCTTTTGCAACGTTATAACCTAAAGACGAATATAAACTTTCAATTAATTCAATGTCGTTGGCAAGACGTGATTTTATCAAAGACCCTTTCTCTTTAGTATAGATGACCTTTTTAATTTGCTCCTTATATTTTTTACTTTTTTCACCAATAATAATTAATTGATTAATTGAAGGATATTCTTTTAAAACTACTCTTAAAATTCCATTAGATAATGAAATTTTTACATCTTCAAAGAAATTAGTTTGATAAAGATTGTTTAAGATTAAATTTAAATCCCTCTCTTTATAATCCTGATTTATTTTAATTTCACCATAGATTTTTACAGTTTCTTGTGAAACTCTTTTATTACCGCTTATAATTATTTCATTAACAATTTCAGCTTTCAAAGCCGAAAATAAGAATGAGAAAGATATTATTAAAAAGAAGAATCTATACATTATCTATTTTATTTATTGTCAATTTTCTTGCCCAAGTGTCAATTTGTTTGATTTGAAAAATATTTTTAGGTTTTTTTATAGCATATTTTCTATAATTTCTATCATTAAGAATGTTCATAATGATTTTAGAAATACTCAAAAAAGGTATCTTTTTTTGAAGAAATTGATCAACTAATATTTCATTAGCTGCATTTATAATAATAGAGGTAGAAGTGTATTCATTAGCTCTGTTTTTAATTTTAATAATTGGAAATATGGTATTATTGACTTTTTGAAACTTTAAATCATTGATCATGTTATCTTTATTATTTTTAATTTTATAAAATTTTTCAATATTTAAATTTTCTTCAAAAATAGCATTTGCAAGTGGAATTATCATAGATGTCTGATGGTATAAAAATTTTGATAGACCGTTTTTGAGCTCAATTATCGCATGCACAAGAGAATTAGGGTGAATAATTATTTCTAATTTATTATTCGGTATTAAAAACAATTTTTGGGCTTCAATTATTTCTAAAATTTTATTCATTAAAGTTGCAGAGTCTATTGAAATTTTTTTTCCCATTTTCCATTTTGGGTGTTTAAGAGCATCTTTAGGTTTAATATTTTTTAGTTGTTTAGATTTAAGGTGAAGAAATGGTCCTCCTGATGCGGTAATGTAAATTTTTTTTATCTCATCTAATTTGTGATTTTTAAGTAATTGAAAAATAGAGAAATGTTCAGAGTCGATTGGGGTAATTTTGGTTTTGTATTTTACTAACTCTTTTTTTATTAAACTCCAACCACAAATAATTGACTCTTTATTAGCAACTAAAATTTTTTTACTTATTTTGATTAACGATAAGGTTGGTTGCAAACCAGCAATTCCTGGAATTGCTGAAATACATATGTCTGACTTATCATTTAATCCAAAAGAATCAAAATTATTTATTACTTTTGTTTTTTTATTTTTGAAAGTTTTTTTTATTTTGTTGAAAATAAATATGTCTGATATTACAAAATATTTAGGTTTATATTTCATAATTTGTTTTTTTATTAGATCATAATTTCTATTAGCAGATAATATATTAATGCTAATTTTTTTACGTTCTTTATCAACTATACTGAGTGCTGATCGACCGATCGAACCTGTAGATCCTAAGATAGAAATTTTAAGTGTCATTTAAATATAAAAAATCGTTACAATTATACCTACTGGAACTCCTAATAGTATACCATCTAATCTATCCAACACACCGCCGTGACCAGGGAAAAAATTACCAGTATCTTTTATCATAGCTTTTCTTTTAAGAAATGAAAACAATAGATCTCCTAATTGACAACTGATCGAAGTAACAGTTGCTATTAAAATAATATTTAAATTTGAAACTCCCGTCAGATAGAAAAATAAAATAAATATTGAAAGATTAGACAACAGTATAGAACCTACTGCTCCGGCAATCGTTTTTTTTGGGCTAATTTTCGTTAACTTAGGTCCCTTTAAGATATTTCCAAATATATAACCTCCTATGTCAGAAGAAATACATCCACATAAAATTATGAGTATTAAAATTTTTAATTGAAAAAAATTAAAAAAATAAATTATGAGTGAGCTAAAAAGAAAAACATAGAAAATAAAAAACAAGTTTATAAAATATTTGAAAAGTTTTTTTTTAAAAATTTTTCTGCTTATATTTAAAAACTCTAAAATTGAAAAGACACCTAAAATTAATAGTGAATATACAAGTATAATACTAAATTCGAATATTAAAAATACTAAAAAAAATAAGATAAAAGATGTAAAAATTCTTTTTTTTAAATTTGATGTCACTATAAAGCTCCAAAATTTCTTTTTATTTTACTAAATTTTTTTATTATTTTTTTTAGATCCGAAGATTTAAAATCAGGCCATAATTTATCTAAGAAAAATAGCTCAGAATAAGCCAGTTGCCATAGCATAAAATTACTCAACCTTTTCTGACCACCAGTTCTTATCAATATATCAGGATCTGGCATATTGCTTGTGTATAGATTTTTTTCAAATTTTTTTATATTTATATTCTTCTTCATTAATTTAAATGCATTTAAAATTTCATGTTTTGATCCATAGTTTATAGCTAAATTAACAATGATTTTTTTATTTTTTTTTGTGAGTTGGGCAGTATTCTTAAGAATTTTATTCAAATCGTGCGATAGTTTTTTTGTATCTCCAATTATATTTATTTTAATTCCCTCAGAAACTACTTTGTCAATTTCATCTGTAAAGTATCTTTTTATAAGCTTAAATAAGAATGAAATCTCTTTCTTTGGACGCTTCCAGTTTTCAGATGAGAAAACGTAAAAAGTGACTATTGGAATATTTAATTTTAATGAGTAGGTTACTATTTTTTTAACAGTTTCAACTCCCTTTAAATGTCCGAAGTTTCTTCCTCTTTTATTTTTAATACCCCACCTTCCATTGCCATCCATTATAAAGGCAATATGGTTGAGTTTGCTCATATTTGGCTAATCTCTTTTTCTTTATCAATTAAAATTTTATCAATATTATCAATACTATTATCTGTTATTTTTTGAATATTTTTTTCGAAATTTTTATTTTGATCCTCTGAGATAACTTTATCTTTTAATTTCTTCTTTAATTCTTCATTTGCCTCTCTTCTGATATTTCTGACAGCTATTTTTCCTTTTTCACCCATATTTTTTAAAACTTTTATTAGCTCTTTTCTTCTTTCTTCTGTTAAATCTGGAATTCTTAGTCTTATAATTTGACCATCAATTTGTGGATTTATTCCTAACTCGGATTTTTGAATAGAAGATTCTATTATGTTTACATTTGCTTTATCCCAAACTTGAATAGAAATTAACCTTGCTTCTGGAACACTCACAGTAGCAAGTTGATCTATCGGCATTAATTGACCGTAAACATCTACTTTAATAGTATCCAACATGTTTGTGTTAGCTCTTCCTGTTCTAAGAGTTGATATATCTTTTTTCAAAGATTGGATACTTTTACTCATCTTAGATGAGTAATTTGTTTCATTAAATTCACTGCTCACTTTTAAACTCCTTCTCCAACTTTATATTTAACGAATTCTATAACACTAATTTCTTTACCTGATGAGTTTTCTTTTAAAATTTGACTCACTTTTTTTTTTGGATCCATTATCCAGATTTGATTTAAAAGAGAGTTATCATCTAAAAATTTGGATATTTTGCCTTTAGAGATCTTATCTACTATTTGTTTTGGTTTTCCTGAATTTTCTATTTCAGCATTGATAATTTCAATTTCTTTATCTACAATTTGTTTATCAATATCCTCTCTATCAATCGCTAGAGGATTTGATGCAGCAATATGCATTGCCAATTTGTTTCCTATATTATCATTTTTACCTTTTACAATACCGTCTAATTTTACAATTGATATTATTTTTCCGATATTTTCCTCTAAAGCTGAATGTACATAAAAGAAATTCATACCTTTTAAATTATCGAAGAATTTTGCTCTTCTAATAGTAATTTTTTCTCCTATTTTTGCGATTAAATTGACAAGAGAGTCTTTTACTAAAAGCCCATTTTTCATTTTCGAATTGTTTAGATCATCTAGATTAGCCTTAGTTAAAAAATTTATATTTGAAATTTCCTTACAAAAATTTATAAAATCATCATTCTTAGCAACAAAATCTGTTTCACTATTAATTTCAATTATAGAAATTTGTCCTTTATCCTCTTTTACTAAAGCTAAACCTTCAGATGCTGTTCTGCTCATTTTTTTTGAGGCTTTAGCTATTCCCTTTTTTCTTAGATATTCTATTGATTTTTCAATATCTCCTTTTGTTTCATCCAATGCAGCTTTACAATCTTTAAATCCGACACCAGTCATCTCTCTGAGTTTTTTAATATTTTGTAATAATTCTTTACCAGACATTAATGGAATGATTATTTTTTTTTCTGTTTTATCTCTGGAGTTTTACTTTTTGGCTCTTTATCGTCAGAACCTTTTATAAATTTTTCAGCATCTTTAATCGTATCTTTAATAAGTTCACAATAAAGATTTATTGATCTTCTGGCATCATCATTCCCCGGAATAGGAAAATCAATACCTGTCGGATCAGAGTTAGTATCTAGAACAGCAATTATTGGTATTCCTAGTTTTTTGGCCTCAGCTACTGCTAAGGACTCAATATTTGTATCTATAATAAAAATTAAATCTGGAGTTTTTTTCATTTCAGAGATGCCTCCAAGTGATCTTTTAAGTTTTTCTTTCTCTTTACCAAATTTAATAATTTCTTTTTTTGTAAATCCTAAATTTTCTTTAGACAATTGTTCTTCTAATTTTTTTAATCTCTTAATTGAATTTTGTATAGTATTCCAATTAGTAAGCATGCCCCCTAACCATCTATAATTTACATAAAATTGACCAGTATCTTTTGCAAGCTCACTAACTTGTTCCGATGCTTGTTTTTTTGTTGAAACAATTAGTAATTTTCCTCCACTTGATATAACTTTATGCACTTGAACTAATGCATTTTTTAGAAAATCCACTGTTTGAGTTAAATCAATTATATGTATTGAGTTTTTTTCACCAAAAATGTATTTTTTCATTTTTGGGTTCCATCTTAAAGTCTTATGACCTAGATGCACTCCAGCTTCTAAAAGTTGTTTTATATCTACCTTAGGTACATTCATAATTTTCCGGTTAATCCACCACAGTTACTCCAAATTAATGGACCGGTAGGGCAATACCCTTTATACTGTGTGCGAAATCAAACATTGATATATACAAACGACTTAAAAAATCAATAGTCTAAACAGTTATTTTTGCAACGTAATCCTTAGCTTTTAATGCTTTGAGGTGTTTTAAATCGAATTTTCTATTGTTTTGAAGAGAATAAGTGGCCTTTTTGTTATTATTTTTAATGACTAAATTAACTACTGTTTTTCCATTTGAAGATAAAATTTCTTTAATTTCTTTGATATTAAAATTTTCCCTAAGCTCAATTGTTACTTTTTTATAAGGTTCATTTACTACCTGACTTAAACTTAATATTTTTCTAACATTAGCTCTTTTTTTTGTTTCTTCCCCTGTAACTTTATCTTTTTGCAGTGTAATCACAAATGACTCAGACTCTTTTAACTTATCTCTATTACTTACTAAAATTTCTGCGAAAAGAAATAATTCAAATTCACCTTTTTTATCACTAAACCTGACTATTGCATAAGGAGTTCCTTTTGCACTTTTTTTTTCTTGAATAGACATTATTGTACCTGCAATTAAACCTTCACTCATGTCATTATTATAGAATTCATTGTAAGAAATTATATTGAGTTGATGGAAAATGTCCTGATACTCATTTAAGGGATGGTCTGAAATATAAAATCCTAATGATTTGAATTCTTCTGCTAAAAGCTCTTTTTGAGTCCAAGCCTTAGAGGGTAAAAATTCAAAATCATTAGATAAAATATCTGCTTTTTCAAATAAATTTGTTTGATTATTATTTTTTTCATCATTAATATTTTTAATCTTTTGAATAATAGTTGGTATAGAATTAAATATCTTATTTCTATCTTTTTCAAACTCATCAAATACCCCAGCTTTTGTTAAACCTTCAAGTTGTAATTTATTTACATCTTTAGAATTTACTCTGCTAACAAAATCTTTAAATGACTTGAATTTTCCATTTTTTTCTCTCTCTTGTATTATGTTAGATATTGCTTCATTCCCTACGTTTTTAATAGCACCTAAGCCATAATAAATTTTTCCCTCTATTGCTTTAAATTCGTCGAAACATTTATTAATTGATGGGCTTATAATTTCCACTTTTAATCTTTTGAGTTCTTCAACAAATTCTCTTAGTTTTGACGTATTTGTTAATTCTGTAGACATTGTTGCAGCTATAAAATCTTCTTTAAAATATGTCTTTAAATACGCTGTTTGGTATGCAATTAAAGCGTAAGCTGCTGCGTGACTTTTGTTAAACCCATATTGTGCAAAAGGTTCAATTTTTGTAAAAACAAAACTGGCAACATCTTTAGTTATTCCGTTTTTTATAGCACCATTTATAAATCTCTCTTTTTGTCTATCTAGCTCCGCCTTCTTTTTTTTTCCCATAGCTCTTCGTAATATATCTGCTTCCCCCGCAGTGAAACCTGCTAATATTTGTGCAATTTGCATTACTTGTTCCTGATATATTATTATTCCGTAAGTGGGCTTTAGTATTTCTTTTAACGTTGGATGTATATAATCAGGATCTCTTTTTCCATTTTTACAATCATTATAAATAGGGATATTGCTCATAGGGCCTGGACGATATAAGGCTACTAAAGCAATGATGTCATCAAATCTATTTGGTTTCATTTGTTTAATTGCTTCTCTCATTCCTGCGCTTTCAAGTTGGAATAGTCCAGTAGTTTCACCGGTAGAGAGAAGTGAAAAAACTTTTTCATCATTTTGATTAATTTTTGTAATATCTACATGTATATCTTTACTCCTTAATCTTTTTAGAGTTTTGTCAATAACAGTCAAAGTTTTTAAACCTAGTAAGTCAAATTTTACTAAACCAGCATTTTCTGATGAATACATATCAAACTGAGTAGATGGTAATACTAGATTAGAATTATGATCTGTATAAAGAGGAAATTGTTCAGAAAGTTTTTCTCCAGCAATTACTACTCCAGCGGCATGGGTGGCCATATTTCTGTTTAATCCCTCAAGTTTTAAAGAAAGTTCAATGAGTTTTTTAACTTTTGGATTATTTTTAATTTCTTCTTTAAATCTAGGTTCTCTATCGATTGACTCCTGGAGAGTTAATGGTCGAGATGGATCAAAGGGAACCATTTTACAAATTCTATCAACGTGTCCATAAGTCAGGCCAAGTACCCTACCCACATCCCTTAGTACCATTCTGGCTTTTAGTTTACCAAAGGTGATAATATGAGCTACACCACCTTTATATTTTTTATTTAAATATTCAAAAACTTGATCTCTTTTTTCCTCACAAAAATCTATATCAAAATCAGGCATTGAAATTCTATCAGGATTTAAAAATCTCTCAAAAATTAAATCAAATTCTATAGGATCTAAATCAGTTATATCTAAAGAATAAGCAACTAAAGAACCTGCTCCAGAACCTCTTCCAGGCCCGACAGGTATAGAATTTTTTTTTGCCCATTTGATGTAATCAGAAACAATTAGAAAATAGCTAGCATAGTCCATAGAATTAATAATATCTATTTCATGATTCAGTCTATCTTCATAAGTTTTTTTAATTTCTGCTTTTTTTACGCTACCGTTTTTTTTAAAGACAAAGTTATTTAATCTATTTAACAACCCATCTTTTGCTTGAATAAGTAGTTCATCCTCAGGAGAATTTTGACGACTATTTGCGATTGAGGGAAGTATTGGTTTAGATTTTTTGGGTTTAAAACTAAATCTTAAATGAAAGTTAAAATTATTTTCTAGTGCTTCAGGTATATCAGAGTATAAATCAAGCAGTTCCTCATGCTTTTTTAAATAATGTTCATTGCTAAATTTAAATCTGTTATTGTCTTCAATGAAATTTTTTTCTCCTATACATGTTAAAGCATCATGAGCCTCGTACATACTTTGATCTAAATAGAAAACTTCTTGAGTAGCAATAATAGGAATATTTAAAAATTTTGAACTTTTTAAAAGGTAATTTTCAAAATTTACTTCATCATTTTCATTATGTCTTTGAATTTCAAAATAAATCCTATCTTTAAAATGCTCTTTAAAAGAAATTATTGTATTTTCAAAATCTTTTAATTTGTTTGCTTGAAATATTTTTCCAAAAAAGTCTCTATAACTTCCTGTGAGTAAAATTAAATCACTATTATTAGCAATTATATCTTGAATTTCACAGTTTGGTTCCTCTACCTCTTTTCTATTTAGATAACTTAGAGACGATAATTTAGTCAAATTTTTGTAACCCTGTTCAGATTTTGCATAAAGAGTAATTTTTCCAATGATATTACTCACTTTTAAATTTATTTGAGTTCCTATAATTGGATGAGTTCCTACTTTTGATAATTTTTCAGAAAATTCTAAAGCTCCACAAAGATTATAGCTATCAGCCAAACCCATTGACTGAATCTTATTTCTTTTACAATAGTCTGCGAGATCATCAATTTTTATAGCCCCTTCACAAATTGAATATTGAGTATGAATTTTTATATTATTAAATTTTTTATCAATTTTGAGCATTTACACGTTTTATATTACCATCGGAAATAAACAACTTGTAATCTGCCCTGTTGGCAAGTTCTCTATTATGAGTTGCAAAAATAATTGTTTTGTTAAGTTTTTTAAGTTTCAAAAAAAGAGAAAAAATTTCTTCAGATGTTTTGTAGTCTAAGTTTCCTGTTGGCTCGTCTGCCAAAATTAATTTGGTCTCTGCAACTAGGGCCCTAGCTATAGCTACTCTTTGTTGTTCACCGCCAGAAAGTTGATTTGGAAAATGATCACTTCTGTTTAAAATTTTTACATTTTTCAACATTTTTTTTGCTTTTTTTAAAATAACTTTTTCCTTCTCACCTCTTATTATCAATGGCATCATAACATTTTCTAAAGCTGTAAAATCTGATAATAAATTATTATCTTGGAATATTATTGATATACTTCGACTTCTAATCACATCTTTTTTCAAATTTGAAAATGAAGATGTATCTTGATTATTAATTAATATTTTTCCATTTGTTGGTTCGTCGAGTAAACCTATAATATGAAGTAATGATGATTTTCCAGAACCAGAGGGTCCTACCAAAGCAACGAGATCTCCTTTGTTGATTTTCAAATTTAGATTTTTAAATAAAGTTATTGATTTATTCCTATTTTGAAAATTTTTTTTTATATTTATAGTCTTTAAAATTTCTTTACTCATATCTTAATGCCCTAAATGTTTTCATATTTGAAATTTTCATTGCTGGTAAATACGAGGCAATCGCCGAAATGGATATAGAAATAATAAAAATTATTACTAATGAAATAAAGTTTATTTCACTAGGAATTTTGTCTAAAAAATAGATATCAGATGGAAAAATTTCTAAATTTAATACCTTAGATAAAAAAATTCTTATCTTTTCGATATTTAGAGAAATTACCGTGCCCAATATTATTCCACATAATGTAGAAAAAAATCCAATTGAAAAACCAGTTAAAAAAAAAGATTTTTTGATTGAATTGTTATTTAAACCAAGAGTCTTCAATATTGCAATTTCTTTTGTTTTATTCTTAATCAGTATCGTTAAACCAGAGATAATATTAAAAGCAGCAACAACCAAAATTAATGATAGTATTAAAAACATCACGTTTCTCTCAACTTTTAAAGCACTAAAGAATGATTTATTAAGATCAGACCAAGTATAAACAAAATAATTTGGATTCATTTTTTGAATTTCTTTCTTATATTCATTTGCTTTTAGCGGATCGTTTAAATAAATCTCTATATTCTGATCTTTTTCCTCCTTATTAAAAATAGATAAAGCATTTTCTAAATTTAAAAAAACGACATTTTGATCGAATTCTAGAAAGCCTGTACTAAATATACCTGCTACTTTAAACCTTTCTTGCTTTGGTATACTACCTAGTGGGGTTGTAACAAATGCAGATGACATCAAGCTTAAACTATCTCCTTTTGTTAAATTGAGATTAAATGCAAGTTCTGAACCTATAAATACATAGTTGGAATCGAGTTTGTTTATATTGCCCTCAAGTAAAAAATTCTTAAAAAATTCATTTATATTTTTCTCTTTTTTACTAACTCCCTTTAAAATAACTCCTTTTGCACTATTATTGATTATAATAATTCCTTCTCCAGAATACGTTTTGCTAAGACTAACATTCTTGAATTTTTTTTTAAGACTATTAATGAAATTATCCTCGATTTTAAAGCTATTAGGTTGTATTACAATGTGTGGATTAAGGCCTAAGATTTTGTTTGTTAGATCTGTTTTAAAACCATTCATTACAGACATCACTATTATTAGAATTGCTACACCAAGCATTATTCCAATAAATGAAAAAATAGAAATAATTTTTAAAAAACCCTCTTTTTTTTTGGGTCTTAAGTTTCTTAAAGAAATAAGTTTTTCTGCTTTTGTAAACAATTTACTAAATTTTTAATTTCAATTTTATTTTTTCAAAACTTAACATTTCGCTTTTTGAATTAAGTTCTTTAAATTCGATCTTATCTTTTTCTGATTTTGATCCTATTATTATTTGATAGGGAACTCCGATTAAGTCATGTTTTTTAAATTTATTTGACATATTTTCATCAACATCATCTAACAATACGTCAATATTTTGTTTTTTAAGCTCTTTGTAAATTTTTTCAGCTTTTTCCAAGTTTTCTTTGTTGTTTTTGCTTATGCTTGGAATAATAACAACATCAAATGGAGAAATTGATTTTGGCCATTTCATAACATTGTTATTATAATTTGCTTCAATTGTTGCGCCTACTAATCTAGAAACACCTATTCCATACGAGCCCATTTTCACAGAAGTTTTTTTTCCATTTTTATCGTCTATTAAACAATTCATTGGTTTGGAGTATTTATCACTAAAATAAAAAATATGTCCGACTTCTATTCCTTTAGTTTTCATTTGATTTTCTTTTTTCACTTTTTTATTAAATTCAGCCTCGCTAAATTTTTCGTCAGTTACTGCATAGATTTTAGTAAAATCATCACGCATTTTATTTAATGACTGATCATCAAAATTATATTTATTAGAATTTATCTCAAAAATGTTTTTATCAGCGTATATTTGACTTTCACCTGTTTCAGCTAATATAACGAATTCATGAGAAAGATCTCCACCTATAGGACCTGTGTCTGCAGCCATTGGTATAGCTTTTAAACCCAACCTTTCAAAAGTTTTTAAGTAAGAATAAAACATTTTATTATAGGATTTTTTTGCGTCCTCCTCTGATAAGTCAAAGGAATATGCATCTTTCATATAAAATTCTTTACACCTCATCACACCAAACCTTGGTCTGATTTCATCTCTAAACTTCCACTGTATATGATAAAGTAGCTGTGGAAGTGATTTATATGACTTTACACTTGATCTAAATATATCTGTAATTAGTTCTTCATTAGTTGGACCATAAAGCATCTCTCTTCCTTGGCGATCTTTGATTCTTAACATTTCCTCACCGTAATCGTCGTATCTGCCGCTTTCTTTCCAAATTTCAGATGATTGAATTGTAGGCATTAACATTTCTTGTGCTCCAATAAAATTTTGCTCCTCTCTAACAATTTTCTCAATTTTTTTCATAACCTTAAATCCAAGGGGCAACCAAGAATAGATTCCAGCAGACGATTGTTTAATCATCCCAGTCATGATCATAAGTTGATGAGATTTAATTTTTGCTTCTGTTGGAAGATCTTTTGTGATTGGAATAAATAATTTTGAAAGAAGCATTATTGTAAAAATTCTCTTAAGTTTAACAAATCAATACTAACAAGATAATATATGACAGCGAAGATTATAGTAGTAATTAGTGTTGTGATTAAAAATTTTTTAGCTATTTTAGGATTTTTTGGGGCCCCAGGATCCATACCTCCTATTTTTTCTTTAAAAACCTCTTTATTTGATTGAATTCCAATAGGTAAAACAGAAAAAAAAATTATCCACCAAATCATTACATAAACTATTATAGATCCTGTTATGCCCATTAAATTCGTGTAATATTAATATTTGTAAAAGGCTTTTTGCCTGTCTTTTCTCTAACAATTTTTCTGCAATTTTGTTTCAAAGTTTCAATTAAATTTTGTTGTTGTTTTTTGTTATCCATTGAAAAAGTTCTACAAATATTCATTATCTCGTCTTCCATATCAAAAATAAAAGTATCATCCTCATTTTTCTCGGGGATCCCTTTGTATGAAATCACTGGTTTTTTTATACTTCCATTATTAGAAACTATTAAAGTAATTTCTAGATAACCATTAACTGATAAATTTTTCCTATCTTTTATTGATTTTGAGTCAGTTTCAACATTGATGTTTCCATCAAGATAAATCTTGCCAGATGGAGCTTTATCAATAATTTCTGGTTTGTTTCCTGGTAGAATTTTAATAATATCACCGTTTTCAATTAATAAAGTTTTTGGAACTTGCATTTCTTTGGCAAAAGTGACGTGTTCAGCCATATGTCGATGTTCTCCATGCACTGGTATAACACATCTAGGTTTAACCCATTTATACATATCTTTTAAATCATCTCTATTAGGGTGACCAGACACATGAACAAAAGCATTTTCCTCACTTATCATTTCTATTTTATTTCTGACTATCAAGTTTTGTAAATGATATAATTTTTTTTCGTTTCCTGGTATGATTTTAGAGGAAAAAATTACACAATCATCACTCTCTAAGTGGACATCAGGATGAATTCCATTTATTATCCTGTTCATAGCTCCCATTGGCTCTCCCTGACTCCCAGTGGCTAAATATATAATCTTATTTTTTGCAACTTTTTTTGCATCCCTGGGTTCTAAAGGTTCTATGAGACCCTGAAGGTAACCACATTTTCTTGCAGCTTTATAAATTCTTTGCATTGATCTTCCTACTAAACAAATATTTCTCCCAGTTTTTTTTGCGCAATAAAATATTGACTCCATTCTAGCCACATTAGAAGCAAATGCTGTTACAAGAATACGATTAGTTTTAATTTCCATGATTCTTAAGAGACTATCTCTTACTTCAGACTCCGATCCAGCCCTTCCTGGACTAAAAATATTTGTTGAGTCACAAATCATAGCTGAAACTCCGCTATCACCAATTGATTTTAATTTTTGCTCATCAATTTGACTTCCAATCAGAGGATTGGGATCGATTTTCCAATCACCAGTATGCAAAACTGTTCCTAGTGGAGTTTTTATACTCAAACCACTAGGTTCAAGAATAGAATGAGTTAATGTGACAAAGTCTATTTCAAAACTTCCTAATTTGATTTTACTATTTAAAGCTACCACCTCTAAATGTGATGAAATATTAATTTTTTTTTCTTTAAATTTTTCAATAATAAGAGCTGCTGTAAATGGTGTCGCGTATATTTTACATTTTAGCTCAGGCCATATATGTACGACAGCACCAATATGATCTTCGTGAGCATGTGTTAAAACTATCCCTAATAAATCATCTTTTTTATCAATTATGAAACCTGCATCTGGCATTATAAGATCAACACCTGGAACTGTATCATCTGCAAAAGAAACACCCATATCTACGATGATCCATTTTTGTTCATCAACTTTTCCATAAGCGTACAAATTCATATTTCCACCTATTTCACCAGATCCTCCTAAAGGACAAAAAAGCAATTCTTCTTTAATCATAATAATTTCATGTAAACTCTTGAAATTCCATTAATAGTAATATTTTGATCCACAGAAGTTCTCTTTTTAATAAATTTTTTAAATAAATTTGCATATCCTCCGGTAAGTATTATTTTATATTTCATTTTCCAGTTAAATGTAATTTTATTAATTATATTATTTATTAAACCTTGATATCCCCAGATAAATCCAGCGTTTAATGCCTCTTTTGTATTTTTACCATACGTCTTTTGATTACCTTTTAAGTTAAAAAACGGAAGTAGTGCAGTAGATTGACTTAAATTTTTAATAGATAATTTAACACCAGGAGCAATAACACCCCCTTCGTACTCACCGTTCCTAACAATATCAAAAGTTGTGGCAGTTCCAAAGTCTATGATTAAACAATTTTTAAATCTTTTGCCCTCAATAGAATTTACTATTCTGTCTGAACCCAGTTGACTTATATTTTTGATATTTATTTTAATTAATTTTTTTAAGCTGAGTGACTTTATTTCAAGGACTTTAAGATTTTCATTTTTTAAATCATTTTTAATTTTTTTTAAAGCTCTTGGAACAACACTTGAAAACAAGATTTCTTTTTTCAATTTTTTTTTTTTTAAATTCTTCAAGATTTTTTTGATGAACCCTTTGATTAATAAATTTTCAGTATCGAAAATAATTGACTTTAAAATTTTTGATTTTTTAAGTAAACAAATTCTTGTTGATGTATTTCCAATATCGCCAACAATATAGTACATGTTATTTATATTTCCTTTTTAAGTTAGAGAAAGATAATCTATTCTTTTCTGACAGAAACTTTTCATACGCACTTTTAATATCTTTTAAAATTTTTTGATTACTTATACGTTTGTTTAATATATTTTTTAAGCAAGTTGATTTAAAGCTTTTGTTTTGCGGGGCTATGTTAGTATTTAAGCCTATTCCTACGATTAAATAATCGAAATGTTTGAACTTAACAATTTCTTGCAAAATTCCACAAAATTTTTGTTTATTAAATAATAAATCATTAGGCCATTTAATTATTATTTTTTTTGAGATTTTCTTCGAAATTACTTTTTTAATTAAAAATGCGTTTAATATTGCAAATTGTTTGAAATTTATTTTTTTTTGATCAAGTTTAAAAAATATAGAAAAAAAAAGATTTCCTTTTTTTGAAATCCATTTTTTCCCGACCTGTCCTCTACCTTTTTTTTGTTTTTCTGATGTAATTAAAGTTGGTCCTTCTATATTTCTTTTGATAAGTTTTATAGCAACATCATTTGTGCTTTTTACTTGTTTAAACTTTTTAATCTTAATCTTCATCAACTTACAAATAAATTATTGACTAAATTATTTAAAATCGACGGGTATAAAAAAAATGTAGTTAAAATTGTGCAACTTGCAAAAATTGAAATTTGTGCTGTTTTATTTTTGGATGGCTCAAATGTAATTTTGCTATCGTCAAAATAAATGGTTTTTATAATTTTAAGATAATAAAATGCTGACATTACTGTTGTTAGTAAACCAATAATTGCAAGGGCATACATTTCTTTCTCCAATACAGAAACAAAAACATAGAATTTAGCAAAAAATCCTCCAAGCGGCGGAACACCTGCTAAAGAAAATAAAATTATTAGCAACGATACAGATAGCAGAGGATGTTTTTTCGAAATTCCAGATAAGTCTGAAATATTTTCTTTATATTCTCCATCTTTTTTCAATAAATATAAACAAGAGAATGCCCCAATATTCATGATTACATAAATTGATATATAGATTATCGCACTTTGATAACCTGAAATTGATCCTGTAGCTACTCCAGCTAATGCATAACCAATATGGCCTATCGAACTATATGCAAGGAGTCTTTTAAAATTTTTCTGTACCATTGCAGCGACAGCACCTAAAATCATAGATGCAATAGATATAAAAATTATAATTGTTTGCCACTCTAATAAAATATTTGAAAAAGGAATAAACATGAATTTTATCAATAGTGCTAGTCCTGCAACTTTTGGCACGACTGCAAAATAACTTGTTATTGATGTTGGCGCACCTTCATACACGTCTGGAGTCCACATATGGAAGGGTACTGCCGAAACTTTGAAGGCTAACCCAACTAATATAAATACCATTGCAAATATAGCGCCTGCGTTTTCCTCATTAAGTGTACTCGCTATTAAGTCAAAATTTGTAGAACCAGTAAATCCGTATAATAAAGAGCATCCATATAATAAAAGGCCTGATGATAATGCACTCAAAACAAAGTATTTTATTCCTGATTCTGTTGATCTTAAATTATCTCTATCAATAGATGCAAGAATATAGAGTGACAAAGATTGTAGCTCTAGACCTAAATAAAAAAGTATGAGATCGTTTGCACTCACCATAAAAAACATTCCTAAAATCGATAACAAAATAATTATTGGGTATTCAAATTTATCTAATTTGTTATCTACGATAAAATTTTTAGATGAATTTAAAACAAACAAAGACGATAAAAGAATTAAAATTTTAAAATAGTTTGAAAAAGCGTCTCTTGTAAAGCTATCTAAAAATATTTTTTCAACATTGTTTGGACTTGTTAAAATAATTGCAATTGTTACAATAATTATTAAAGACGTAAGGTTAAATATTAAATTGAAACTATTTTTAATGAAAACGCCAAGTAAAAGGATTGAAAAAATCGATAAAGATAAAAAAATCTCAGGAAACATTATATTTAAATTATAAATCATATTTAATTTGAAATTAGAGCTATTTGATAATTTTTAATTAAAGTGTTTACCGATACACTAAAAGTTTCCATTAATGGTAATGGGTAAAAACCAAAAAAAATAATAAAGAATGCTAAAGTTACAAGCATTGCTAATTCAGATTTATTTATATCACTTAAATTTTTAATTTCTGAATTATTGGTGGCACCGAAAATAACTCTTTTTGTGAGCCAAAGCATATATGCTGCACCGAGGACTACCCCGAATGTCGCCAACATTGCTGCTAGATAACTTTTTTGAAAAGTTCCAGTCAAAACAAGAAATTCACCTAAAAATCCTGAAGTTCCTGGTAATCCAAGTGCTGCTAAAGCAAATACTAAAAATAAGAAAGAGTATTTTGGAATATAATTTACTAGTCCTCCATAAGTACTAATCATTCTAGAGTGCAACCTATCATAGACCACGCCTACACATAAGAATAGCGCTGCAGATATTAATCCATGGCTAATCATTTGGTATATACTTCCTTCTATACCTTGTTTTGTTAAAGTAAAAATTCCTAAAGTTACATAACCCATATGAGCGACGGAAGAGTAAGCAATTAATTTCTTCATGTCATCTTGCATCAGCGCAACTAAAGAAGTGTAAATTATTGCAATTATACTTAGAGTGTAAATTAGTGGTGTAAAGTATTCTGAGGCAACAGGAAACATTGGTATTGAGAATCTTAAAAAACCATACCCAGCCATTTTTAATAAAATTGCTGCAAGAATAACAGATCCAGCTGTAGGCGCCTCGACATGAGCATCTGGAAGCCATGTGTGTACTGGCCACATTGGCATTTTAACAGCAAACGAGCTCAAAAAAGCCAGCCAGAGTATATTTTGATATTCTTTCGGTATTTTTATTTCATAAATCTGAATTATATCTGTCGTACCTGTTAACCAATAAATAACTATTATTGCCACAAGCATTAAAACTGAACCAAGAAGAGTAAATAAAAAGAATTTAAAAGCAGAATAAACTCTCCTTGGTCCACCCCAAACTCCTATTATTAAAAACATTGGAATTAATCCTGCTTCGAAAAACAAATAAAAAATTACAAGATCTAATGAGCAGAATACACCAATCATAAATGTTTCTAAAATTAAGATAGCAATTAAAAATTCTTTAACTCTTACTTTAACGCTATTAACGCAAGAAAGAATACAAATCGGAGTAATGAAGGTCGTTAATACAATGAAAAGAATTGATATACCATCTATTCCAAGTTTAAATTTAATAAAATTATTTATCCAAGACTTTTCCTCAACAAACTGAAATTCTGGAGTATTTATATCCAAAGAATACCACAAAAATAATGAGAGTAAAAAGGTAGCGATACTACTGAATAAAGAAATATAAACCGAGCTACTATTAGCTGTTTTTTCTTTAGTTAAAAAAATAAATAGAGAGCTTATTAAAGGTAAAAAAATTAAAGTCGATAGTATTGGAAAGTTCATTTTATTTTAGGATTAAATAAGTCAGCAGTATCGATAAGCCTAAAAGCATTACAAAAGCGTAATCATAAATAAAACCTGATTGAAGTCGTCCTGTTTTATTAGAAATAGTTTTTACTAGCTTTGAAATACCATCAGGACCAAATCTATCAATTATACCTACATCTCCTTTTTTCCAAAATAAAGATCCTACTTTTTTGGCTGGATTTACAAAAACTTTTTCATACAGTTCATCAATGTACCACTTGTTTAGTAAAAAATTATATAAAGGCAAATTGGTATTTTTAAAATCTTCTAGAATTTTTGGACTTAAAATATATAAGTAAAATGAGATAGGTATTGAAATTAATACTAAGATTGGAGTAATAAGTAAAAACCACACTGGTATAGCTCCATGTTTTATTTCGTTTAAAAAGAAGATTGATCCATTCCAAAATTCGTTACTGTGATGTCCTATAAATGAACTTTTAAAAAGATATCCAGAAAATATTGCTCCGATACTCAAAAATGCAAGAGGAATTAACATCACAACTGGCGACTCATGTGTCTCTTTTAAAGGAATCTTTTTATTATTATATGATCCGTGAAAAGTTTTAAAAAATAATCTCCAAGAATAAATTGATGTTAAGAATGCAGTAATAATTCCAATTGTAGCTGCATAATTTCCTAATGAGGAATTTTTTAGATATGCAAATTCAATTATTGCGTCTTTTGAATAAAAACCAGATAAAAATGGAAAACCAGTCAATGCTAGGGTACCTAAAAGCATAAATATATATGTGTAAGGTAGTTTTTTTCTTACCCCGCCCATATTTCTAATATCTTGCTCATCACTAAATGCATGTATTACTGAACCAGCGCCTAAAAATAATAATGCTTTAAAGAAAGCATGTGTAAATAAATGAAACATTGCAACATGATAAGCACCTATCCCTGCAGCAAAAAACATGTATCCAAGTTGACTACAAGTTGAATAGGCTACTATTTTTTTTATATCATTTTGTACAAGTGCAACTGATGCTGCAAATATTGCAGTTATCATTCCGACTATAGTAACTAAACTCAGAGCAACTTGAGAATATTCAAATATGGGTGAACATCTTACAACAAGAAAAACGCCTGCAGTAACCATTGTGGCAGCATGAATTAAAGCTGAAACTGGTGTAGGGCCCTCCATTGCGTCAGGAAGCCAAGTATGTAATAAAAATTGTGCAGATTTTCCCATTGCTCCAATAAATAGGAAAACGCATATTAGAGTTATTAAATTTGACTCCACTCCAAAAAAAGATATCTTTTTTTCAGCTAATTGACTTGTTGTTTGAAACACCTCTTCAAAATTAATAGTGCCATAGAAAAAAAAGATTAAGAATATAGCTATTGCTAAACCAAAATCTCCAATTCTATTAACTATAAAGGCTTTTATAGCAGCATTATTAGCAGTTTCTTTTTTAAACCAAAATCCTATCAATAAATAAGAACATAAACCCACACCTTCCCATCCAAAGAAAAGTTGAAGGAAATTATCTGAAACTACTAAAGCTAACATTGAAAAAGTAAACAATGATAGATAAGACATAAACCTAGGTTTGTGAGGGTCATGACTCATATAACCAATAGAATAAATATGTACTAAAGAGGAGACAAAAGTTACAACAACTAACATAACTGAACTTAATGGATCAATATTAATTGACCAATTTGCTGTAAATCCACCTGAACTTATCCATTCAAAAATTTTATAGTTTCCGTAAATATCATTTTGAATTCCATTCCAAAAAACTAGTATTGATAGTATTGCTGAAATACCCACACATAAACTTGTGGAAATTTCAGCAAAATATTTTGTAATTGATTTACCTAAATATCCTACAATAGAGCCTATTAAAGGTAAGAATAATATGGCGTATTCCATTTAACCTTTCATTCCGTGTATATCTTCAACCCTAATTGAACCTCTGTTCCTGTAGTAAACTACAATTATAGCAAGACCAATCGCTGCTTCGGCTGCTGCTACTGTTAAAATTAACATTGTAAAAATTTGACCGATAATATCGCCAGAAAAAATTGAGAAAGATATCAAATTAATATTTACAGCTAATAAAATTAGCTCAATTGACATTAATATAACTATTACATTCTTTCTATTTAAAAAAATACCAATTACGCCTAGAAAAAAAATTATTGCTCCTAGCGATAAATAATGACCTAAACCAATCTCAATCATCAATCTTTACTCCTTTGAAAGACTCAACTTCTTTAAGTTCTATAGAAGTTAATGGACCTCTAGAAATTTGATTTATATAACTTTGTTTTTTAACACCTACTCTCTCTCTAAATGTAAGAAGTATTGCGCCTATCATTGCCAAGAGAAGAACTACTCCAGCTAATTGGAAATATAAAATATAGTCAGTGTACATAACTAAACCTAATTGATGGGTGTTTGAAATATCGGATAAAACTAGTGTACTACTAGACATAACATCTTTTTTGTATTTCCAACCCCCTACTACAACTAATAACTCTAATAAAATCAAAACACTTACAATCAGACCTGTTGGGATATGAGTTGATTTTTTACCTATAAACCATGATTGTTTTTGCTCAGCTACATTTAGCATCATTACAACGAATAGGAATAATACGGCAACAGCTCCCACATAAACTATTAATAATATCATTCCTAAGAACTCAGCTCCAACCATAATAAAAAGACAACCAACTGATATAAAATCCAAAATTAAAAAGAAAACTGAATTAATAGTACTTCTTGAGGTAATTACCATTAAAGATGAAAAAATAGCAATTACTGAAAAAAAATAAAAAAAAATTGAATGGACTATCATTTATCTATAAGGTTTATCCAGCTTGATATTTTTTGCTAGAACTGTCTCCCATCTATCTCCATTTTCTAAAAGTTTTTCTTTATTATAGTAAAGCTCTTCTCTGGTTTCTGTAGCAAATTCAAAGTTTGGTCCTTGAACTATAGCGTCAACTGGGCAAGATTCTTGACAAAGACCACAATAGATGCATTTAAGCATATCAATATCATAACGTGTTGTTTTTCTACTACCATCTGACCTTTCTGATGACTCTATTGTAATAGCCTGTGCAGGACATACAGCTTCGCATAATTTGCAAGCAATACACCTTTCCTCCCCATTCGGATATCTTCTGAGGGCATGTTCGCCTCTCATACGAGGACTAATTGGTCCTTTTTCAAAAGGGTAATTAATAGTTTTTGATTTTTTAAATAGTTCTTTTACTGCCATAAACAGTCCATAAATAAATTCTGTAAGAAATATAGTTTTTAATAACCTGCTTAAATTCATTAAATATTCACCTTAGGTAATTTGTCGAAATAAAATAGAAAACTGGCAGTCAATACTAGATAAACTAATGAAAATGGTAAAAATATTTTCCAACCTAATCTCATAAGTTGATCATATCTATATCTTGGAACAATTGCTTTAATTAGAGCAAATAATAAAAATAAAAATAATATTTTAATAATCATCCATAGTGGAGCCGGAATTATATTAAGTGGATATATGTCCATAATTGGTAACCAACCACCAAGAAAAAGTATAGAGCCCATAGCACACATTAATAATATATTTGCATATTCTCCAAGCCAGAACATTGCATACATCATTCCAGAATACTCGGTTTGATAACCAGCTACTAGCTCTGCTTCTGCCTCTGGTAAATCAAAAGGAGGTCTGTTAGTTTCTGCAAGTGCTGATATAAAAAATATCACAAACATTGGAAAGAGAGGTATTACGTACCATAGTTCTTTTTGAGCAAGAACAATATCGTTTAAGTTTAATGATCCAACGCACAAAAGAACATTAATGATGATAATTCCAATTGAAACTTCATATGAGACCATTTGTGCAGCTGATCTTATGGCACCTAAAAAAGGATATTTTGAATTTGATGCCCATCCACCCATTATAATTCCATAAACACCGAGAGAAGAAACTGCAAATAAATAGAGAATTCCAACATTAATATCAGCTAAAACTAAATTTTGGCTCATTGGAATGACTGCCCAAGCTACTAAAGCTAGTGTCATGGTCACTATCGGAGCAAGTATAAATACAGTTTTGTTTGCGCTAGCAGGAATAATAATTTCTTTAAAGATATATTTTAAAGCATCAGCTAATGTTTGAAAAAGCCCAAAAGGACCAACAACATTAGGTCCTCTTCTTTTTTGTACTAAGCCCCAAACTCTTCTATCTAACCAAACTATCATTGCTACGGATACAAGTATCGGGACAAGTACAAAAATAATTTTGTAAATTTCTTGACCTAAAATTTGAAGGTACTCCATCATAAATTATCGGTGCCAGTTTTTTTTGGACTACGTTTGATCTGCCTGCATTCACTCATTGTTTTTGAAGATCTTGATATCGCATTAGTAAAAAAATAATCTAATTCTTTAACGTATACGTCTTCACTAACAAAATTTGACGTTGAATTTTCGACGGCACTCTCCCTAAAATCAGGTAATTGATTAATTTTTGTAAAATTTGGGATCGAATTTAGTACTTCTTTTCTTAATGTATCAAAATTCGATAAATTTTCATTTTTTCCCATTATTTTTAAGATTAAATTGAAAATCTTCCAGTCCTCTAAGGCGTCTCCAATTGGGTAGGAAGCTTTTTTGCATTCTTGAACTCTTCCCTCAAGGTTTTCATAAAGACCATTTTGCTCTGTAAAGGCAGCGCTAGGAAAAATTAAATCTGCAATCTCTGCACCTCTGTCTCCATGACTTCCTTGATACACTATAAACTCGTCATTTTTTTTAATCTCTAAGTTATCTGATCCCAGAAGGTATAATAATTTAAATTGATTACTTTTTAATTTATCAAAAAAAGAATTTTTTTCTTCTTCTTCCTTTGGTAAAATTTTTAAGTCAATTAGACCAACTGTAGATGCATTTTGTGGTAAAAAATTAAATGCGTTCCAATTTTTATTAATAAAATTATTTTTTTTTAAAAAGTTTTTAAATCCTTCGGCTATATATTTTCCACTTTTCATTTCTAAAGCTGACTCTCCAATTATTACTATGGGTTTTTTAGAGGATAATAATTTTTTTGAAAAATCTGACTCATTATTTATTATTTTCTTTATATCATCTGTTTTCTCACCAATAATTTTGTAATCATAAGTAAGGTCGCCAGGATTTCCAATTGAAAAAATTGGAATTCTTTTTTGAGCAAATACTTTTCTTATTCTCGCGTTAAGCATTGTAGCCTCATGCCTTGGGTTTGTTCCAACTAAAAGAATTAAGTCAGACTCTTCAATACCTTTAATTGATGAATTAAATATATAATTACTTTTTTCAGAAGAATTCACAAAAAATTTTCTTTCTCTAAATTCTAAATTATTGCTTTGTAATATTGAAAAAAATTTTTTAAAACTTAATGCGTTTTCCAAATTTATCATATCTCCAATATGACCGCCAATTTCATTAGGATTAATTGTTTTAATTTTTTCTACTAAAACAGAAATAGCCTCATCCCAAGTCGATTTTTGAAGTTTCCCATTTTTTTTAATATAGGGTACATCAAGCCTTTGTTTTAACAATCCATCACATGAATATCTTGTTTTATCAGATATCCATTCTTCATTAATGTCATTGTTAACTCTTGGAAGTATTCTTTTTACTTCCCAATTGTATGTGTCCACTCTAATATTCGATCCAACTGCATCCATAACATCTATACTTTCAGTCTTTTTAAGTTCCCATGGTCGAGCTTCGAATGCATACGGTTTTGATGTGAGAGCGCCTACTGGACATAAATCAATTACATTAGCAGAAAGTTCTGATTCCATGGCTTTTTCTAAGTAAGTAGTTATCTCCATATTTTCTCCACGACCTATTGCTCCAAGCTCTGGAACTCCGGCAATTTCGGTAGCAAATCTCACACATCTTGTACAGTGAATACATCTAGTCATTTGAGTTTTGATTAAAGGACCCATGTATTTTTCTTTAACTTGTCTTTTATTTTCAACAAATCTTGATTTATCTACACCGTAATACATTGACTGATCTTGTAGATCGCATTCACCTCCTTGGTCACAAACAGGACAGTCTAAGGGATGATTAGCAAGTAAGAATTCCATGACACCTTTTCTTGCTTTTTGAACAAGGGAAGTGTTTGTTTTTATGTTCATACCCTCAGCAGCAGGCATTGCGCATGATGCAATAGGTTTTGGTGATTTCTCTAACTCCACTAGGCACATTCTACAATTTCCGGCAATAGATAATTTCTCATGATAACAAAATCTTGGTATTTCTACTTCTGCTAGCTCACAAGCTTGGAGGACTGTCATACCTTTTTCGAATTCTATTTCTTTTCCATTAATTATAATTTTAGGCATTCTTATTCTCCAAGAGATGTTGATCAACTAAATAAGGATTATCAATTTTCTTTTTAATTAATGGCTCCTCTCTGCAACGATTTTCAATATCTTTTCTAAAGTGTCTTAATAATCCCTGTACTGGCCAAGCAGAACCCTCTCCAAAAGCACAAATTGTATGACCTTCTATTTGTTTTGTAACATCTGCTAATAAATCAATATCACTAAAAGTGGCTTTTCTTTTTACAACTCTATCCAATATTCGCCACATCCATCCTGCGCCCTCACGACATGGGGTGCATTGACCACAGCTTTCATGTTTATAAAATCTTGCTATCCTAGCCATGCAAGCAACAATATCTTGATCTTTATTAATAACAACTATTCCTGCAGTACCTAATCCACTTTTGTTTTCTATTAAAGAGTCAAAATCCATTGTAATTGTATCGCATACCTTTTTTGGTAATAAAGGCATTGATGAACCACCTGGTATAACTGCCTGAAGATTATCCCATCCTCCAATTACGCCCCCAGCGTATTTTTCAATAAGTTCTTTTAAAGAAATTCCCATTTCTTCTTCAACGTTACACGGATTTTTCACATTTCCGGAAATACAAAATATTTTTGTTCCAGTATTCTTTGGTTTACCTAAAGACGCGAACCATTTTCCTCCTCTCCTCAAAATTGTTGGAACCACTGCTATTGTTTCAACATTATTAACTATTGTTGGGCATCCATACAAACCAACTAAAGCGGGAAATGGAGGCTTTAGTCTTGGTTGACCTTTGTTTCCCTCTATACTTTCTAATAGTGCAGTCTCTTCGCCACAAATGTATGCACCGGCTCCATAATGAATATGAATGTCAAAGTCCCATCCAGAACCACAAGCATTTTTTCCTAAAAAATTCATTTTATAGGCTTGGTCTACGGCATTTTGTAATCGTCTTCCCTCATTAAAATATTCACCTCTGATATAAATATAACAAACGTGAGCGTTTACTGCGTAACCAGCTATCAGACACCCTTCAATTAATTTTTGTGGTTCAAATCTCAAAATATCTCTATCTTTACATGTACCAGGTTCAGACTCATCCGCATTGATAACAAGGTAATGTGGACGAGATCCAACTTCTTTTGGTGCGAAAGACCATTTAAGACCTGTAGAAAAACCTGCACCTCCTCTTCCTCTTAATTCAGAGGTTTTTACCTCATTAATGATCCATTCTCTTCCTTTCAAAATTATGTCTTTTGTATCTTTCCAATCGTCCCTTTTTAGAGCTTTATCAATTTCCCATCCGTGCTCATTGTATAAATTCTTGAATATTTTATTTTCTGGTTTAAGCATGGTTCTCTTCGTTTAAATTTTTGTGTTTTTCAGGTGATGTATTTTTTCGACCTCTATATGAACCCGGTTTTAAAGGTTTATCTTTGATTAGAGAGTCTAAAATTTCAGTCGTGCTTTTTTCGTTAAGATCTTCATAATAGTCGTCATTTACTTGTATCATAGGAGCGCTTACACAAGCACCCAAACACTCTACCTCTATCCATGAGCAGTTTCCCTTTTTAGATAATTGATTTTGATTTGGAGATATTTTTTCCTTACAAAGATTTACAATTTTATCTGCCCCACGTATTAAACACGGGGTCGTGGTACAAACTTGTATAAAATGCTTTCCAACTGGCGCTAAATTATACATGGTGTAAAAAGTAGCTACTTCATAGACTGATATATATGGCATAGACAAAAGTTTAGCTATGTATTTCATAGCAACTAATGGTATCCAATTATTATTTTGTCTTTGAGCTAAATATAAAAAAGGCATTACAGCACTTTTTTTATTTTTTTCTGGATATTTTTTTAAAATTTCATCAGCTTTTTTCAAGTTTTCTTCTGAAAATTTAAAATCTTTTGGCTGATCATCGTGAACTTTTTTTAAACTCATCTGTCTACCTCTCCAAATACAATATCTAAAGATCCCAAAACAGCAGGAACATCAGCTAACATGTGGCCTCGGATTAGATAGTCCATAGCTTGTAGATGTGAAAAGCCAGGTGCCCTAATCTTACATCTATAAGGTTTGTTGCTTCCATCAGATATTAAATAAACCCCAAATTCACCTTTTGGAGCCTCGACTGCAGTATAAACATTACCTTTTGGAACTCTGTATCCTTCCGTAAATAATTTGAAGTGATGAATTAGTGCCTCCATAGATTGTTTTAAGTCATCTCTTTTAGGTGGAGATATTTTTCCATCAATTGACTTGACTGGTCCTTTAGGTAATTTTTCAATACATTGTAGTATAATTTTTACACTTTCTCTCATTTC
This sequence comes from uncultured Pelagibacteraceae bacterium, assembly GCA_902523185.1. Lineage (GTDB taxonomy): Bacteria > Pseudomonadota > Alphaproteobacteria > Pelagibacterales > Pelagibacteraceae > Pelagilacustribacter. The sequence continues at coordinate 94,843 of CABYYJ010000002.1, read as the reverse complement.
CTCTATCCTACAAAGATACCTATCGTAACAGTCTCCATTTTTACCAACAGGAATCTTAAAATCTAAATCTTTATATATTTCATATGGCTGGGATCGTCTTAGATCCCATGGGACGCCCGATCCTCTTAACATTACTCCTGAAAAACTATGGTCTAAAGCCTCTTGTTTTGAGACTATACCTATTTCAACATTTCTTTGTTTAAAAATTCTGTTATCTGTAAGTAAACCCTCTAAATCGTCAATTATTTTTGGAAAAGTTCTACAAAATTTTTCTATATCCTCAACTAACTTTATGGGAATATCTTGATGAACACCTCCGGTTCTAAAATAATTAGCATGTAATCTTGACCCTGAAGCTCTTTCGTAAAAAGTCATTAAGGTTTCTCTTTCTTCAAAGCCCCATAGAGAGGGTGTTAACGCTCCAACGTCTAAAGCTTGTGTTGTAACATTAAGTATGTGACTTAAGATTCTTCCAATCTCACAAAAAATTACTCTAATAAATTTCGCTCTTATAGGCACTTCAATTTTAAGTAATTTCTCTGCTGCGAGTGCAAAAGCATGTTCTTGATTCATTGGTGCAACATAATCGAGTCTATCGAAATATGGTAAAGCTTGGGTATAAGTTTTTTGCTCTATAAGTTTTTCTGTTCCTCTATGGAGTAAACCAATGTGTGGATCTGCTTTCTCTACAACTTCTCCGTCAAGCTCTAATATAAGTCTTAGCACACCATGAGCTGCTGGATGTTGAGGTCCAAAATTTAAGTTTAATGATTTAGTTTTTTTTACCATCTTTTTCTGCATTTTTCACTTGTTTTAAGTAATCAGTTCCCTCCCAAGGGCTTTCAAAATCAAAATTTCGATAATTTTGTTCGAGTTTTACCGGTTCATAGATAACCTTTTTTTCTTTCTCGCTATATCTAACCTCATTAAAGCCAGTCAAAGGAAAATCTTTTCTAAGAGGGTGACCTTTAAATCCGTAATCAGTAAGTATTCTTCTCAAATCAGGGTGATTTTTAAATTTAATTCCATACATATCAAATACTTCTCTCTCCATCCAATTAGCTGATGGAAAAATTTTTGTTAATGAAATTATTGTTTGATTGCTTTCAAACTTTAACAAAATTTTTATTCTTAAATTATTCTCGTGAGATAAAAATAGATAAACAAGTTGAAAGCGCTTTTCTTCATCAGGATAATCAACTCCTGCAATATCAATTAATTGTCTAAATTTACATTTTTCATTAGATTTTAAAAATTGGACTACTTCAATTAAGTCTTGAAAATTTATTTCAATTAGAAGTTCGTCATTTTCTAATATAGAATTTTTAATCTTACTAGAAAGTTCAGAATTAATAGTCCTTTCTAATGTTTGTACATTTTTTAGCATAGTTTATCTTTGTAAGTTTCCTTCTCTCCTAATTTTTTTTTGTAATTGTAAAATACCGTAAAGTAACGCTTCAGCTGAAGGAGGACATCCAGGTATGTAAATATCAACCGGAACTATTTTATCACAACCTCTTACCACTGAGTAAGAATAGTGATAATAACCACCACCATTCGCACAACTTCCCATTGAAACAACGTATCTTGGTTCTGGCATTTGGTCATAAACTTTTCTTAAAGCTGGTGCCATCTTGTTTGTCAAAGTTCCTGCAACAATCATTACATCAGATTGTCTAGGTGATGCACGTGGAGCAGCTCCAAATCTTTCTAAATCATATCTCGGCATAGAAGTTTGCATCATTTCAACAGCGCAACATGCCAGACCAAAAGTCATCCAGTGTAGGGATCCTGTTCGTGCCCAATTGACTAAGTTTTCTGATGAAGTTGTAATGAAACCTTTTTCTGCAAAGTCTTTTGCTAAATCCTTAAACTCTTCAGGTATTTGTTTTTGTTTTTCTGAATTAAAATTAAACTTTACTCCCATTCAAGAGCTCCTTTTTTCCATTCATAAATAAAACCAATTGTTAAAATAGCTAAAAAAATCATCATAGACCAAAAACCTAAAGCTCCTAAACTACCTAAAGAAATTGCCCAAGGGAAAAGAAATGCTATTTCTAAATCAAATATAATGAATAATATAGCAACTAGGTAAAATCTGACATCAAACTCCATTCTGGAGTCATCAAAGGCTTCGAAGCCACATTCGTAAGCAGATAATTTTTCAGGATCTGGATTTGAAGGTGAAGCAAGAAAATTTGCAACAATAAAGCCAATACTTAAAAACAAAGCAATGAAGAGAAAAATTATTATTGATAGGTAATCTGATAAAAAGTTATAAATCATTTTGTTTTATTAATACCTACTTTAATGCCTTAGCTTAAAGATTCTTATATTAACAATTCATCTTTATAACATTTATCTTTAAAGAGTACAGGACAGAAGGAAGCATTTTGTTGATCAATATATGTTGATTTTTAACTTTCTAGATGAAAATCATTATCAACTGGTGGCGGGAGTGACGGGACTCGAACCCGCGACCTCCTGCGTGACAGGCAGGCGCTCTAACCAAACTGAGCTACACCCCCAAGGCGTATTTGGTGGGCGGTAAAGGACTCGAACCTATGACCCTCTCGGTGTAAACGAGATGCTCTACCAACTGAGCTAACCGCCCATAATAACGAAAATCTTATATCAACACTTTCATTAATATTAAAGAGTTTAAAATTAAATAATTAAGTAAATTATTCAAATGATGATTCCTCAGTAGGTATTATTGAAAATCTTAATTGTTTTGGGTCTTTGCATTTTGAATATGCAAAGCTCGTTCCAAGCAAAAAGATTGTGAAAAATACCAATATTTTTTTTAAAGTATGCATTTTTCCTCCAAATTATTTGTTTTAAGTTGATAGTTGAACCTATTTAGATGGAACTTTCTAACAATTAATAATTGCAAATTCCTACTTTTACACAAAAAACTGTCATTTAATTGCGATTTTACAAATATTATAAATATCAATATAGTTATATTAATGATTATAACTTGTAACTGTGGCGAAAAGAAATTTACGCTTCCAGATAATTCCATACCTGCAGCTGGAAGAATGGTTCAGTGTGGTTTTTGTGGATTAAAATGGAAACAATTCCCTGTAGGAGATGTTGAAAAAACACAATCAATCGCTCGTCCAAAAAAGGTAGTTTCAAGACCTCAGCCTGTTCAACAAAAAATACAAAAACCAAAAAAAATAAAAAGGAATGCTCCAAAAAAACCAAGAGAAATCAGTTTGTACTCACCCGAATATCTAGCAAAAAAACATGGTATCAAAATCAGTAACACACAGCCTGAAAAAAAAATTAGTAAACAGGAAAAAGTGAAAGTTTCTTTTGGATTTTATAATTCACTAATTGTATTTATTTTCTTTGTGATAGCCTTATCACGAATTTTATATTTTTCTCAAGGATTTATAGTCTCAAATATACCAGCTTCTGAATATTATTTAAATTATTTCTTTGAAAGTATAAGAAATATTTTCGAAATTTGGAAAAATCTAATCACTAATTATTAGTCTCTAAATCTTTGATATTAATAAAATTTTCTGAAAGTTCAGAGTTATTTTTAATAATATCTTTATAAAAATTCCAAGCCAAAACAATTAATGTATTTTTTTTATCCTTAATTTGAGATTTATTTTTTATAGGAATTTTTACTCCAGGAATAAATTTATTATGTTTAAGTTTGTTGTCCTCTACTATAAAATCTATTTCTTTCGAAATTCCGAAAAAATTTAAAGCTGTGGTTGCTTTTGCTGGGGCACCATAACCTATTATTACCTTACTATCTTTTCTAATTTTTTTTAGATTTTCTCTAACATTTTCTCTTATTTTGTAAACTTTTTCTCCAAATTTTTTATATGTACCAAATTTTTTAATTCCAAAATTATCTTCCTGTTTAAGCATTAAAGTGACACTTTTTTCAACTTTAGCTCTTTTGTCTTTTTTAATATAAATTCTTATCGACCCACCATGTGTATCTACTATCTCTGACTTAGTTATTTTAGCGTCGAATTGTTTGAAAAAGTTTACTAAAGATGTCAATGACCAATAATTATAATGCTCATGGTAAATATTATCAAAGGTCAAATCTTTTAATGTGTTCATTAAATATTGAACTTCAATAATTATAGTTCCTTTTTTGCTGAGCAACTTAAGCATACAGTCAGCCATTTCTTTTAGTTTATCTGAGTGAGCAAAAACATTAGAAGCTAATATTAAATCTGCATTTTTTTTTATCTTTTTTAAAATTTTCTTTTCTAAAAATCCGTTAAAAGTTTTGATTTTATTCTTATTTGCAAGTTTTGCTAAGTTTTTTGCTGGCTCAATACCTAAAACTTTTTTAAAACCTAAATCTACAAATGGTTTTAAAGCTACTCCATCATTACTACCTATATCTAATATGTAAGATTTTTTCTTATTAAGATTTAATTCTTTAACGTACTTCTTTGCTGCTTTTACAAAATGATCTCTGAAAACTTTTGAAGTAGATGAAGTATAAAGATAATTTTGAAACATTTTTTTTGGATTGACTGAAACAGATAGCTGACAATTATGACAATTATTACAATAATTCATCTCTAATGGATATAATTCACATTTATCTTTTACTTTATTAAGTAAATTATTTGCTAAGGGCTGATATCCTAATGAAACAACTCTTTTCAAATTTGAATTTCCACATGACCTACATTCAAACTTGTAGCACTCTAAAAGCATATTTTTTTCTTTTTCATCCACAAAAACATGTTTTATTGTATGAGTTATCCCATAATTTTCATGATCTCTCTCTCCTCTAACTAGATTTAAAAAAGTCGTATCTTTAGTAAAGACCATTGTATGTGCAACGTTTGGTTTTATTATTGAAGTTTGTCCTGTGTTTACGACCTGGGTAATCTTGGGCGAGTTAGGATTAATGATATCTTGATATATTTCTATTATTTGACCTTTAGTGAATAAACATTTTTGCTCTTGTTGTGGATGATAGTGATTGGCTCTGATAGTTCCTTTCTTCGAGTCTATTAATCCAATTAAATTTATAGGCTCCGTGAGCTCATGGTTACTAATCGCACCCCTGCTATCTTTATATAAATTTTCACCATCTCTTACATGTTCAAGTTCCTTGGTTAAATTTTGTTTAGACCATTTTTGAATCATTTCTTTGATACTCTCGTCAATACCATATAAAAATTTGAAACCGGTTTTTAAAAGTTTTTTGTTTGATAAAGAAAAACCTAAATTAGGTATTTCATCATTTGTTTCTTTTAATTCGATTTTCGGATTGTATTTTTTGCATATTTCGGCGACTTTTTTTACTGTGAGAGTATCTTTTGTTAAATTAAATATATCGGATCTAATTTCGTCTTTTTCCTCCATGAATTTAAAACATCTGGCAACATCAATAAGAGGAACTAGGCTTTTAATTTGTCTACCACCAGCAAATAATTTCAATGATCCCTCTTGAGAGGCTATTTTAGAAAATAAGTTTGGCATAATATCAATACGCATTGAATCTGTTGAATAACCGTAAACTGAGCCCAATCTTAAAATTATAAAGTTTTTTCCTGAATTTTTCAGTTGTTTTTCATTTTCTGCTTTAGATGAAGAGTAAGCTAAAATTGGCTTTGTAATTTCCTCTTCTTTAATATCAGTTTTTACTTCATTAACTCCTTCGTATACAACGTGAGTAGAAGGAAAAACTATTTTACATTTATTACTAATAGCGTCTAAGATATTTTTTGTTCCCTCTACGCCAACTAATCTAATATTTTCATCTTTTTCTCTAGTCGACTCATTTTTTGTTCTTGGGACATCAGTGACTCCAGCCAAATGATGAACTACATCAGCATCTTTAAAGTATTTCTGTATTAAATTTTTGTCTAAAATATTTCCTTGAATAAAATCTATATTCCAATTTCTTAATTGACTTACCCTTTCAGAAATGAATCTATTATCGATTACAATTATATTATGATGCCAACTTACGCCTGAATAAAGTTTGCATAATTCAGTTCCGATGTACCCTAGTCCACCAGTAATTATAATCTTTTTTTTCATCAGAAAATTAATTATTATTTACTTACAATAGATTTTATTATAACTCAAATATCATGAATATTTATGACTGTTTTATGTATTTTGATGAAGATTTACTCTTAGATTTAAGGCTAAATGTTTTAAATAAATATGTTAAAAAATTTATAATAACTGAGTCAACTTTTCTACATAGTGGAAAGAGTAAAAAACTTAATTTTGATATAAAAAATTTTCAAAAATTTAAAGATAAGATTCAGTATATTGTTGTTGATAAAATTCCAGAGGGTATAGAAAAAGTTCAGTCAAGCGATAAGTTAGAAATTAAGAATAAAAAAATTTTAGATAACTCTTTAAAAAGAGAAAATAATCAAAGAAATAAGTTAAATTCAGGTTTAAAAGGTGTTCACGATGAAGATTTAATATTATCAAGTGATCTTGATGAAATTCCTAATTTTTCAAATTTTAAGTTTAAAAAGAAAATCACTTTATTTGAACAAGATGTTTTTTATTATAAATTTAATTTGTTACAACCAAACTTTAAATGGATTGGAACAAGGGCTTGTAAAAAAAAAGACCTGTTAGGTTTTCAATGGCTAAGAAATATAAAAAGTAAAGTATATCCATTTTGGAGATTAGACACATTGTTTTCAAATAAAAGATATATGAACATAGAAATTATAAAAAATGGTGGGTGGCATTTTACCTCTATAAAAAAACCTAAGGAAATTTTTTATAAGTTATCTAATTTTATGCATCATCTTGAATTTGAAGAAAGTGGTTTAACACTAAAAGATATGGAAAATATGGTTAACCAAAAAAAAATATTATATGATCATACAGTTGCTCAAGAAGATAAAAAATATACAGGCAACTTAATTTTAGATAAAGTAAGTACAGAAATCTTACCGAATTACATGAAAGAGAACTTAAGTCTCTATAAGGAATGGATCGATTAAGATAATTTTAGTGAGTGCTTAATTCCTCTTTATTTTTACTTTTATCAGCTAATTGATCAACTTCTACCCATTCAACTCTTTTAAAAGGTTTTGTCAAAGCTACCTTTAAAACTTCGTCTACATTTTTAACAGGTATTATCTCCATCGAATTTAAAATTGTTTTCGGTACTTCAATCAAATCTTTTTTATTCTCAATTGGTATTAAAACTTTTTTAATTCCTGCTCTGTGGGCTGCAAGTAATTTTTCTTTCAGACCTCCTATTGGCAAAACTAATCCTCTTAAAGTTATTTCACCGGTCATGGCAACATTTTTGTCTACAGGTATTTCTGTAATAGCTGATATAATCGATGTAACCATTCCTACGCCCGCAGATGGTCCATCTTTTGGTGTGGCTCCCTCCGGAACATGAATATGAAAATCTTTCTTGTCAAAAATTGGGGGTACAATTCCAAAATCTAAACTCTTTGATCGTATGTAAGATTTAGCTGCTTTTACTGATTCTTGCATCACGTCTCCTAATTTACCAGTAATTTGCATTTTACCTTTACCTGGCATGATTACAGACTCAATTTTTAATATTTCTCCTCCAACTTCTGTCCAAGCTAAACCTGTAACAACTCCAATTCTATTTTCCTCCTCGATTTCTCCATAGTTGAATTTTTGAACACCCAATAAATCTTTTAAATCTGTTTCATTGATAGGATTATTTACACTTTCTTTATTATCAATTTTTTTAACAAGTTTTCTTGCTATTTTTGAAATTTCTCTTTCTAGGTTTCTCACCCCAGATTCTCTAGTGTAATGCCTAATAATTTTTCTATTAATATTTTCATCAATAGCCCATTCTTCTTTTTTTAATCCATTATTTTTACTTTGGTTAGGTATTAAAAATTTTTGTGAAATATTCACTTTCTCATCCTCTGTGTATCCCGAAAGTCTTATAACTTCCATTCTATCTAATAAAGGAGGAAGTATATTTAAAGTGTTTGCAGTTGTAACAAACATAACATCAGATAAATCGTAGTCGACTTCTAAGTAATGATCATTGAACTCTTTATTTTGCTCTGGATCTAAGGCTTCAAGCAGTGCTGATGAAGGATCCCCCCTATAATCATTACCCACTTTGTCAATTTCGTCCAATAAAAATAAAGGATTTTTCGTTCCGGCCTTTTTCATCATTTGGATAATTTTGCCTGGCAAGGATCCAATATATGTTCTTCTGTGCCCCCTAATTTCAGCCTCATCTCTTATTCCGCCCAAAGAGATTCTAATAAATTTTCTATTTGTTGCTTTAGCTATTGATTTCCCAAGGGAAGTTTTTCCTACGCCGGGTGGGCCTACTAAACATAAAATTGGTCCTTTCATTTTTTGCATTCTTTTTTGAACTGCTAGAAATTCGATAATTCTCTCTTTTACCTTTTCAAGTCCATAATGATCTTCATCAAGAATTTTCTGAGCATTCTTGAGGTCAGTGTTAATTTTTGATTTATTTGACCATGGAAGCTCTGTCATCCAATCCAAATAGTTTCTCACTACAGTAGCCTCTGCCGACATAGGGCTCATTGATTTTAATTTTTTTAATTCAGACAAGCATTTTTCTTTTGCTAACTTTGGCATTTTAGCGTCTGAGATAGCTTTTGAAAGAGATGATAATTCATCCTTTCCTTCATCTATCTCACCTAACTCCTTTTGGATTGCTTTCAATTGTTCATTTAAATAATATTCCCTTTGAGTTTTTTCCATTTGATTTTTCACTCTGCCCCGTATTTTTTTTTCAACAGAAAGAACGCTTATTTCTTTTTCTATTAGAGAATGTATTTTTTCTAACCTTTTCTTTAAATCTGTAATTTCTAAAAGTTCTTGTTTTTCAAATATTTGAATATTTAAATTCGATGAAATATTATTTGCAATTTGAGATGGATTTTTAAGATTTTTAAGATTGTTAGTAGTTTCGTTAAAATCCTTCTTACTTAAGATTTGTAACTTTTCAAATTTTTTAACTAAGCCAATTGCCAATTGTTCAAGCTCTTTATTTACATTTTGATCATCAGCTATTTCAACTTCACATGTTAAATGGTCTTCTTTATCATCACCATAATTCACTATTCTAACTCTTTTCTCTCCTTCAACCAACACTTTCACTGTTCCATCTGGTAACTTTAAGAGTTGTAGGACTTTGCTTAAGCAACCAAACTGAAAAAGATCTTTGCTTGAGGGATCGTCCACCTCAGAATTTTTCTGTGTGACTAAAACTATTGATTTGTCGGATTTCATTACTTCTTGTAAAGCTTTAATTGATTTTTCTCTTCCAACAAATAATGGAACTACCATTGAAGGAAATATTACAATATCTCTTAACGGTAAAAGTGGTTTTAAATATGAAGCTTTCATATCTATAATATGGCTATAAATAGACCAATTTCAAGAAACAAATTTAAGTTAAGCTACAGATGTTGATGCTTTTTTACCATATGTGACAATGGGTTCGGACTTTCCTTGAACTGATGATTTATCAACTGTGACTTTTATCACATTTTCCATATCTGGTAATTCAAACATTGTTTTTAAAAGTATGTTCTCTAAAATTGATCTTAAGCCCCTAGCGCCCGTTTTTTTAGTTATAGCTTTATTGGCAATCTCAGAAATAGCATCATCTTTAAATTCAAGCTCAACCTCTTCAAATTCAAAAAGTCTTTTATATTGTTTGATTAAAGAATTTTTTGGTTCTTTTAAAATTTTTACTAATGATTTTTCATCTAGATCATCTAAAGTAGCAATAATTGGCATCCTACCGATGAATTCAGGGATTAATCCATATTTTATTAAGTCCTCGGGCTCTAACATTTTCATAGTCTCTGAGAGTGGTTGTTCTTTAAAATCTTTTACTTTTGCACCAAATCCAATTGAGCTACCTTTTCCTCTGCTATCAATTAATTTATCTAAACCAGCGAATGCTCCACCACAAATAAATAAAATATTAGTTGTATCAACTTGTAAAAACTCTTGTTGAGGATGTTTTCTTCCTCCCTGAGGAGGAACACTAGCAACTGTGCCTTCCATAATTTTTAATAAAGCTTGCTGAACACCCTCGCCTGAAACATCTCTTGTTATCGAGGGATTTTCTGATTTTCTACTTATCTTATCAACTTCATCTATATAAACTATTCCTCTTTGAGTTTTTTCAACATTGTAATCTGCAGCTTGAAGTAACTTTAATATTATATTTTCAACATCTTCACCAACATATCCAGCTTCAGTCAGTGTTGTAGCGTCAGCCATTGTAAAAGGAACATCTAAAATTCTTGCAAGTGTCTGAGCTAACAAGGTTTTGCCACATCCAGTAGGACCAACTAGAAGTATATTAGATTTAGACAATTCTATATCTTTATTATTTTTTGTTTCATGACTTAATCTTTTATAATGATTATGAACAGCTACTGACAAAATTTCTTTAGCGAGTTGCTGCCCTATAACATAATCATCCAAAACATTGCAAATTTCTTTAGGAGACGGTACTCCATCTTGATGTTTAACAAGAGAACTTTTGTTTTCCTCCTTAATAATATCCATACAAAGCTCAACACATTCATCACAAATAAATACTGTAGGGCCTGCTATTAATTTTCTAACCTCATGCTGGCTTTTACCGCAGAAAGAACAGTAAAGAATATTTTTGTTATTTTTTTCAGTCATTTCGAATCAATATTAATAATATAAAACGCAAAATAATGCTTATCAAGTTGAAGTTGTAAAAGAAGCTACATATTGTTGTTTATTTTCTTTTTTCCACAACAGAGTCAACTAAACCAAATTTTTTTGCCTCATCCGCTGTCATAAAATTGTCTCGCTCTAAAGCCTCAGAAATTTCATTTACCGATTTGCCAGTATGTTTAGAGTAAATTTTATTTAACCTTTCTTTTAATGATAATATTTCTTTCGCATGAATTTGTATATCAGTGGCTTGACCTTGAAATCCTGCAGAAGGTTGATGAACCATAATTCTAGAATTGGGTAAAGAATATCTTTTTCCTTTTTCTCCAGCTGCTAACAGAAAAGAACCCATTGAAGAAGCTTGACCAATGCAAAGAGTTGAAACTGGAGAGTTAATATATTGCATAGTGTCATAAATTCCCAAACCTGCAGTTACAAGTCCTCCTGGACTATTAATATAAAAATTAATTTCTTTATTTGGATTTTCTGACTCCAAAAACAATAATTGAGCGGTTACTAAAGAGGCAACAGCATCATTAACAGGTCCAACTAAAAAAACTATTCTCTCCTTTAACAACCTTGAGTAAATATCGTAAGCTCTTTCCCCTTTACTCGTTTGTTCTACTACCATCGGTATAAGACTGTTCATTTTTTCTTCAAAATCGCGACTCATAATTGATTTATACAACTATTGATTGCTTTTTACTAATTTTTTTTGTTTTTTTTTACCTTTAATAGTAGATGTGGTTTTAGATTTCTCAGGATCTATATTTGGTTTGTTAAATTCAGAGATTATTTTTTCCGCTTCAGAAATACTAATTTCTTTTACTGAAAGATTTATTTTTGATTTTATTAAATCTATTATTTTTTCTTCATACAAAGATCCTTTTAAACTTTGGGATGCACTAGGATTTTTTTGATAGTACTCTAAAATCATCTTTTCTTGACCTGGCATCCCTCTAATTTGCTTTTGTATTTCACTTCTTACATCTTCATCAGATACCTTAAGATTATTTTTTTCTCCATATTCATTTAGCAGTAAACCAAGTTTTATTCTTGATTTAGCTAATTTTTCATTGTTTGATTTATGTTTCTCTTTTTCTTCCGGTTTAAGATTTTGCGTCATAATTAAAATTTCTTGATCAATAAGATTTTGAGGTAAATCAACTTGATGATTTTTTTCAATTTGATCTAATATTTCTTTTTTTGTGATAGAATTTAACGATTGGTAATATTGACTTGAAATCTGTTTTTCAATTAAAGACTTTAAATCTTTGATATCTTTTGCACCCATAAGTTTAGCAAACTCATCATCAATCATAACTGGAATAGGTTTTTTAACATTTAAAATTTTACATTCGAATTTAGTTTTTTTGTTTGCAAGTTCTTTTTTGGGATGATTTTCTGGTAGAGTAGCATCCAATATTTTAAGATCATCTTTTTTTACACCAATCAATTGGTTGTCAAAACCTTTCAAAAATAAATCTTTTCCTAATTCCAGCTGAACTCCTTTTCCTTCGCTACCATCAAATTTATTTCCATCAATAGTAGCTGAATAGTCGAAAATTACTTGATCACCATTAGTTGCTTTGTCTTTTGAACTTTTATCTTCGAATTTTTTATTTTGATTTGCAATTTCTTTTAATTTTTTCTCAATAATTCTATCTTCGACTCTTAATTTAAAGCTTGTTGCTTTAAATTTATTGAAACTTTTTAAAGTTACGTTTGGCAAACAATCTATCTGTAATTCATAATTTAAATCTTTTCCTTCACCGAATTGTTTTAAATCAATTTTAGGTTGACCAGCAATTTTTAGTTTTTTTTCATCAATAGCTTTCATGGAGGTTTCTCTCAAAATTTTGTCTACAACTTCACCATAAATAGATTTTCCGAATTGATTCTTAATAACTGCTGGAGGAACTTTTCCTGGTCTGAAACCTTTTAAGGCAACTTCTTTTTGAAGCTCTTTAAGTCTTTCGTCTATTCTTGTATTAATATTTTTTTTATCCACTATTACAGATAAAATTGTTCTAAGTCCTTTTTTTGATTTTACTTCTACTTTCATATTACTTGGTGGGCAAGAAGAGACTCGAACTCTTAAGCCTTGCGGCACTGGTTTCTAAGACCAGCGCGTATACCAATTCCGCCACTTGCCCGCTTTTATTAACGTAACTTTTATATAACAAATTAATTTTTTGTTAAATGATAAAGTCTTGAATAAAAAATCACGTAAATTAATAATAGTATAAAAAACCAATACCTGCTCAAATTTGGATGCTCCATAAAATATAAACCTGGTAAAATAAGAATTAAATAAACTAAGTTTATAAAAATAGAATTAAGAAAATTACTTTTATCTCTTCCATAAACAGCTGAGAGTTTATAAAAACTTAGCATATGAAGATGTTTATTATCAGGATATATTGGTGATTTCCCTTCGTAAAGTTTTCTAAAGAATGAGAAAAATACCTCAAAAAATAAATAAAATAATAAAGTGCAGAAAAAAAAGGACGAAATTTGAGGAGTCAAATTATTAGTAATTACAACATTTAAAGAAATTAGAGAACCCATTAAATAAGCTCCACTATCACCTAAAAAAATTTTAGCTTTTGGAAAATTAAAAAGTAAGAATGATAATAAAATTATTATTTGGGCAATAATTAATAGAGAGAACTCTAAATTAGCATTTTCTAGATTAATATAAGCTAAAATTACATTTATTATTATTAGATTGAGAGACAACAAACCATTGAAGCCGTCAATCAGATTAGCTCCATTAATTATAAATAAAAAACATAAAACTGTAAAGATAGATGAAAAAAAGTGATTATTATAAATAAATTCTAATAAAGGGATATCTATATTAAGAATTTTTATTTGAAAAAAATAAATAAAAGTAAAAAGCATTAATATCATAATTAATAATCTTTTGAAGGGTTTAACTTTAACTTTTAAATCATCTATTACTCCGATTAAAAACATTGAATAGCTGATAAAAATATATTCATATAAAATTTTTGAATAAAGCAAATAATAAATTACAAAAAAAATACTAATAGAAATTATTGCTGCTATACCACCGCTCCTGGAAACAGCTTTTTCGTGAAAAGATTGGGGTTTCTCGAAATCTGTATCAAGCAATACTCCTGATTTTATTATTGGGGAAAATTTACTAGTTAAAAGAAAAATAAAAAAACTTATTAAAGCAAATATTGATAGAAAACTTGATTCGATTGACTCGGTGCCCATTTAATTTTTTATACCTAAATTATTTTTTTTAAAAATATATATTCCTATTAAAATTATAACCAATGATAGCAAAACTCGCCATGTAATTGTTTCTTCCATCAAAAAATATCCAAAAAATATTCCAAATATTGGAATTAAATAAGCAACTTGTGTTTGAAAGACCAAACCATTTACAGTCAAAATTCTGAATCTTATTAGCCAAGCTAAACCTGTAGCTATTACTCCTAAATAAAGTAATGATAAAGTTGAAGCAAAAGTTGGCGAAGAGTTCCAAGGTGTTTCTATAATTAACGAGAATGGTAAAAGAAAAATAACTGACCAAATTGTAGTTGATGTTGTTACATTTTCATTTTTTTTATTCTTAAGCTTTAAAGTTAATAATCCGCCAATAGAATAAAATGTTGAACCTAAAATTGTAATTAAAGCATAAAGATAATTTTCAGTATTTATAATTACTTTATCAAAAAACAGTAGGACTATACCACTAAAACCGATCAAGACTCCGACGGATTTCAAGAATGAAATTTTTTCATTATTTGTGAATATATGAGCTAAAATTGATCCACTGAGAGGTGTTGTGCTCATTAAAATCGCAGCAAGATAACTATTAATTTTACCCGTTCCCATAGCTATTAAAACGAAGGGAATTGAAATATTACACAGGCCTATTATAGCATATTTATTCCAATTTTTTTCAAAAGCTTCAATTTTAATTTTTCTTAATTTGCAAATTATTAATAAGGGTATGCTCGCAAATATTACTCTCACCAGAGCAAGAGTAATTGGTTCATAAGAGTAAGTTGCAATTTTAATGTTAAAAAATGATGAACCCCAGATTGCAGCTAATAAGATTAATAGTGAAAAATCAAAAGTATTTGCTTCTTTCATTTCGAGTTTAAATTGTATTTATGTGATAAATGCATAGCTGATATAAATTTTTAATTATACTCAGGAAATACCCCTTATATATGTTCAATTCGAAATTTAACACTTAAATATTTATTTAAAGGAGCAAAATGAGTTCTAAAAGCATTTTAAAATTAATGAAAGACAAACAAGTTGAATTTGTAGACCTAAGGTTCACAGACCCTAAAGGGAAACTACAACATTTAACAATGGACTCTACAGTAGTAGATGAGGATATGCTTGATAATGGAGTGTTTTTTGACGGATCATCAATTGCAGGTTGGAAAGCTATTAACGAGTCTGACATGATTTTAAAGCCAGACTTAGAAAGACCAATAATCGATCCTTTTAATTCACATACTACTCTAAATATTTTTTGCGATATTTTGGATGCCGTTAAAAAAAATCCCTATGAAAGAGACCCAAGAGGCACCGCAAAAAAAGCAGAGGCTTATTTAAAAAAAACTGGTATAGGAGATAAATCTTATTTTGGACCTGAGCCAGAGTTTTTTGTTTTTGATGACGTAAGATTTAAGAATGACATGAACGAAACAAGTTTTAGTATCGATAGCTCTGAAGGTCCTTATAATACTGGAAAAAAATACGAAAACGGTAACATGGGTCACAGACCTGGAATAAAAGGTGGTTACTTTCCTGTTCCACCGGTTGACAGTGCCCAAGATATGAGAGGTGAGTATTTAAAAGCATTGAAAGATATGGGTGTAAAAGTTGAGAAACATCACCATGAAGTAGCGCCAAGTCAACACGAGTTAGGAATGTACTTTGGAACTTTAACAAACCAAGCTGATAACGTTCAGCTGTATAAATATGCAGTTCAAATGGTTACTCATTCCTTTGGGAAAACTGCAACTTTTATGCCAAAACCTGTAAAAGGGGATAATGGATCAGGTATGCACTGCCACCAATCAATTTGGAAAGGTAATACACCATTGTTCATGGGTAAAGAGTATGCAGGTTTATCTAAGCAAGCACTATACTATATTGGAGGGATATTAAAGCACGCTAGAGCTATAAATGCTTTTTCTAACGCGACAACTAACAGTTATAAAAGGTTAATACCAGGTTTTGAAGCGCCCGTAATCTTAGCATATTCAGCAAGAAACAGATCAGCTTCTTGCCGAATACCAGTGATAATGAATCCTAAAGCAGCAAGAATGGAAATAAGATTTCCAGATGCAGCGGGAAATCCGTATTTGACTTTTGCATCAATGCTAATGGCAGGTATTGATGGAATTAAAAATAAAATTGATCCTGGGAAAGCTTTTGATCAAGACTTATACTCGTTATCGGAGGACGAAGTGAAAAAACTTCCTACTGTTTGTGGGTCTTTAAGAGAGGCGATGCAAAATCTTGATAAAGATAGAAAATTTTTAACTGAGGGTGGTGTATTTACTGATGACCAAATAGATGCATACATTGAACTGAAATTCCAAGAAATTTATAATTTTGAACACACTCCTCATCCAATAGAATTTGAGATGTATTACAGTGGTTAAACTTTGAAAGACTCACCGCAACCACACCGCTCAGTCTCGTTTGGATTTTTAAAAATAAATTGTGAGGAAAACTCTTCTTGCTTGTAATCCATTTCAGTGCCTAGCAAATAAATTATAGCTTTTGGATCTATCAGCACCTTCACTCCTTTTTCTTCAATAACTTCTTCATTAGGTTTAATATCATTTGCATATTCCATTATGTAAGACATTCCTGCACAGCCTCCAGATTTCACTCCAACTCTAACCCCAATTGCAGAACTTTCAGCTTTAGACATAATTTGTTTTATTCTTTCAGCTGCATTGTCACTTAATTTTATTACTTGATTGGTCATAAGTTTAATTCTAGTTTTGCTGCTTCTGACATTTTATCTTTAGTCCAAGGAGGATCCCACACCAACTTTAAATCTACATCTTTTATTCCGTCAATCTTTAATATATTTTCTTTAACTGATTT
Organism: uncultured Pelagibacteraceae bacterium; assembly: GCA_902523185.1. Classification (GTDB taxonomy): domain Bacteria; phylum Pseudomonadota; class Alphaproteobacteria; order Pelagibacterales; family Pelagibacteraceae; genus Pelagilacustribacter. The sequence goes on along the minus strand of CABYYJ010000002.1, from coordinate 78,022 downwards.
TGGCAAACTTTCAGCAACCGGACAATTTGGAGATGTTAAAGTCATTTCAATAATCACTTTTTTTTCGTTATTGACTTCTATTCTGTATATTAAACCTAATTCATAAATATTGACAGGAATTTCTGGATCATAAATTTTTTTAATTTCAGATACTATTTTTTCTTTTAATTCTTTCATTCTAAACCTTTTTCTCTAGAGCCAACAGAAGTGTATGCCAGGCCATGGTCGCACATTTTACTCTCATTGGAAATTCTTGAACACCAGATAAAGACGAAATAGTGGTAATTTGATCTTCTGAAAGGCTGTTTAAGGTAATTTTTGTTTTGTTTTTTAACATTTTGAGAAAATCATCAGTCACTTTTTTTGAGAAATTTAGATCCCTTCCCTTTAAAGTATCAGTTAAAATTGATGCAGAGGCTAAAGAGATCGCACATCCCTCACCTTCGAAACTTAAACTGTTAATATTTTTTTCTTTATCTAGTTTTAAGTAGATGTGTACTTTATCTCCACAAAGTGGATTATGTGCTTTCGCATCACAGTTATAACCTTCACACTTGCCTTTATTTCTAGGATTTTTTGCATGATCTAAAATAATTTCTTGGTATAGTTCTTTTAGTTCCATTTAAATCTGAAATATTTTTTTACATTTATTAATTGACTCACTTAAAACGTCAATATCTTCTTTACTGTTGTACACTCCGATTGAAGCTCTAGCTGAAGCCGGAATTCCAAGTTTGTCATGTAAAATTTGACAACAATGGTGGCCAGCTCTTATTGCCACTCCATCATCATCTAAAATTGTTGCTATATCATGTGGATGAATACCTTTAATTGTGAAAGATATGATAGAAGCTCTATTTTTAGGATTTCCAATAATATTTATAGAGTTATCTTTTCTCAATTTTTCAAGCCCGTATTCAAGAATTTGGGTTTCATAATTTTCTATATTTCTAATTCCCAAATCTTGAATGAACTTTATAGATTTTGAAAAAGCTATGACTTCTGCGGTTTGCATTGTACCTGCTTCAAACTTTGTTGGTGAGTCTGCGTATGTTATTTCTTCTTTTTTAACTTCACTAATCATTCCACCTCCACCTTGATAAGGTGGTAGTTCATCAACCCATTTTTTTTTTGCATAAAGTATACCAAGGCCATTTGGACCATACATTTTATGACAAGAAATAGCATAAAAATCACAACCTAAATCTTGAACATCAAGAACCGAATGAGGAGCACCTTGTGTCCCATCAATTAACACAGGAATATTTTTTGATTTAGCTAAATCAATAATTTTTTTCACTGGCATAATAGTACCTGTAACATTTGAGATATGGGTAAAAGCAATAATTTTGGTTTTTTCACTAATTTGTTTTTTAAACTCATTAATATCTATTTCTCCATTTTCATTTACTGATGCAAATTTAATTACTGCTCCTCTCTTTTTTCTAAGATAATGCCATGGTACATAATTAGAGTGATGTTCTAATTCAGTTATAAGTATTTCGTCTCCTTCCTTTATAAATTTTTCTCCGTATGTATGAGCAACTAAATTGATTGCCTCTGTAGCTCCTTTTGTAAAAATTATTTCTTCTCTGAATTTAGCATTTATGTAAGATTGAATTATATCTCTCGTCTCCTCGAATTTATTTGTAGCTTTTACTGCTAATGTATGTACGCTTCTTCCTACATTTGAAAAATCGTTTTCATAGAATCTTGATATCTCATCTATTACCGCTCTTGGTTTTTGTGAAGAATTAGCGCTATCTAAATATATTAACGATTTTCCATTAATTTTTTGATTAAAAATTGGAAAGTTTGATTTAATATTACTAAATTCCATTAATTTGTTCCTCAATACTTTTTTCAAGAAATAACTTTATTTTTTTTTCTACAATATTTTCAAAAATTTCGTTAAGGAAACCTTTGATTAATAATTTTTTAGCTACATCAAATTCAATCCCCCTGGTCATTAAATAATGTATAGAGTCCTCATCAATGCTGCCCGAAGAAGATCCATGGGAACATTTTACATCATCAGCATATATCTCTAACTCTGGCTTAGCATTAAATTCTGCTCGATTATCTAAAATTAGAGCTTTACTTAATTGATAGGCATCTGTTTTTTGAGCAATATCTTTCACAAATATTTTTCCTTGATAAACTCCTTTGCTGTCACTCTCTAAAACATTTTTAATTTTTTGATAACTTTTACAATTAGGTGCTAGATGATTCACTTTCGTTTTTAGTTCTTGATGCTCATCTTTTCCTAAACTTAAACCAGATAAAACAAAGCAATTACTATTCTCTCTTTTAAGATTCATTTCCAAGTCTATTTTGTTAAATTTAAGCCCGGAGCTCAGAATGAAGTTATGATAACCAGAGTTGTATCCTTGTGTTCCAAATATATTTTTATAAAAATATCCATTACTTTTTGTTTTTTGTATAGTAATACTTTTTAAAACTGATCCATCTTCTATTTCAATCGTTTCGAAGGTATTTTTTATAAATTTAGATTTTGCATCAATATTATACTCAATTAAAGTCAGTTCAGAGTTTTGGTTAAGTTTAATCTTATTTGAATTATTAATAATCTTGTTATCTAAATTAGAGTTAAAATAATTGTATATTACTATTGGTTTTTTACACTTATAATTCTTTTGTACTTCCAAATTGTATCCACCCAAAGATAAAGCTTTGTTTAAAGAATAAAGATTAATTTCATTACAATTATTAATTTTCTCTTGCGAATTAAGTCTTTCGAGTTGAACTTTTCCTTTTTCCTCGAATTTAATGTCACTTGATTTATAATATCCATTTACTAATAAAATAAAGTTGTGTTCAAAATCACTAATAAAATTAATTTTTTCATCAAAATTAAAATCAAAATTATTACTAATATTTTTAAAATTTTTTTTAATTATTAAATTTAAATCTGTAAATTTCCAACTTTCATCTCTTTTATTAGGAAGACCGCTCTCAAAAAATAACTCAAGGTTTTTTTTTCTTTCAATATTCTCTTTTTTTGAAGAGGAAGTAATCTTATCTAAATCAATATTAAATAGTTGTTCCATTATTTTAAATTTTCATATCCTGTTTTTTCCAACTCTTGACCTAAATCTGAACACCCTGTTTTAACAATTTTTCCATTAGATAATACGTGAATGAAATCTGGTTTGATGTAATCAAGTAATCGTTGATAATGTGTAATTATTAGAAAAGCATTGTTTTCATTTTTATGAGAATTAACTCCATCTGCAACAATTCTAAGAGCGTCAATATCTAAACCAGAGTCTGTTTCGTCTAAAATAGCTAACCTTGGTTCTAAAAGTTTCATTTGAAGAATTTCGTTTTTCTTTTTTTCTCCACCTGAGAAACCTACGTTTAATTGTCTAGATAAAAACTTTTCGTCAATATTTAATTCTGATGCTTTTTCTTTAATTAATTTTAAAAGCGAAAGAGTATCTAACTCTTTTTGACCTTTAGCTTTCCTAATAGTATTCAATGAAGTTTTTAAAAAGTTAGTTGTATTTACTCCTGGAATTTCTAAAGGATACTGAAATGCTAAAAATATTCCTTTTTGTGCTCGCTCTTCAATTGGAATATTTTGTAAATTGTCACCATCATACTTTAAACTGCCACTCACGTCATAGCCACTTTTTCCTGACAAAATGTTTGCTAAAGTACTTTTTCCCGATCCATTCGGTCCCATAATCGCATGTACTTCACCAGGCTTTATTTCTAAATTAAGTCCATTTAAAATTGCTTTATCGTTAACTGAAGCTTTTAAATTTTGTAATTGAAGCATTACCCAACGCTCCCCTCTAAACTAATTGAAACTAATTTTTGGGCCTCAACCGCAAACTCCATTGGAAGTTGTTGCAAAACCTCTTTACAAAAACCATTTACAATTAAACTCACCGCTTCTTCCTGGTTAAGTCCTCTTTGATTGCAGTAAAACAGCTGATCTTCATTTATTTTTGATGTAGTGGCTTCATGTTCCACAGTTGACGATGAATTTTTATTTTTAATATAAGGAATTGTATGTGCTCCACATTTATTACCCATTAAAAGTGAGTCACACTGAGTATAATTCCTCGAATTTAAAGCTTTAGTCGCAATATCTACAAGTCCTCTGTAAGTATTATCTGCTTTTCCTGCTGAAATTCCTTTTGATATAATTTTGCTTTTTGTATTTTTGCCTAAATGTATCATTTTTGTACCTGTGTCTGCTTTTTGATGATTGTTTGTAATAGCTATTGAATAAAACTCACCTACTGAATTATCACCTTGTAAAATACAACTAGGATATTTCCAAGTTATTGCAGATCCTGTCTCCACTTGTGTCCACGAAATTTTAGAATTCTTGCCTCGGCAAGCACCTCTTTTTGTTACAAAATTATAAATTCCCCCGACACCATCTTTGTCGCCAGGATACCAGTTTTGCACTGTTGAATATTTTATTTCTGCATCTTCTAATGCAACTAATTCCACATTAGCCGCGTGTAATTGATTCTCATCTCTCATTGGGGCTGTGCAACCCTCTAAATAACTAACATAGCTACCTTTATCAGCAATAATAAGTGTTCTTTCGAATTGACCTGTTTCTGAGGCATTAATTCTAAAATAAGTAGAGAGCTCCATTGGGCATCTAGTATTTGGCGGAATATAAACAAAAGATCCATCAGTAAAAACCGCGGAGTTCAATGTCGCAAAATAATGATCACTAATTGGAATTACAGATCCTAAATATTTTTTGACTAAATCAGGATGTTTTTGAATAGCTTCAGAAATAGGACAGAAAATTATTCCTTTTTTATCAAGCTCACCTTTAAATGTCGTTGCAACTGAAACTGAATCAAAAACAGCATCAACAGCAACGCCGCTCAATCTTTTCTGTTCATTAAGAGGTATTCCTAGTTTATTATAAGTGTCTATTAGCTTTGGATCGACTTCATTCAAGCTTTTTGGTTTTTCTTTCATGCTCTTTGGAGCGGAGTAATAATAGAGATCTTGATAATTTATTTTAGGATACTTAGGCTTTTGCCAACTAGGTTCTTTTAGCACTTGAAGTCTTTTAAAAGCTTTCAATCTCCAATCTAACATCCATTTTGGCTCTTTTTTAATATTAGAAATAAATTTTATAGTTTCTTCCGACAGCCCTTTTGGAGCTTTTATATTTTCAATATCGGTTGTGAAACCATATTTATATTCCTGATTTTTTAATTCTTCACTTTTCATTTATTTAGTTTGTATTTTTTGTTAGATCTTGTAATTTTACTTTTTCAAAAAAACCATTTATGTGTCTGTCTAACTCATCCCATAAATTATGTGTAATGCACTTTGTTGATTTATTATTACATCCTCTTTTTGAGTTTTTTTTACAGTTAAGGGTTCTTACCTCTTCATCAACTGCATAGATAATATTTGAAAGTTTAATTTCAGAAGCAGGTTTATCTAAAATATAGCCTCCATTAGCTCCTCTCGAACTTTTTACCAATTTATTGTTTTTTAATTTAAGAAAAATTTGTTCCAGGTAAGCTAAAGAAATATTCTGTCTTAAAGAAATTTCTGATAAACTTATAGGTCCTTCTTTAGCATTAGATGCCAAATCTGCCATAGCCATTACCGCATATCTTCCTTTATTTGTAAGTTTCATAATTAATCGTTGTAATATAATAGTTTTGATACAATTCCTACTATTTTAGTCAGGATTAAAAAATAATATTTGTCGCATAAAAACGTGTTATAAAACTATACTTTTTTATTTTAATAATAATCATTATCAATTATGAAACCTAAAAGTTTAGAAATTTTTATTCCAGGTCCTGCAGGAAGGCTAGAGGCGAAATACTATAAAAATCCAAAGTTCGGTGCACCTATAGCAATAGTCCTTCATCCTCATCCTCAGTATGGTGGCACAATGAATAATAGAATAGTTCAACTATTGTATAATATTTTTTTAAAAAATGGTTTTTCAGTCATAAAAGTTAACTTTAGAGGAGTTGGAAAAAGTGAGGGTGTATTTGATAATGGCCAAGGTGAGTTATCTGATGCTGCCGCAGCTCTAGATTGGATAGAAAGACAAAATTTAGATTACAGTCAATGTTGGGTGTCTGGCTTTTCTTTTGGATCTTTAATTTGTATGCAATTAATTATGAGAAGACCTGAGATAAATAATTTTATTGCTGTTTCGCCACAACCAAATGTGTACGATTTTTCTTTTTTAGCTCCATGTCCAACTTCTGGACAAGTGATATACAGTGAAAATGACGAGTTAGTAACTAAAGAAAGCATTAATGAGCTAGACAGAAGAATTAAAAGTCAAAAAGGTGTCGAAGTAATTTTTTCAAAAGTAAAAAACTCTAATCATTTTTTTAAAGATAAAGAAAAAGAACTCATTTTTGAAATAGAAAAATATATAAAAGAGAAAACAGCATTAATTTAATTATCTACTATTTCACCTCCTGAAATTGGTCGAGAGCAGTTAGTCGTGTTAGGAAAACTGATAGGCAACTTTTTGATAGATCTAATAGCAAGAAAAGCAAAAGCTTGGGACTCTATAAAATCACCATTGATATTAAATTCATCTATTAATTTTAAATTAATCCTTTTGGGAAGATTTTTTTTAATACCCTCGACAAGAATTTTATTTTTTCGACCACCACCACAAACCAAAATATCGATAAATTTTATTTTATTTAAAAAAGATGATAAAGACTCACCTAAAATACTTGCTGTAAATTCTGTTAAAGTTGCAGCGCCATCTTCAATTGAAAGGCCTCTCGTAAAAGATATATCAAAATCGTTAGTATCATATGAAACTTTATTTTTATTTTTTCTATTTTTATATAATTCTTGTGCTTGTTCAAAAATTATTTCATTAATTTTTCCATTAGAAGCTAAAAGCCCATTTAGATCAAATTTCTGATTTGAGTTTTTTCTAACCCAATTATCAATTAAACAATTTCCCGGCCCAATATCTTTACTAAATATTTCAAATGAATTAATTGGTTTGTTTATCAGTGTTACGTTTGATATTCCCCCAATATTCAAAATACAAACAGGTAGACCTATTTTTTTTTGTGAAGCAATTAATTGATGATAAATCGGTGTCAATGGTGCTCCCTCACCTCCATTTGAAATGTCATTTTTTCTAAAATTAAAAATTATTTTTTTATTTGTTAATTGATTTAGTAAATTTGCATCTCCTAATTGCATTGAAATCTTTTCTTGAGAATTGTGATAAATAGTTTGACCATGAAAACCTACAATAAAGTTATTATTTTCATTTATAAATTCTTTTATGATTTTGGCGTGGTATAACGTGATTTTTCTTTCTAAATCTTTTAATTCTTTAGACAATTTACTTAAATCGTTATAATCAAATATCCTGTCTTTTAAATGGTGTATACTTTTATAAATTTTAGAATCATATTCAAAATATTTATCCTTAATTACTTCAAATTTATCTATACCATTAGAGTTTATCATAGAAGCGTCGACGCCGTCGCCTGACGTGCCGCTCATTAAGCCTAAAGAGGTATATTTTTCTTTCATATTTTTATTTATTTATAATTATAATTGTATAATAGTGTTTTAAACAAATTGTGCTATGAAAAATAAATTTTTAGCTGAAATGCAATCTCGTGGTTATATAAGCCAATGTACAGATATTGAGAAACTCAATGAAATTTCTAACAAGAAATCTATCTCTGGGTACATAGGTTTCGATTGTACAGCTAGTAGTTTACATGTTGGAAGTCTTTTGCAAATAATGATTTTAAAACTTATGCAGAAACATGGTCATCGTCCAATTGTTTTATTAGGTGGCGGCACAACACTAATTGGAGATCCCTCTGGTAAAGATTCTACAAGAAAAATACTTAAACAAATGGAGATAAATAAAAATATTAAAAGTATTAAAAAAGTTTTTAAAAAAGTTTTAGATTTTTCAAATAACAAAACTAGACCAATTTTTGTAGATAACTCTCATTGGCTTACAAAATTAAAATATATACAATTTTTAAGAGATATAGGCAGCTATTTCACTATAAATAAGATGCTCACTTTTGATAGTGTGAAACTCAGATTGGAGAGAGAGCAATCTTTAAGCTACATGGAATTTAATTATATGATTTTACAAGCTTACGATTTTTATCAATTATTTAAAAAAGAAAATTGTATATTACAAATAGGAGGCTCTGATCAATGGGGAAATATTATTAATGGAATTGATTTAATAAGAAGAATTCTTAAAAAAGAGTCATTTGGATTAACATCTCCTTTAATTACTTTAGCCTCAGGAGCAAAAATGGGAAAAACCGAAAAAGGAGCTGTTTGGTTAAATGAAAAATTATTTTCTGTTTATGATTATTGGCAATTTTGGAGAAATGTTGATGATCGTGATGTTAAAAAATTTTTATATTTTTTTACTGAAATAGAATATGAAAAAATTAATACACTTTGTGAAAAAGAGGAAAACATTAATAACTTAAAGATATTATTAGCTAATCAAGCTACAAGTATTCTCCATGGAAAGTCAGCTGCAAAAAAAGCACAGAAAACAGCTAAAGAAACTTTTGAAGATAAAAGCTTAAGTTTAAATCTACCAGAGATAAAGGTTAACTCTGAAGAGGTAAAAAAAGGTATATCTCTTATAGATTTATTATCAGTTAATGGGGTCATGAGTTCGAAAAGTGAAGCTAGAAGAGCAATACTAAATAATGGATTAAAGATAAATGATAAATTAGTTGGAGATATTAAGAGAACTTTAAAGTCAGAAGATTTTGAAGAAAAAATTTTAAAAATTTCCTACGGAAAGAAGAAGCATTATAAAGTTAAAATTATTTAGTTTTTTTATTTTTATCGACAATCTTTTGTATAAATCTTGGCGTAATAGTTCTTATAGGATTTATAGTTGTTTTAATTTGATTTGGTGGACCTTTCATTTTAAAACTAATGCCAAATAGTCCTTCACCAATTTCTTTTGGAATTATAATATCTCCTAAAACTGGAATTCTTGAAATCATTTTATTAAGAGTTTTAGCTGGAACTAATGTCCCTCGAATGCTTGTGATCGACGGGTTTTGATAACCCTCCATTAATACTGAAATACTTGGACCCAGAGCAAGTATTTCATTTAATTTAAGAGTCTCTTTTGACTTTTCCATATTTATCTCAAGAATGTCAAAAGAAATACCCTCTCCCGCTGCCAAGTCAGATAAACCACCTAAATCAGCTAGGCTTAAAAGTTTTACCATTCCTGGAGCATTTATTACTTTAAAATTTTCTATTTTTAGTTTTGAATTAGACAATTCATCATCAAATATAGATGTATAAATAAGTTTTCCGCCCGAAAGACCATTAAAAAAACTATATTCAGTTAGAAGTGGTTTTGTTAAATCTGAATAAATTTCCAGGTATTTTTTTTTATTTTTATCATTATTTTTAAGTGAAATATCTAAAAAATTATTTTTACCAAATTCACCTTTAGAGGAAACTTTAACAAATTTTCCTTTTTTAATTGTACCTATCAATCTAAAATTTTTAAGCTTTTCTGAAAGAGGTGCATTAATAGTTTTAAGGTCGATTTCAATTTCTTTATTTAAACTTGAAAAAAATTTATTATTTCCACTATTACTTATTATTTTTGGTAAGTTTTGTGCATCAAACTGATCTCCATTGATTTTAATAGTTTTCCCATAACTAATTATAAAATCATTATTTTTTTTACCGTTTTCATACGTCTTTACTAAGATTTTTTCTAATTTAACAAATTTTTTATTTTCTAATTTTATTCCGTTTAGTTGAATGAGGTTTATTCCCTCTTGTATATTAAATTTATAGATTTCAATTGAATTTTTTCGTTTTTTAAATTCTAAAAAAATATTTGAAGTGTCACCTTTTTTTTTTTTATAATTTATAAGATCAAGTTCCAATATATTATCGTAATTTAAGTTTACTTTTACGTTTGAAATTTTATTTTTAAAGATATTTTCAATTTCAAATTTTTGAGGTTTACTCTCATTCAAAGAATATTTACCTGAAATATCAAATGAATTTTTTTTTGGACTAAAGCTAGTTCTTACTTCTGTATTAGAAAAAGAAATATCTTTGATTTGTTCTTTTAAGAGATAATTATCTATTGGTGTTTTGAAATTTAATTTCGCATTAAAAATTTTTCCATTACTACTGTAACTGTAATTCTTAAGTTTATAGGTTTTATCAAAAGAAAGATTTAAATTATTATTTTGCTCTCCATTAATATTAATAATATTGTTAATATAATCAATATCTGGAGTAAAAGTTGAGTATTTTTTTAATCCGTTTTTAAAATTAAATAAAGTTTTAAAATTTGTTTCTATAACAATTTCTGGTGAAAGATTAATCTTAATATCTCCATCCTCAATTTTAATTTCTTGAGTTTGACTAAAAAAATTCTGAATTAAGATATCAGTTTTATCAGCGAAAAAAGAAAATTTTGTATCTTCTAATTTCAAATCTTTGAATATTACACCTTTAACGTCTGTGACCGAACCACGAGCAATGAAATTATTTAATGAATTTTCTTTATTCACATAAATTTCAATTTCAGTATTTAATTTACCTTCTTTAATATTATTATTTAAAAAACTAGTAAAATTTGAGGGTTTGAGGGATTTTGATAATTTTTTAATTTGATTAATATTAATTTCTTTCAAATTTAAGATAACTTTCTCAATTTTTGTATCTGATTTAATAATGGATAAAAAATCGATATAAACTTTTATATTTTTTGCAGGTATAATCACTTCTCGATAAAATATTTTAGGGTTATTCGTTTCTAAAAATAAACTTATTTGATTAATGTCAAATTTAAACTTGATTGTTTCAAGTTCTAATTCTACTTGATTATTTTTATTAATTTTATCTGATATAATTTTATTAAATTTATTTGTTTCAATTCCAATGGTAGTAAGAAGAGTAAATAAAAAGATTATGGATATAAGTACCAAAGTAATTGAAGCTAAAAATACTTTTTTCATTATTTGTTCTTAATACCTTCTTCGATAAACTGGTCAATATTCCCATCCAACACGCTTGATGGATTCGTGTTTTCTAATTTGTTTCTAAGATCTTTTACCAGTTGATAAGGCTGGAGAACGTAAGATCTTATCTGATGTCCCCATCCAATATCTGTTTTAGTGTTTAGCTCTCTGAGATTTTCTTCTTCCCTTTTTTGAGTCTCATATTCATATAATCTAGCTCTTAACATTTTGAAGCAGGTTTCTTTATTTTTATGCTGAGATCTTTCATTTTGACACTGAACAACAATTTTAGTTGGTAAATGAGTTATTCTAACTGCACTATCAGTTGTGTTGACATGTTGACCTCCCGCGCCGCTAGACCTATAAGTATCTACTCGTAAATCTTTATCGTCAATTTTGATGCTTATATTGTCATCAATCGCGGGATAAACCCATACACTTGCGAAGCTTGTATGACGTCTAGCGCCACTATCAAATGGAGAAATTCTTACAAGTCTATGTACTCCTGACTCGGCTTTCATTAATCCATATAAATATTCTCCTTCTACTTTAATTGTTGAAGATTTAATACCAGCCTCCTCTCCCTTATGTTCGCTTATCAGTTCATATTTAAAATTTTTTTTATCAAACCATTTCATGTACATTCTCCTTAACATATCTGCCCAATCTTGACTTTCTGTGCCGCCAGCGCCAGCATGTATCTCTAAATAAATATTAAGATCATCATTTTCACCTGAGAGAAAACAACTAATTTCTGCTTTTTTTAGTTTTTTATAAACCTCGCCTATCCTTGAATTACACTCTAGAATAATATCCTCATTTTTTTCCTCAGAGGCTAAATTGTATAAATCTTTAATATTTAAGATTTCTTTTTTTGAATTTTTAAAAATATTTAAAATATCTTCATAAATTTTTTTTTGTTTTACAGTTTTTTTGACTTTAGCTTGATCTTTCCAGAAATTTTCAGATTGAAGCGTTTTATCTAGATCAAAAAGTTTTGCTTCAACATTATTTTTATCAAAGGTACCCCCTAATATTATTAAGAGTCTTTTCTACATTTGATAATTTATTTTCAAAGTTTTGCATTAATAGAATTGTCTAAATTTTATTAAATTATCACGATCGCTTATTGATATTAAGTTATTATTATTTATATTGTTAATATCTTTTTCTTTTAAAGCTTCAATAATAGTATTTTTATCATTTTTTGACGATTTGAAACCAGTATCGTAATTTAAAGTAGTTAAATAAATATTTTGTGGAACTTTGAAATCTTTAAAATCTTCTTTAAATAACGCATTTTCAATAAAATTTTTAAAAATTGGTAGTGCTGCTTTTGAACCAGTTTCATATTTACCTAAAGATTTTGGATTATCAAATCCAATATAAACACCAATTACTAAGTTAGAGGAGTATCCGATAAACCACGCATCGTAATTATCATTTGTAGTTCCTGTTTTACCAGCTAGTGGCACCTTAAGACCTTTGAGTTTTTTTGCAGTTCCTCTCTCAACAGCTCCCCTCAGAATTGAAGTCATTTGATACGCGGTTTCTTTACTGAATATTCTCTCATCAGAATTTTCGATAGAAGGAAGAGATATTTGATCACTCGCAAATTTGTCACATCCTATACATTTTCTATTTTTTTTCTTAAAAATTGTTTTTCCTCTTCTATCTTGGATCCTAGATATTAAAGATGGGTCAATTTTATTTCCTCCATTTACAAAAGTTGCATAGGCAGAAGTTAAGTTAAGCAAAGTAGTTTCAGCTGCACCTAGTGAAACAGAGAGTAATTCAGGTATCTCATCGTATATATTTAATTTTTTTGATAAATCTAAAATTTTATCTAAACCTAAAATCTTTGCTATTCTAACTGTCATTAAATTTCTTGAGTATTCAATACCTTTTCTAAGAGTGGTAGGACCATAAAATTTTTTTCCATAATTCTCAGGTTTCCAATTTTTTAATCCAACACCTTGGCTTTCTACAAAAGGAGCATCTAAAATAATTGTATTAGGTGAAAAACCATTTTCTAAAGCTGCAGCATAAACAATTGGTTTAAAAGCAGATCCTGGCTGTCTTTTTGCCTGAGTCACTCTATTAAACTCACTAGCTTTAAAGTCAAAACCTCCAACTAAAGCTTTAACATCTCCAGAAAATGGATCTAAAACAATTATCCCACCATTAACTTTCGGATATTGTTTAAGTTGCCAGTTATTTTTTTTAAATTTGACAAAAATCAAATCACCAATTTTAAACTTATCTTTTATTGATTTTTTGGATAATGCCCACCTAATATTTTTTTTTTGAATATTTCCCCTATTATCAACTTTTTTGTTAACTATTTTGAATTCAATATTTTGCTCTGTTGTGTTCAAAATTTCTCCTATTTCCCAATTTAAAGTCGGATCCAAGTCTATTTCTTTTATTTTTTTTTCCCATTTCTTATCTGTAAATTTATTTGTAATTGGCCCCCGCCAACCGTGTCTTTGATCATAATCTTCAATTCCCTTTCTTAAAGATTTGATAGCTTCAATTTGATAATTAATGTTTAAAGGAGTTCTTATACTTAAACCCTGAGAATATAATTTTTCAAAACCAAAATTTTCTTTCACTGATCTTCTAACTTCCTCTGTATAAGAATTTGCCTCATTCACTATTTCAATTTTTCTTTTCTTTAAGATAATTTCCGTATTCTTAAAACTATTATATTGTTTTTTTGATATAAATTTATTTTCCTCTAAATTTTTCAAAACTAGGTTTCTTCTGAATTTACTTAACTCAGGATATTTATAAGGATTATATTTACTTGGCGCTTTTGGAAGTGCAGCTAATAGAGCTGCATCTGTATAATTTAATTGTTTAATAGATTTATCAAAATATTCCAAACTTGCTGCAGCTATACCATAAGTGCCTTGACCTAAATAAATTTGATTTAAATATAATTCAAGAATTCTTTCTTTTGAATAAGCTCTTTCAATTCTGAAAGCTAAAATTGCCTCTTTTATTTTTCTTTTCATTGAAACTTCGTTGGTTAGAAGAAAATTTTTTGCAACTTGTTGAGTAATTGTGGAAGCTCCCTCAAGTCTCTTGTTTTGAGAAATATTTTTTAAATTATTTATTACTGCTCTCAAAATACCTTTTGCATCAATACCTGGATGATTAAAAAAATTTTTGTCTTCGGCTGAAAGAAATGAATTAATAACTACTTCAGGTATAGATTCATATGGAACAAACAGTCTTTTTTCAATGGCATACTCTGCAATTAATTTTCCATTATCTGAGTAAACTCTGCTCGATATCGGAGGTTGATAATTTGATAATTTTTTATAATCGGGCAGTCCTATAGAAAAATACCAAAAAGTTGATACCAAAAAAAATACCAATATTATGAAAAATATTATTAAAAATTTCAGAGAAAAATTGATAAATTTTAACATATGTATATTTTATTAATGAAAATTTAGACTTTCTTTAGGCATTTGAAAACTTAAATAAGTTTATTTATTCATAAAATTGTATAAAATATAGTAATGACATATTCAAAATACATAAGTTCAAAAAAATTTAAAGGAATTCAAAAAAAATGGAAAAAAATTTATATATCGATGCTTCGCATCCTAATGAGACCCGAATTGTTCTTAAATCAAATAATGCTATTGAAGAATACGAATTTGAAAATAAAAATAACTTAAATTTCAAAAATAATATTTATTTAGGAACTATAAGCAGGGTTGAACCGTCTTTACAAGCAGCTTTCGTAAATTTTGGCAGAGACAGACACGGGTTCTTAGCTTTTAATGATATTCAATCTGATTATTATCAGATACCCTCAGAGGATAAAGAATTAATAAAAATAGCAGAAGAAAAGATTAGAGAAAATTTAAAAAACAAAAACATTGAAATCTCACAAGATAACTCTCAACAGGATCATAATTCATTAAATGGAGAAAGTGAAAAAGATGCAGTTAATGAAAATATTAATAATGAAGAGGTAAAAAAAAAAGAATTTAGAGAAGAAGTAAAATCATCGTACGGGATAAAAAGATATAAAATTCAAGAAGTTATTAAACCTGGTCAAGTAATATTAATTCAGGTTATTAAAGAAGAGAGAGGACAAAAAGGAGCGGCGCTAACTACTTTTATTTCCTTAGCAGGAAAATATATAGTTTTAATGCCTAATACTGCAAAAGGTGGGGGTATTTCGAGAAAAATATTTAATTCGTCTGACAGACAAAAGATAAGAAATATTCTCAGTGAAATTGAAATACCGAAGAGTATGGGAGTAATAGTCAGAACAGCTGGCGCAAATAAAACAAAAAATGAGATCGAAAAAGATTTTCAAAATACTTTGAAGACATGGGAAGAAATTAAAAACACTGCAATTGGTTCTAATGCACCGTCTTTGGTATATGAAGAAGGTGATATTATTAAAAGAACATTAAGAGATATTTACGATAATGAAACAAAAAATATTTATATAGAAGGCAATGATGCCTATCAGAAAGCTAAAAAATTTATGAAAGAGTTAATGCCAAAAAATGTAAAAAATATAAAAAAATATAGAGGAAAAATTCCACTCTTCCACGATGCCAACATTGAAAAGGAACTTAATAATATATTTGAGCCTACAGTAAAATTGAGATCAGGAGGTTATTTGGTAATAAATCCTACTGAAGCTTTAGTTTCAATAGACATCAACTCAGGTCAATCTACTAAACAAACTAACATTGAAAAAACTGCTTTAAATACCAATTTAGAAGCTGCAGAAGAGATTGCACACCAGATTAAGTTAAGAGATTTATCTGGATTAATAGTTATCGATTTTATTGACATGATGAATTTTTATAATAGACGCACTGTTGAAAAGAAAATGAGGGAAAGTATAAGAAAAGATAGAGCAAGAATTCAAATAGGACGAATAAGTAATTTTGGACTTCTTGAGATGACTAGACAAAGATTAAGAGAGGGTTCGATAAGGTGGGAAACTCAATTAACACTTAATTCTTTTTCTCAAAAAATATTAAAAAAAATTCAACACCTGGCTTTCGCAGAAAAAGTAAAGATTATTAAAGCTCATATTCCTGAAAAAGTAAAATTACATGTTGAAACCAATTTTTTAGAGGAATTAAATTACTTCCAAAAAAAATATCAATATAAAATTGAAATTTTATCAGATGAAAAATTAATCATTCCAGAATATAAAATTGAATTATTAAATAAATCTAAAAAAGTTCTAAATGTAGTAGAAAATATTCAAAATATTATAAAACTTAAAATACCTTCAAAAAAGATAGTAGAGAGGAAAAAAGAAAATAAAAAATTAAAAACAGATGTAAAAAAAAGTAAAAGTAAAAAAATTTATAGAACTCTTTGGGTTAGAAGAAAGAAAAAAACTAAATAATGCCTTTAGTAGGTGAGCTTGGGCTGGCCAAATATTTTTTCTTCATCCTCCCGGCTAAAAAAGAATTTCTGCCTGAAATAACCGCATCTTTAAAAGCTTTAGCCATTAATAAAGGTTTTTTTGCATTGGCTATTGCGCTGTTTATCAAAACACCGTCACATCCTAGCTCCATTGCAATAGTTGCATCAGATGCAGTACCTATTCCAGCATCAATAATTACAGGGACTTTTGATTGTTTAATAATTAATGAAATGTTAGTCTTGTTTTGTATACCTAATCCTGATCCAATTGGGGATGCTAAAGGCATTATGGCAATGGCTCCCAGATCTTCTAATTTTTTTGCTAATATAGGATCATCAGTACAATAAACCATTACTTTAAAACCCTCTTTTACTAAGGTCTTAGTTGATTTAATTGTTTCAATCATATTTGGGTATAAGGTTTTTTTATCTCCTAACACTTCCAATTTTACTAATTTCCATCCTCCCATTTCTCTTGCTAACCTAAGTGTTCTGAGAGCTTCCTGTGAATTAAAACAACCTGCTGTATTTGGTAAGTAAATTATTTTTTTTGGATTCAAGTAATCGGTTAACATTGGTTTTTTTCTATCAATAATATTAACTCTTCTAACTGCCACTGTAACCATATCAGCACCTGAAATCTTAACTGCTTTAGCTGTTTCCGATAAACTTTTATATTTTCCAGTCCCTACTATTAATCTTGATTTTAATTTTTTATTTCCAATTTTTAAAAAATTCTTAAACATTTATCCGCCTCCTATGAAATGAACTATTTCAATCTTATCATTATTTTTTAATTTTTTTTTTTTATAATTTGTTTTAGGAATAATTTTCCCATTATGTTCAACGGCTATTTTCTTATTGGTTAATTTGTATTTAACTAATAAGTCAAAAATCGAAATATTCGATTTTATTGAAATTTTTTTTCCATTTAATTGTAATTTTGCCATAATTAAGCTAATCAATGGTAATAAAAATTAATGATGAATAAAGTTATAATTCTTAACGGTCCAAATCTCAACCTTTTAGGCGAAAGAGAGAAAAACCAATATGGTAGCGTCACTTTGGGGGAAATTGAGAAAAAATGTAAAGAATACGGAGAAAAAAATAATTTAAGTGTTTCTTTTTACCAATCTAATATTGAGGGCGATTTGGTTGAGAAGATTCAATCTTCTAGAAATGAGTGTAAAGGGATAATTATAAATGCTGGCGGATATACTCACACGTCAGTTGCAATACATGATGCGCTAAAAATAGTTAAAATTCCAATAATTGAATTGCATATATCAAATATTTATAATAGAGAGGAGTTTAGACACAAATCTCTAATAAGTAGAGTTGCAAAAGGTGTCATCTGTGGGTTTGGCGCAGAAGGTTATGTTATGGCAATTAATGCGATGAAACAATTTTTAAAATAAGAAAATGAAAATCAATAAAAATTTGATAAAAGAATTAGTTGATCATCTTAAAGAATTTAATTTAACAGAATTAGAGTATTCTGAAGGTCAAACGAAAATAAAGGTATCTAAGGCCGCAAAAAGTATTGAAACTTCAAAAACAGGTGCAGTTGTATCCGCAAATAAAGCTGTTTTAAAAAATGTTGATGATAGTGATGGTGTACGAGTAAAGTCTCCGATAATTGGGACAGCTTACCTAGCGCCTGAACCAGGAGCTAAAAAATTTGTTAAAATTGGGGACAAAGTAAAAAAAGGTCAAACAATAATGATTGTAGAAGCAATGAAAACTATGAACCACGTGCCTTCTACAAATGATGGTGAAGTCAAAAAAATTCTAGTTGAAGACGGTCAACCAGTTGAATTTGGTCAAACATTAGTCATTTTAAAATAATCAATGTTTAAAAAAGTTTTAATAGCTAACAGAGGAGAAATAGCTGTTAGGGTGATTAGGGCTTGTAAAGAGTGGGGAATAAACACAGTCGCAGTTCATTCTGATGTAGATTCGGACTCAATGCATGTGAGACTAGCAGATGAAAGTGTTTGCATCGGTTCCCATCAACCGCAAAATAGTTATTTAAATATTTCATCTATCATGTCAGCTGTAGATTTAACAGGAGCTGAGGCTATACACCCTGGTTATGGATTCTTATCTGAAAATGCAAAGTTTTCTGAAATAGTTAATAAACACGGTATAAAGTTTATTGGGCCAAACGCTGAAATTATATCAAAGATGGGTGATAAAATTGAGGCAAAAAGAATTGCAAAAAAATGTGGTTTGCCAATTATAGAAGGTTCTGAAGGTGGTGTAAAATCTTTAGCTGAGGCAAGATCAATCTGTAAAGAAATAGGATACCCTGTTTTAATAAAAGCAGCTGGGGGTGGTGGAGGAAAGGGTATGAAGATTGTTGATGAAGAAGCAAAACTTGAGAACCTGTTTTTGACGGCTAGAACAGAGGCAAAAAAGTTTTTTGGTAATGACGCCTTATACATAGAAAAATATTTTAAGAATCCAAGACATATTGAGGTTCAAATAATGTCAGGTAAAAATAAAACTGTTCACCTAGGTGAGAGAGATTGTTCAGTTCAAAGAAGACATCAAAAATTAATTGAGGAGACACCAAGTCCAGTTTTAACCGATCAACAACGAGAAGATTTATTAGATAAAACAGTTAAAATGGTAGAACAAATCGATTATGAAGGTGCAGGAACAGTTGAATTTATTTATGAAAATGGAAAATTTTATTTTTTAGAAATGAATACCAGAGTGCAAGTAGAACACCCTGTCACGGAAGTTCAAACTGGAATTGACATTGTAAAAGAACAGCTCTGGATTGCCTTTACAGGTGAAACTGCTCTTAATCAGCATGACATTATGCCAAGGGGTCATTCTATAGAATGTAGGATAAATGCAGAAGATCCAGCAAAGAATTTCCAACCTAGTCCAGGTACAATAAGTGTTTGCCATCAACCCTCCGGTTTTAGAACAAGAGTGGACGGGTCAATATTTCAAGGTTGTAAAATAACTCCCTACTATGATAGTTTAATAGCCAAGGTTATTTGCAAAGGTAGAAATAGAACTGAAGCCATACAGAGAACCTTGAGATCGTTGGATGAGTTTGTTTTAGAGGGAATTACAACAACAATAGAATTACATAAAAAAATTCTAAAACACAAAAAATTTATTACCTCTGAATTTGATACTAACTGGCTCGGTAAAGAAAAATTTTTTTAAGCATTACTGCAATTTAATAGTTGTAAATCATATATAGCATGGTCAAATGGTGTAAGACTTGGGTCTGAAGCAAAAGTCCAACCATTAAAAATAAATACCTTTTCATTCTGATTTTTTGTCGTATCTTTTACTTGCATATAAGCAACATCATCAATCGTATTATTTACCTTTACCTTACCACATTTCAAAATTTTTATTTCAAGGGGACCAAATTTTTTGATCTCATTAAAATTTATTAAAAGTCTCGAAGACTTAGCTGTTATTTTATCAAGGCCTATAAGGGTGGCTTGATAAGACTTTTTTGGGGCTTTTGTATTTTTCTCTTTTAAGTTCTCTATTGGTGTATAATTTTCTACTTCCTCAGATGGTTCTTCAAAACTTGGTTTAATTTTTTCAACATTCAATAAAGAGCTACTTGTAACTCTCTCCTCAGCAAAAGAGAAATAATTTAAATGTAGTATAATAAATGTAGTTAATAAAAATTTTAAACTATTTCCAAGCTTTATATTTTTTCTCAATATCATTTTTTTTAATTTTCACTGGATTATATCTTTCAAAGGTTCCTGTTTTATTCGCAGAATGTTTTTTTTGCCATGTATGTTTTTTTTCTTTTTCATCTGGGATTTTATCGATAGTACGATGCATCCAAAGATACCAGTCTGAAGTAATTTTGGTCGCTTCGACGCTTTTAGAATAAACTACCCATCTATCGTCATTTTTATTTTTGTAATATTTATTTCCTAACTCGTCTTTGCCAACTAAAGTACCTGTGAACAAAGTTTTGAGAAAAGTTCCAAATGTTTGTTTATGCCACCAAGTAAAGATAATTTTTAAGCTCATATTGAAATTTTAAATCCACACACTTAACAATTGTATAATTATACAATAGACACATACAATATTTATTATATACCTTCAATATAACAGATTCCAATTATTATGAAAAAATTTATAGTTGAAACTTACTACACTTGTACTTTTAAAACAGTTCATACACTAGACGATCTCAATGACAAAGAACTATCAAAAATAGACGGTAGAAATGATGGTAGCGTTGAAGTTATTGATGTGAAGTTAAACAATCGAAAAACTAAAAAAATTGGTCAAGGAAAAAAGGAGGAAATTAAGAAAGTTGAAATGAAAAATACTTTGACTGAAAATGTTTCTGATAATATTCAGAGTAAAAAAAATTTAATTAATGAAACGCAGAATTACCAAAAAATCAAAAATAAAGCTCGATTTAAAATGCCTGATCGAAGAAAAGGTTATATTCAAAAAGCCCAGATAGGTGATCATAAAGTTTATCTACACACCGGTGAATACGATGATGGTAAAATTGGAGAAATTTTTATTGATACAAATAAAGAGGGGGAGCTTGTAAAAGCTATGATGAATAACTTTGCGATAGCAATATCACTAGGTTTACAATATGGGGTTCCTTTGGAGGAATATGTGGATGCTTTTATTGATACTAAATTTGAACCTTCTGGAAATGTATTAGGAAATGATAGAATTTTGAGCGCATCATCTATTTTAGATTATGTATTTCGAGAGTTAGCCATATCATATCTTGGAAAAGAAGAATTAGCACATACTCCTTCAATAGCAGCTACAAAAAACTTACCTCAAGAAAATACTGACGACAAATTTTTAAAAATAGTTAAAAATATTACCTCAAAGGGTTTTGTAAGAAGTAACCTGGAGGAAAAGCTTGTTGACTTGTCTGATGTGAGAATTAATTTAAAAACGAAAAATTAATTCTTTTTTTTATAATCTACTTTTATATTAAGTTCTTTTAATTGATTTTGATTTACTTCAGACGGTGCTTGCATCATGAGATCTTGCGCATTTTGATTCATTGGGAAAAGCGTTACCTCTCTAATATTTTTTTTGTTTGCTAGCAACATTACAATTCTATCTATACCAGGTGCTATTCCACCATGAGGGGGTGCTCCATAACTAAGCGCATTTATCATACCACTAAACTTATCATTTACTTCCTTTTTATCGTATCCTGCAATTGAAAATAATTTATACATTAATTCAGGAATATGGTTCCTAATTGCTCCTGACGATAATTCTACTCCATTACACACAATATCATATTGGAACGCTTTAATTTCTAAAGGTTTAGAAAAGTTCAATTTTGTTAAGTCACCTTGAGGCATTGAAAAAGGATTATGACTGAATACAATTTTTTGTGATTTTTGATCGTACTCAAACATTGGGTAGTCTATGATCCAGCAAAAAGCAAATTTACTTTCATCTATTATTTTAAGATCCTCTGCAATTTTGTTTCTAGCAATTGATAAAATTTTATTTAAGTCATTTTCTATCCCACAAGCCAAAAATATACTATCACCAACTGATGCTTTACAAATGTTCATTAGTTCTTTTAATGAGTCTTCACTAAAAAATTTTCCGATTGGGCCTTTAGCTTTCAATGATTTATCTTGTTCGATTGTAAAGTAAGCTAATCCAGAAGCCCCTTGGTCTTTCGCCCATTTATCAATATTATCAAAAAAACTTCTTGGTTTATCTTTAGTATTTTTAGTAGTTATTGCTTTGACGATTGATCCTGACTTAACTAATTTCTTAAAGATATCAAATGTTACATCGTCTCTTTCAAAAATTTTAGTAATATTTTGTATAATTAAAGGGTTTCTTAAGTCAGGTTTGTCTGTACCGTATTTTTCAATTGAATCCTTAAAGGTTATCTTAGGAAAAATTTCGTTTAAAATATTTTTTGATGAAAATTTTTTAAATAAACTCACCATTAGTTTTTCAACTACTTCGAAAATATCTTTTTGTTCTACAAAAGACATCTCTAGGTCCAGTTGGTAGAATTCACCTGGACTTCTATCTGCTCTAGCATCTTCATCTCTAAAGCAAGGCGCTATTTGAAAATATTTATCAAATCCAGAAACCATAATTAATTGTTTAAATTGTTGAGGGGCTTGCGGTAAAGCATAAAATTTTCCTGGATTTAACCTGCTAGGTACTAAAAAATCTCTTGCGCCCTCTGGACTTGATGAAGTTAAAATCGGAGTTTGGTACTCTAAGAAGCCAAGTTTAATCATTTCACTTCTAATGTAAGAAATAACTTTAGATCTTAAAATGATATTTTTATGCATCTCATCTCTTCTTAAATCTAAAAATCTATACTTTAGTCGAATATCTTCTGGATAATCTTGCTCACCAAATACTGGAATAGGTAATTCTTTAGCTGTAGATAAAACTTCCGCTGACTTAATTTTTACTTCCACTTTTCCTGTAATCAGCTCAAGATTTTCAGTTCCCTTCTGTCTTTTTACTACTTTTCCTGAAACTTTGATAATGGACTCTGGTCTCACTTTTTCCAAAAATGAAAAAAATTTATTATTATTTTCTACAACACATTGAGTTAAACCGTAATGATCGCGTAAATCAATGAAAAGCAGGTTTCCATGATCTCTTTTTCTGTGTAACCAGCCCGATAAAGTTACATTCTTGTCAATATCTTGTTCTTTTAATTCTGCACAATTATGAGTTCTATATTTATTCATTATTTTCTAGTACTTTTTTTATTAGATTAATATTTATCGATTTTCCAGATGATAATGACAATTCATCAACATCTTTTAAAAATTTGAACATTTTATCATAAGATCTTTCAACATTTTTAATAATATAGCTGGATATTTTAGGATCTAGCTTAACTTGTTTATCTGAAAATGATTTGGTAATTATCACTTGCAGTAAATCATCAGTCGGTAATTCAATTCCCATAAATAAAAAACTTTCTATCCTTGATTTTAAATCAACAATTTTAAACTTCATTTGTTTTAATGGTATCTCACTGTTGACTAAAATAAATTTTTCTAATTGTTTAGACTGATTTAAGAGTGAAAAAAGAATTTTGTGATCAACATTATTCTTAAAATTATCAATAATAATACATTCAAATTTTTCAAGAGAAGTTATTGTTGAGTCATTGATATTCTCAGCATTAATAATTTTTACTTTACCAATTTTTTTTTCTAAAATTTTAGATAAATGAGTTTTTCCTGATCCAGAAACACCGTAGATATTTAACCATTTGTTTGGCCAGTTTGGCCACTCCTCGATTAACTTGTAAACTGAAAAATTATTACTTGATACGTAGAAATCTTGTTCAAAGTATTTAGTTTTAAATGGAAATTTAAAAATTAATTGACTCATTGTATTAATTCAACACTCCATTGATCGCCTTTTAACTCTAAAATAATGTTTTCATTTTTTAATTGTTCTATTATTTTATTGATTTTACCAAGATATTTAATCTTTAAATTAACGTAGTCTGTATTCAATTCTTGCACAAAAATATTTTCAATTAAATCAATCTTTTTCAATTTTTTAGAAAGTTCTACTAGGTTGTTTTTTTTTGATGACATCAACTTTACATTCATGAAAGACGGAGTTCTAATGTCGATTAAATTCTGTGATTTAACCAAATTTACAATTTCCTCTTTTGTTTGGAAAATTATTTTTTCATAAAATTGATCTTGTTCTAAATTTTTTTTATCAATTTTTAAACTTTTATCGATCTCCTTGCCAACTATTAATGTTTTCAAAAAAATTTTTTCTATTTTAAAGTCGTTTTCTTCGATTATTATGAGAGCTAAATTTTGGTTATTATATTCACTAAAAATTTCTCCTATTTTTACGTTTAATAGATTTTCAATATTAATATTCAGAACCTGCAAAACTTCAATATTTTCGATTGGTAAAATAAATTCAACTACAGTATTTTCATTTTTTTTATTCCAATTTTCATAAAAGTAATTATTTGTATATATATTTAATTGATTATTCTTTTTGAAAATAGGCAGCAGATATAATTCGTTTTGCGAAATATCAGAATATTTTAATCCAGTATTATAAAATAATGTATGAAGTTTATCTTTATCAAATGAAATATTAAAAAAGATTTTATTCTGATCTTCATCTTCGTCTTCAATGATTTGATAATAAGATATTAAATCTTTGATTTCAGTAAACTCTAAGCTACTTAATTTGTTTTTATCTTTTTTTAATAAAACTTTATTTAAAAGCTCTCTAAAGCCTTTTTTAATCGCTTCATTTGCTAAAAATTCAATATTGTTAGTTTTTTTTTTTGTAATTTCAATATTATTAACAAAAAATAAGTTATCCGCAGACAAATTATTTCCAGTTTTCATGAAAATAACTAAAATGAGGAATATTAATTTTAAACTTTTCATAAAAAAATAAATATCATTTTTATTAATGAAAAAAATGAAAAATAGTTACAGAAAAAGCGGCGTAAACATTTCATTAGCTAATAAATTTGTAAAACATATTTCTGTAATATCTAAAAAAGTTGTCCAAAAAAGGGAAAATTCATTTCAAAAAGAAAATATCGGCGGTTTTGGATCTTTATTTGATATTAGTAATTATAAAATAAAAGATCCAGTGATTGTATCCTGCACAGATGGCGTGGGAACTAAAATAGATCTAGCTAATAAATTTAAAAAATTTGATACCATAGGAATAGATCTTGTAGCCATGTGTATCAATGATTTAGTTGTGCAAGGTGCAAAGCCACTTTTCTTTCTTGATTACATAGCAATTGGAAAATTAGATTTAAAAAAAACTAAAAGAATTTTTAAAGGAATAATTAAAGGGTGTTTTTTATCTGACTGTAGTTTAATTGGAGGAGAAACAGCTGAGATGCCTGGAATTTACTCAAAAAATAATTTTGATTTAGCTGGCTTCTCTGTAGGAATAGTTTCAAAAAAAAAAATTTTAAGTAAAAACAATGTGAAAAATAATAACGTCATTTTAGCCATCCCTTCAAGCGGTTTACATTCAAACGGTTTTTCACTAATTAGATCAATTTTGAAAAAAACCAAAATTACATCTAAGATAAAAAAAGAATTATTAAAACCTACAAAAATTTATTCAAAAGAAGTATTAAAATTATGTGATAAAAAATTGATAAATGCTGCCGCGCACATTACTGGAGGAGGGTTAGTAGAGAATTTATTAAGATCTATTCCAGATAACCTTTCTATTAACATTGATTTATCTAAGATAAAAACACTTAAAATTTTTAAATGGCTTAAATTAAAAAATATATCAGATCTTGAAATGATGAAAACCTTCAACTGTGGAGTAGGTTTTTGTTTAATAGTAGATCAAAGAAATATAAAAAAAATTAAAAAAAATTTTCCAAAAAAATTTACGCCTTACGAGATAGGCCGTGTAACAAAAAATACAAAAAGGGTAAAATTAGTAAATAGTTTAAAATGGTAAAAAAAAACGTGTGCGTTTTTATATCTGGAAGAGGAACGAATTTAAATAACCTCATAAAGAGATCTAGAGAATACAACTTTCCTGTTAAGATAAAATTAATAGTCTCTAATAATATAAATGCAGAAGGATTAAAATATGCAAAAATTAATTCTATTCCTTTTACTTTAATAAATACGAAATTGAATAATTTTGAACGTAAAATTTTTAAAGAATTAAAAAGATACGATATTTCACTAATTTGCTTAGCTGGATATATGAAAATAATTTCAAAAAATTTTATCAAGTTATTTGGAAAAAAGATAGTAAATATTCACCCTTCACTTCTACCAAAATTTAAAGGTTTAAATACATTTTCTCGTGTCATTGAAAATAAAGAAATTAGATCTGGTTGCACAGTCCACTTGGTGAATGAAAAACTAGATAGTGGTAAAATTATAGCTCAAAAGTATTTTTTTATAAATGAATGTGATAAAGAAAATGACATAAAGATTAAAACTCAAAGGCTTGAATATTTGGCATTTCCAGAGGCAATAATAAAATTATATAGAAACAATTAATTTTTGAAAAAAAAATCTATTTCTTTTTTTGCATTTTCTGCTGAGTCTGAGCCATGAACAGAATTTTTATCAATTGAAATCCCGAATAATTTTCTTATCGTATTATCTTCAGCATTTTTTGGGTCAGTCGCTCCCATAATTTTTCTATTTAAAATAACAGCATCTTTACCTTCTAGTATCATTGCCACTATTGGACCAGAAGATAAATATGAGCATAATTCATTATAAAATGGCTTTGCTTGGTGAACTTTATAAAATTCTGCAGCTTCGTCTTTAGTAATATGAATTTTTTTACTATCCTTTATTTTAAGATTATTTTGAGTAAATATATCCTTAATTTTTTCTGTAAGATTTCTCTCTACGGCGTCGGGTTTAATAATTGATAATGTTTGTTCAGCTTCGCTCATAATTATCCTCAACTAGTTGATTAAGCAGCCTTACCCCAAAACCAGTTGCTCCTCCAGAATTCAAAGCACCTCCATATTTTGAAAAAGCCATACCTGCAATATCCAGATGCGCCCACGGAGTATTATTTAAGATAAATCTTTGCAAGAACTGAGCAGCAGTAGTTGAACCAGCACCTCCAACATAATTTATATTTTGTACATCTGCATTTTTTGAATTCATTAGTTTGTCATAGTTTTTGTGTAATGGCATTCTCCATACTTTCTCATCAACTTTTTCACCAGCATCAAAAATTTCTTTTGATAGCTTATCGTTATTTGAAAATAGACCTGCATATTCAGATCCTAAGCAAACTATAATTGCACCAGTCAAAGTAGCTAAGTCTACAATAAATTTCGGCTTAAATTTTTTTTCAGTAAACGTTAGAGCGTCCGCTAAAACCAATCTTCCTTCTGCATCGGTATTTAGTATTTCAATTGTTTTACCACTATAAGACTTAACTATATCCCCTGGTCTTTGAGCATTACCGCTTACCATATTTTCAACTAATCCAACAACACCTACTACATTAATTCTAGCTTTTCTTAGGGCAAAATTTTTCATAAGACCTACTACTGTGGCTGAGCCAGCCATATCGTATGTCATATCTTCCATAAATTTTGCAGGTTTTAACGAGTATCCACCAGTATCAAAACATACACCTTTGCCAACAAAAGCTAAAGGTTTAACATTGCTTTTAAGACCCTTCCATTCCAATGTTACTAAATAAGAACCTCTTATGCTTCCTTGGCCAACACCAAGTAGTGCATTCATTCCTAGTTTTTTTAATTTTTTTTCATCGTAAATATTTACTTTTAAACCAAATTTTTTTAGAGAATTTAATCTCTTAGCATATTCATCAGGGTGCAAAATATTACCAGGCTCAGAAACTAAATCCCTTGCAAAGAATGTTCCTTCTTCTATAGCTCTAAATCTTTTCTGATTTTGTATTGATGATATATTTTTATTACCAACTATGTTCAAAGAGATATATCTTATTTTCTTCTTTGTTTTATATTTTTTAAACTCGTAAGACTTCAATTTTAAACCATGCAAAAAATGTCCTAAGAAATTACTAAAACTTGTTTCTATACTATCAGAAATTAGGAAATATTCAGAATTTTTACTATAATTAATTTTCCCATAAAATTCGGCTCCTAAATTTTCTACTTCAGATATTTTAGGGTTTTTTTTTACTGAAATTAGTATAATTTTTTTTTTTGAATTAATATCAAAAATAAGCAATTTTTTTTTTGCTTGATTATTTTTTAAAAGATCATTTATGTATGAAAATTCTGAAGTAGAAAGATATTTTTTTAGATTATTTATTTTAAACTTTTCGCCGGTAAACAAGACTAAACTGTTTAAAGTTTTTTTAATTTTTTTAGAATAATTAATATTTATAGACATAATTTTTTACCAAAAAACCTAATAGTGACACTGATATAAGTCCAAATATATTAGTTTTCAATGAAAATTTAATCACTGCTAAACCATTAGTTGAATTTAATTTATGGATGCATTATTTATATAATATATATTGAAATGCTTCAAAACAAAATTTATCAAAACTTCACAGTAGAAATCATAAGAACTTTATTGATCATTTTATTAGTATTGTCCTTAGTAGCGCTAACTGTAAGAGCGGTGAATTTTTTAGATCTAATAGTTGAAAATGGATATAATGTCTCAACTTATTTTAAATACTCTTTTTTAAATATATTTGGACTAGCTCCAAAATTTATTCCTCTATCATTTCTTTTAGCCCTATTGATTTTTATACTCAGACATAAAAATGATAGTGAATTTGTTATTCTATGGACTTCGGGGGTAAAAAAAATACAGCTTGTAAATATTATTTTTCTAACCTCTTTAATTGTTTCAGTTTTTTATTTAATTTTTTCAACTTATATAACTCCTCTCGCTTTAAACAAGTCTAGACAAATGCTAAGCAACAGTAATTTCAACTCTTTCTTACCAACAATTAGAACTCAACAATTCAGCGATTCTTTCAAAGGTTTCACTTTCATTGTTGAGAAAAAACAAGACAATAAATTACAAAATATATTTTTACACGATAAAGGTGATAATTTAAAAAATCTATCGTCTAACACTTCTGAAATAAGTGAAACGACAATAACTGCTGAAAATGGATTATTGGAAGAGAAAAAAATGTATTTATTTAATGGTCAAATTATTTCAAGTAAAAAAAATACTGAAAATGAGATAATTAAATTTGAACAATTAATTATAGACCTAAGTAATTTAGTTACTACAACAATTAAAAAACCTAAAATACAAGAAACGCCAACGCATAAACTTTTAGGATGCATTTTCAAAGATACAAATGAAGAAACAAGAATTTGTAATGAAGAATTTAAAACGGAGATATTGCCAGTTTTAAATAGACGTATAGTTACGCCATTTTACATTCCAGTAATTTCCTTAATTTGTGCTTTATTACTAATTAAAACAAAAAAATTTTATTTAAATAAGGTAAGTGTATTTTTATACAGTTTTTCACTTTTGTTATTTACTGAGTTGGCTATTAGATACACTGGGATAAATTTCATAATTTTAACAATTTATATAATTCTACCTTTTTTATTTTTTTTAATATTATATTTTTTTTTAGTTTTTCAATTTTCAATAGAAAATAAAGTTTATGAATAATATTTTTTTCAATTACTTACTTAAAAATTTTCTAAAAACTTTTACAATTTTTATAATAGTTTTTTATTGTTTTGGTGTAATACTTAATTTGTTTGAAGAAATAGAATTTTTTAAAAATATGGACGTAAATATTTTTACACCACTATTGTTAACAAGTATTTTTATTCCAAGTATGATAATTAAAATTTTACCCTTTATAATCTTTTTATCAAGTATGTGGTTTATGATGAAAATTAGAAATAATAAAGATCTACTAACTTTAAAAATTTTTGGCTACTCAAATTTTAAAATTTTTTTAATTTTAGCAATTACATCTTTTATTTTAGGTTGGTTGGTGCTTATACTAGCCAATCCAATAACATCGTCTATGTCAAAATATTATGAGAAAACAAAATCAAATTATTCAAGAGATATAGATCATCTAGTTACATTTAATAAAAACGGTCTTTGGATTAAAGAAAACGTGGAAAAGGGCCAAAGAATTATTTCTGCTGCAAAGCCTGATGGTTTTTACTTAATTGACCTTACAATTTTTCATTTGGATAAACAGTCAAATTTAATAAATAAGATAGTATCTACAAAGGCTAATATAAAAAGTAATAAATGGAATTTAGAAAACGTATCTTTTTTTGAATACGAAAATGGCGTTTTAAAAGAGAAAAAATTTAACACATTTGAGATAAGTTCTAATTATAACTACGAAAAAATTAATAGTTTGTTTAAAAATTTTGACACTATGTCTTTTCTAGACCTAGTTCTAAACTACAAAGATTTTATAAAGAAAGGTTATAATGAAGCTTTTTTAAATCAGAACCTACATTCCATGCTTTCATTGCCTTTTTTTTTATTTATGATGACAGCACTAGCTGCAATAATTACATTAAATACCTTAAAAAAGTCTGATAATTTAAAATTTATAGTAATGGGTTTACTGATAAGTGTGCTAATTTTTTACTTTAAAGATCTTTCGATTGCTCTTGGTCAGACAGGAAGAATACCTATTATTTTAGCTATATGGGCCCCTGTTTTAGCACTGAGTCTGTTCATTTTTATTGGAGTGTTACAAATAAATGAAAAATAAAATTGTATTTTTTTTATTTTTTTTACTTTTTAAGAGCAATTTATTTGCTGATAATCTATTAATTCAAGCTAAAGATATAACTATAGACAAGAATAAAGAGACTACTATTTTCAATAATGAAGTCAAAATTAAGACTGATGACAATAAGAATATTCAAAGCGATAAAGCAATTTATGATAGAAAAAATAATTTTGTTAAATTGGAAGGAAACATAACTGCAACTGATAATAAAAAAAATATCATTAAAACTAATTATGCAGAGTACAACGATGATACAAAGGTTTTTAAAAGCGTTGGGGCAACCAAAGTAGTCACTAGTGAAAATTATAAAATTGAGGGTAAAAATGTAATATTTGACAATAAAAATTTTATAATTAAATCTGAAGATAATGCAATAATTACTGATTTGGAAAATAATAAAATTTTCCTTAATAATTTTGAATATTTATCAAATAAAAATATTTTTAAATCAATAGGTTTAATTGAACTCAACGATAAAATGGGTAATAATTATAAATTTTCTCAAATCTATATTGATACAAGGCAAAAAGAGATATTAGGCACAGACATCAAAGCTTTCCTTAATGATGACGCATTTAAAATTCACAGGGATAATAAACCTAGAATATTTGCAAATACTATTCAAATAAATGATGAATTCGGTAAATTTAAAAAAGGCAATTTTACTTTATGTGACTACAGGGAAAAAGATAAATGTCCTCCCTGGACAATACAGGCTTCTCAACTTCTTCATGATAAAAAAAAGAAAACAGTTTATTATGATAATGCAATTGTAAAGGTATATGATATTCCTATTTTTTATTTTCCAAAACTATCTCATCCTGATCCAACTGTTGATAGAAGAACGGGATTACTAGTTCCCTCTTTTTCAAATTCAAAAAATCTTGGATCTGAAATAACAGTGCCATATTTCTGGGATCTAGGTCTTGATAAAAATTTTACTTTGAACAACAAACTTTATTTTGATGAAAATCCTTTGTTCTTTGCTGAGTACAATCAAGCCTTTAAAAATTCTAATTTCTTAATGGATTTTGGCTATACCAAAGGTTACAAAAACACCTCAAATACTAAAAGTGCTGGAGAAAAATCACATTTTTTCTCACAATTTACGAAATCATTTAAAGGGAAAAATAACTCAGATAATACATTAAATCTATCAGTTCAAGATGTTTCAAATGATAAATATCTCAAATTATATAGAATTCAATCAAATCTGGTGAACTACAAAGAAGATACGCTAGAAAGTGGAATTAATTTCACCCATGAAAAAGAAGATTTGTTTTTAGGCATAAATGCAAACGTTTATGAAACTTTGAAGTCTACGTATGAAGATAAACATGAGTATATATTACCAGAACTAACTTTAAATAAAAATTTATATAGTGACGAAAACTTAGGTAATTTCGACCTAGTTTCAAATTTAAAAGTGCATAGCTATGACACCAATAAATCTTCAACTTTTTTTGTTAATGATATTAATTGGACCTCAAAAAGTATTTTCTCAACTAACTTTATTAAGAGTAAATTTAAAGCAAATTTAAAAAATATAAATTATGAGACAAAAAATATTGAGGTATTTAAAACAAAAACAACAAATGAATTATTTGGAGCCTTAGGATTATTATCTGAAATAAATTTTGAAAAAAATTTAGGGAGCTCTAGACACTTGCTGACTCCAAAATTTCTTCTAAGATACGCCCCCGGCAGTATGAGGAAAGAGGAAAATAACTCTAGATTAAACCCATCAAGAGCTTTCAGTTTTAATCGATTAGACGATATTAATAATTTTGAGACTGGTTTATCAAGCACAGTTGGATTTGATTATAAAATTAAAAATAATACCAACGTTTTTGACTTTTCAGTTGCTCAAGTTATAAATGAACAAGAAAATAAAAAGATGAGCAGCTCATCGAGTTTAGACGAAAAAATGTCTGACGTAGTTGGTTATGCAACTCTTAATAAGGGCAAATTTAGCTTAAATTATAAGTTTGCTTTAGATCAGAATTATAGTGATTTAAACTACAATGAATTTGGAATGAGTACGGATTTTGGACCGTTAAATTTTGATTTTAAATACTTAAATGAAAATAAACACATAGGAGATCAAGACTACTTTAAAACTGAAGTTAATTTGGAAAGTGATAGTAAAGGTCTTTTTTCTTTTGAAACAAAGCGTAATTTAGTTACTGACTCATCTGAATTTTATAATTTGAGTTATGAATATATAAACGATTGTTTAAGAGCAGGGCTTGTATATCGTAGAGAGTTTTATAATGATTCAGAATTAGAGCCGGAAAATTCTTTAATGTTTAAAATTACATTATCACCATTTGGAAGAGTTTCATCAACTTTTAATCAATGACTAAAAAAATCTTATTCTTTTTTTTAATAATAATATTATTAAATTTTCAAAATATTTTTGCTAAAGTAGAAAATAATATTGTATTAAAAGTTGAAAATGAAATAATTACGAATTTTGAAATTAAAAATAAAATAATTGCTACCTTAATTTTAGCTAATCAAGAAGTTAATCAATCAAATATAAATAAATTAAAAAAGCAAGCCTTAGATTATTTAATCAAACAAAAACTAAAAAAAATTGAATTATCAAAATATAATTTAAAAGTTGATCAAAAAAAAATTACTAGTTATCTAAACAGTATATCCTTAAACAATATAAATGGCCTTAAAGAAAAATTTTCAAATAGTGGAATAGATTTTCAATTATTTTATGAAGAATTAGAAACTGATTTTTTATGGCAAAAATATATTTATCAAGTTTACTCAAAAAAAATTGAGATTGATGAAAAAAATATAAATCAGGAACTAGAAAATTTGTTACAAAATCAAACTAATATTGAACAATTTAGAATATCTGAAATTGAAATTTCTCTTAACAATGATTTAAACGACCAAAATAAAATTATTAATATTCAAGAACAAATTAATAAATATGGATTTGAAACTACTGCAGTTAAATACAGTATATCATCTACAGCATCTAATAAAGGAGACTTGGGTTGGCTTAATGCTAAATCATTAAACAAAAAAATATTTAATCTAGTTACTAAAATTAAAGTTGGGGAAGTGACTGAACCACTTATTACATCTAATAGTGCTTTATTTTTGAAATTAAATGATAAAAAAATTTCAAAAGTAGAGAATGTAAACATAGATGAACTCAAAATAAATCTTATTAATCGTAAGAAAAATGAAATGTTTAATTTATACTCAAGAAGTCTTTTATCAAAGTTAAAAAATAATAGTTTAATAGAATATTAATAATGAATAAAAAGATCATAATCTTGAGTGGGGATCCAAATAGTATCAATTCAGAAATAATTTTTAAGAGTTGGAAAAAACTAACAAAATCGATAAGAGAAAAAATTATATTTATTTCAAATTATAACTTACTTGAAAAACAGTTTAGAAAATTAAATTACAATTTAAAAATGAAAAAAATTAAAGATATCAATCAGCATGAAAAAAATGAAAAATTAAATATTTTGGATATTAATTTGGCTTTCAAAAATCCCTTTGAGGTAAATCAAAAAGCAGCTTCGAAGTTTGTTATCGAGTCACTAAACACTGCACATAAGCTTGCATCTAACAATAATATTAAAGGGATTATAAATTGTGCAATAGATAAAAATCTTCTAAAAAAAAGTAAAATTGGAGTAACGGAATATTTAGCTTCAAAATGTGGAATTAAAAATGACTCTGAGGTAATGCTTATTAGAAATAAAACATTAAGTGTTTCGCCGATTACAACGCATATTGATATAAAAGATGTATCAAAAAAATTAAATAAAAAATTTATAATAAGAAAAATTAAAAGCCTTAATCAAAATTATAAAAATTTATTTAATAAAAAACCTTTAATAGGAGTCTTGGGTTTAAATCCTCATAACGCAGAGTTTAGAAAAAACTCAGAAGAAAGGAAAATGATTATTCCCTCAATTAAAGCATTAAAGAAAAAAGGGATTAAGGTAAAAGGACCCCTAATTTCAGATACTGTTTTTATTAAAGATTATAGAAATTATGATATTTTAATAGGCATGTATCATGACCAAGTTCTTGCACCTTTTAAAAGTATATTTAAATTTAATGCAATAAACGTAACTCTTGGATTAAAATACTTAAGAGTTTCACCTGATCACGGAACTGCGAAATATTTAATTGCACAAAATAAAGCAAATCCTTTAAGCTTAATCGAGTCTATAAAATTTGTTAACAAGTTCGGAAAATGAGTTTTCCAAAAAGATCTCTTGGCCAAAACTTTCTTAATGATAAAAATATTGTAAAAAAAATAATAAGTTTAGTTAAGGTAAAGAATAAAAACATTGTTGAAATAGGTCCTGGCAAAGGTGCTTTAACTGGTGAGATTATAAAGCAAAAACCTAAAACATTACTAATAATTGAAAAAGATGAAAAATTAGCGAGAGAGCTTAAAAAAAAATATCAAAAAGATAAATTTATAAAAGTAATAACATCTGATATTTTGAATTATAATTTAGAAAAAGAAATTTATAATGATTCTTTTATTTTTGGCAATTTGCCATATAATATTTCCTCTCAGATACTGGTCAAATTATTAAAATTCAAAAACTGGCCACCTAAATTTTGTGGGCTAATTCTAATGTTTCAGAAAGAATTAGCTGAAAAAATTATTGGCAGGTTTCCTTCAAAAAATTATGGAAGGATTTCAATATTGGCTAATTTTAGACTAAAATTGGTTAATAAATTTATAGTATCTAAAAACTGTTTCCGTCCAATGCCAAAAGTAACTTCCATGGTTGTCCATTTTCAACCAAAAAAAAAAAATACATTTTCGATAAAAAATCTTACTAATTTAGAGAAAATAACCCAAATATTTTTTTCAAGTAAAAGAAAAATAATAAAAAAGAAAATTCAAAGTATTTTAAATGAAAAACAGATTAAAAAAATTGATGGAATTAAGTTAAATTTAAGGCCATCTGATTTAAAACCTGAAATTTATTATCATATCACTCAGCTTTATGAGGAAAATTAACCACTTTGCTCTTATTCATTAATATTAAATTTTCAATTTGTTTGAAACATACATCTAAATTTTTATTAATTAGAATATAATCGTAATCATTCCAATATTTGATATCCTCATCGAATGAATTGAACCTCTTCTCTAATTCTTCTGATGTATTTTGACCCCTTGTCATCAATCTTTTTTTTAATTCTTCCTTATTTTCTGTAATTAAGAAAATTTTAATTAAATTCAAATTCTTAAATTTGGATAATTGTTTAGTTCCTTGCCAATCGATATCAAAAATAATGTCGTTTTTTTGTAATGTTTCATCAACATTTTTTTTTAATGTTCCATAATAATTTTCAAAAATTTTGGCATATTCGTAAAATTGATTTTCTTTAATTAATTGCTCAAATTGCTCTTTTTTTACGAATTTATAATCTACTCCATCCACCTCATTCGATCTTGGTGGTCGAGTTGTATAAGAGACAGAAATTTTAAAAGATTGATACTTTTGTTGTATTTTTTTTGTAAGAGTTGTTTTTCCTACACCTGAAGGAGATGATAATATAACCATGATATTATTATCAGTAGTCATATTAATAAAAAAATTTGTATCTTATTAACTTGTTTTGCTTTCAATAAATTTAATTGCATCACCTACCGTAAGAATTTTCTCAGCCTCACTATCAGATATTTCTGATCCAAATTCTTCTTCGAAGGCCATAACCAGCTCAACTGTATCTAAACTATCTGCACCAAGATCGTCTATAAAACTGGCTTCCTCAGTAACTTTTTCTTCTTCTATACCTAAATGGTCTGCAACTATTTTTTTGATCTTGTTTTTTACTTCGTCTGACATGAATTCCTTTCTTAAGTATTTATTTCTTAATAGATTATTAGGCAGAATTGTCAAGCCATATACATTCCACCGTTTACATGTACAGTTTCGCCGTTAATATAACTAGCCATATCAGAGGCCAAAAAAGCTACACAATTTGAAACATCTTGACCAGTACCAAAATTTCCTGAGGGAATTTTATTAATTAAAGTTTTTTTAAATTCTTCATTAATTTTGTCTGTCATTTCAGTTTGAATGAAGCCTGGAGAAACGCAATTTATATTTATATTTTTTTTTGCATACTCGATCGCTAAGCTTTTTGAAAATGCCACTATACCAGACTTAGAAGCAGAGTAATTTGCCTGTCCTAGATTGCCTGTATGGCCAACTATTGAAGTTATATTAATTATCTTTCCATATTTTTTTTTTAACATTTTTTTAATTACATGTTTACACATTAAAAAAGTGGAAGTTAAATTAATATCTATTACTTTTTTCCAATTTTCCTCAGTTAATCTAATAGATAAATTATCCAAATTTATTCCAGCATTATTTATGAGAACATCAATACCATCTAGTTTACTATGAACATTTTCAATAAATTCCTCAATTTTATTATGTTCATTTAGCTTAAATCTTCCGATTTCAATATTTGGGAATTTTTTTTTGAGACTGTTTAACTTTTCTTCATTCGTACCTGTTGCAAATATTTTGCTACCGAATTGATCAAACTTTTCTACTAAACAATTTCCAATTCCACCAGTAGCACCTGTGATTAATATCTTTCTATTTTTTAAGTTCATTTATCAAAGTTTTAATATCAGCTATTGAGTTAATTGAAAAGCAATTTACGCCTTTGAGAGTCCTTTTTACCATTCCTGATAAAACTTTTCCTGGACCTATTTCAACAAAATTTGTTATGCCATTTTTAGACATATTTATCAAACTTTCACGCCATCGAACAGTCGAAAAAATTTGTTTATATAATAATTTTTTAATTTCTGATGGATTATTTTCAGGCAAAGCATTTACATTACTTACAATTTCAAACTTAGGTGTTTTAAAGATTGTTTCATCAATTTTATTTTTCATTATCATTGCTGCTGGCTTCATCAATGAGCAATGAAATGGTGCGCTTACTTTTAAAGGAATAGTTTTTATTTTATTTTCTCTTAGCTCATTTTGTAGTGAGCTTATTCTCTCCTGATCGCCACTAACAATTACTTGCCCATCTGCATTATCATTTGCGATTTCACACACGCTATTTTCACTTTTATTATCGATAAAAAATTTATTTATTTCATTAATTTTGCTTCCTAGAATTGCAATCATGCTTCCCTTACCAACTGGCACTGCATTTTGCATTGCTTTACCTCTCTCATAAACTAAATAAATGGCATCTTCAAAAACTAAAGACTCAGAACATACCAATGCACTGTATTCTCCCAATGAGTGACCAGAAAAATATTTAAAATTTTTAAAGTCAATATCAAATTCATCTTTCATCACTTTAAAAATCGAATAACTTACTGTCAAAATAGCTGGTTGAGTATATTTTGTGAGCTTTAATTCATCTTCTGGGCCTTCAAGTATAATTTTTGAAAGTGAAAAATTTAGTTTTTGATCCGCCTCGCTAAAAATTTTTTTAACTATTTTAAAATTTTTATATAATTCTAATCCCATGCCAACAACTTGCGATCCCTGACCTGGAAATAATAAAGCGCTCATTTTATCTTATTTAATTAATCATTATTTGTGTTGATAAAAGCATTAATTATAGTATAAACCAATTTTTGAAAATAATAATAATAAGTTAATTTACTGTAAATTATGGCATTTTACGAGAATACTATTATAGCTAAACAAGACTTAGCAGATAATGAAATAAAATCTCTTAAAGAGAAATACAACGAATTAATCAATAAATCATCAGGAAAAGTAATCAAGATTGAAGAATGGGGATTAATGAATCTTTCAAATAAAATAAAAAATTATAAAAAAGGTTTTTACATTCACTACAAATTTGAGGGAGATAACAAAACACTCAGTGAAATCGAAAAGAAAATAAAAGTAGATGGATCAGTTATAAGATATCTAACAGTCAGATATAAGAAGCTTGACACGAAAAATGAGTTTTTTAAGAAAGAAAAAAAATAAATGAAAAGAAAAAATAAAAAATTTCAAAAAAGAAACTCGAACTCTTTAAATAAACTAAGTCTTTTTCAAAAAATTGATAACAAATTTCAAAAAAAATGCCCACTATCCACTAAAAATGCCCCTTTAATAGACTATAAAAATGTCAGTCTTCTGAAGAAGTATCTTACAGATAATGGGAAAATAGTTTCCTCAAAAATAAGCTCTGTTTCCTTCAATAAACAAAAGAAGCTAACAAAGGAAATTAAAAAGGCTAAGATTTTAGGACTTATATAATATGGAACTTATTCTTCTTGAAAATATTCTAAATCTTGGAAATATCGGAGATAAAGTTAAAGTAAAAAGTGGGTATGGAAGAAACTTTCTCTTGAAACAAGGAAAAGCATTAAGATTTAATAAAGAAAATCAGAATTACGTAGATAGAAAAAAAGACGAGCTAAATAAAAAAAACATTGAAATTAAAAATAAATTTAAAGAAATATCAAAATTAGTAAACAATAAATCATTTGTTTTTAAAAGAGAAAGCAAAGATAACGGAGATCTTTATGGATCAATTAAGCCAAAAGAAATTACAAATTTGATAAAAGAAAAGGTAAATGCAGATGTGAGTCCATCGCAAATTATCTTAAAAGATGATCTAAATAAAATTGGATCTTTCAAAGCAAATATAAATTTTCACTCAGAAGTAAAAGCAAATATTACAATCAAAATCGACAAGGTTCAGTCTAAGTAACTTTTCCACAGATCCATAAAACCGTGAGTAACTTTTTACTTTAAGAAAATTTAGATTAACTTACTATTATTTCGTGAAAGAAACTAATTTAATTCAAAGCGAAATTAAAAACGAACAACCAGCAAATCTAGAAGCTGAGCAAGCATTACTGGGCTCAATATTGGTTAACAATGACATAATTGATGAAATTTCATCAATTGTAACACCATCAGTTTTTTACGACCCTGGACACATAAAAATCTACGAGGTAATTCAAAATCTAAATAATAAAGGAATGATAGCTAATCCGATAACATTAAAAAATTATTTTGAGAAAGACAATATGTTGAATGAAGTAGGAGGTACAGAATATTTGGTAAAGCTGACAAGATTTTCAGGTTCGACAAAACAGGCTGTAGACTACGCAAAAATTATTCACGAAATGTATTTACGTAGAGAACTAGTATTAATTTCAAATAAACTTTCTTCTGATACAATGAATGCAAGCACAGAAGAACAAAATGCTGAAAATATAATTGAAGACACAGAAAAATCTTTATTTGACTTAGCTGAAAGAGGAAGTTTTTCAAGATCTTTTTTAAAATTTAACCAAGCTTTAGATCAAACTATCCAGATGGCAACACAGGCTATGCAAAACGATCAGGGTATAGTTGGTGTCCCAACTGGCCTAACCGACCTAGATGAAAAATTAGGAGGTTTACACAAATCTGACTTAATAATAATTGCTGGAAGACCTTCGATGGGTAAAACAGCTCTAGCAACTAATATAGCATATAATGCAGCTCAAAATATTCTAAAACGACAAGAAAAATCATCTGTGGCATTTTTTTCTTTAGAGATGTCATCAGAGCAACTATCAACAAGAATCTTATCTGAACAAGCAAAAATTAAGTCTGATGATATAAGACGAGGTAAAGTTTCAGAAGAGGAAATTAATAGATACATTGAAACATCAAGAAATATTTACAATTTACCTTTATTTATA
This sequence comes from uncultured Pelagibacteraceae bacterium, assembly GCA_902523185.1. Lineage (GTDB taxonomy): Bacteria > Pseudomonadota > Alphaproteobacteria > Pelagibacterales > Pelagibacteraceae > Pelagilacustribacter. The sequence continues at coordinate 37,594 of CABYYJ010000002.1, read as the reverse complement.
GATGAAACTCCTGCAATCACCATTGCCACTTTATGTAATAGAGCAAGACGTATAAAAAGATTGTTTGGATTAGATCTAATAGTAGTCGATTATATTCAACTAATGCGATCCAACTTAAATAAAAACGAGGGAAGAGTTCAAGAAATATCTGAAATTACTCAAGGATTAAAAGCTTTGGCTAAAGAATTATCTGTGCCGGTTTTGGCTTTATCTCAACTTTCAAGAGCTGTAGAACAGCGCGATGATAAACAACCTCAATTAGCGGATCTTAGAGAATCTGGCTCTATTGAACAAGATGCAGATGTAGTTATGTTTGTTTATAGAGAGTCATACTATTTAGAGAGAAAACAACCAAAATTAGGCTCAATTGAACACGCAGAGTGGCAATCTAAGATGAATGATGTAAATGGACTTGCAGATATAATTTTGGGTAAACAAAGGCATGGGCCGACAGGTACAATTAAAGTTGAGTTTGAAGGTATTTATACAAAATTCAAAGATTTGACCAAAAATTAGGCTTAATTTTTTCTTTAGTTATAATTAAATTCAGATATATCTGAAATATCTCAATGTGGTCTTATATTTATAAAAAATTTATAGTAGATTTTTCAAAATTCACCATTCTTTTATTAATTGGAATAATTATTTTTTCCCTTTACCAAGCAAAAAATTTTAATTTAGATGCTTCCTCGGATGCTTTGCTTTTAGAAGGTGATGAAGATCTTAAATATTTAAGAGAGATAAATGAGAGATATGGATCTAAGGAATTTCTAGTGCTCACGTATACTCCGGTATCTAGTTTTATAGAGAAGGAAACAATTCTTAATTTACAACTTTTAAAGTCAAAAATAGAAAAATTAACCTGGGTGGATAATGTAATAACTGTCATAGACGTTCCCCTTTTGAAAAGCACTGATGAGAATTTAATGGATAGACTTAATAACTACAAAACGCTGTCATATCCCGAGATAGATAGAAAAAGGGGTTTTGAAGAAATTTTAAATAGTCCAATATATAAGAATTATGTAATAAGCGAAGACGGTAAAACTTCAGGAATTGTTGTTTATTTAAAAAAAGATGAAAGATTAGCTGAATATTTAAAAATCAAAGATAAATATTTTAACCAAATCAAAGAGTCGGGTTTGAGTAAAGAAGAGCGTGTAAATTATAAAAAGTTTTTGGAAGAATACGAAGATTATAAAAATTTATATAATATTAGAAATCATCAAAATATAAACGAAATAAGAGACGTAATTAACAAATATGGTGAAAATGCTAAAATTCACTTAGGTGGAATTCCAATGATAGCAGATGATATGATGAGTTTTATCAAAAGCGATATTATAGTTTTCGGTATAGGTGTTTTAATTTTTATTATTTTAACTCTCTGGCTTATCTTTAAAAATTTAAAATGGGTAGCAATGCCATTAATAGGTTGTGCAACATCTGTGATTATAATGATTGGCTTATTAGGATTGCTTGGTTGGAAGGTAACTGTAATTTCTTCAAATTTTATTGCCCTAATGTTGATATTAAATATGGCCATGAATATTCATTTAACTGTAAGGTTCTTACAATTAAAAAAGGAATTTCCTGCAATGTCAAAAAATGAAGCTGTATTTGAAGCTAGTAAAAAAATGATGCTTCCAATTCTCTACACTGTTTTAACTACAATATGTGCTTTTTTATCTTTAATTTTTAGTGGTATTAAACCTATTATGGATTTTGGATTGATGATGACTTTAGGATTAATAGTTTCCTTAATAGTAACCTTTTTGCTTTTACCTTCGTTATTAAATATTTTTTCAACAGATCAAGAAATTAATCTTAAAGATACTGAAAAATCTTTAATTACCTCTTTACTTGGATCTATTGCAAAAAAAAGTCGTATTTTTTTATTTGGTTCTACAATTTTTATAATTGGATTAAGCATAGGTGGTATAGCTAAACTTCAAGTAGAGAATAGTTTTATTAACTATTTTGATAAAGAGACGGAAATCTACAAAGGTATGAAAAAAATTGATGATGATTTAGGGGGCACAACACCGTTAGATATTATTTTGAAATTTCCTACAAAACAAAAAATTGAGACAGATGATCAATTTTCAGAGTGGGAGGAAGATATCGATGAGAATGAAGATAGATCAAAATATTGGTTTACTAGAGATAAAATGGATAAGATATTAAAAGTTCATGATTACTTAGACTCTTTACCAGAAATAGGAAAAGTTCTATCATTTGGCTCGATATTGAGGGTTGCTGAAGATTTAAATAAAAAAGAATTACAAAGTTTAGAAATAGCAGTTTTATACAGCAAGATTCCAGAAGAAATTAAACAAGAAATAATATCACCTTACATTTCAGTTGAAAATAACGAGGCTAGAATTTCTGTTAGAATTAAAGACTCATTAAAAGATTTAAGGAGAAACGACCTTATTAATAAAATAAACTCTGAAATAAATACTCTCGGATTGAACAACGAAGAATACAAACTTGCTGGCGTATTAATAATATTTAATAATTTGTTACAAAGTCTTTTTAAATCACAAATACTGACACTTGGAATAGTTATGTTAGGAATATTTATAATGTTTTTAATTCTTTTTAGAAATACTGCGCTGTCAATTATAGGTGTTGTTCCAAATTTCCTTGCTGCTTTTTTTATTCTCGGAATAATTGGTCTCTTGAATATTCCCCTAGATATGATGACAATTACTATTGCTGCTATCACTATTGGTATAGCTGTAGATAATAGTATACATTATATTTATAGGTTTAAAGAAGAGTATAAAAAAATTAAAAGCTATGATAAAACTTTAGATAGGTGTCATAGTACTGTTGGTATAGCTATATTGAACACTTCCATTACAATAGTATTTGGATTCTCAATTCTTATATTATCAAATTTTATTCCAACTATCTATTTCGGTATTTTTACTGGGATAGCAATGTTATTGGCAATGATTTCAGTATTGACTTTGCTTCCTAGATTATTATTGATCTATAAACCCTTTGGTAAAGATACTCAGTCTAAAAACGAATTATAATATTTTGGAAAATTTTATCAATAACTTTAATTTGTTTGATATTGCAGCCTCTGCGATTTTAATTTATTTTACAATTCAATGTTTTTTAAAAGGTTTCACTTTGAGTTTAATTTCTTTCATGAAGTGGGTTTTTTCAACTGTTATTACAATAATTTTGGTTCCAAAATTTCAACCTACAGTAAGAGAATATATCGAGTCTGATTTTATAAATAATGTTGGACTAGGAGTAGTAATTTTTTTTCTCACTTTATTTTTAACGATTTTAATTGGAAAGGCTTTTAGCAGGGCGGTCACATGGACTGGGGTTGGGTCTATAGATAAAACTTTTGGCTTATTATTTGGTATTTTTAAAGGTTATGTTGTGAGTGTTTGTGTATTCTCTATATTAAATTGGTTTTATCCCTATAAAAATTGGGATATATCTGCTGAGAAGGCTATTTCATTTTATATTATTAGTAAAGGAAGTGAAATCCTAATTGAAGAATTTCCCTCAAGCGAGGAATTCATTGATACGAAAGAAAAAATTGAAAAAATTTAATTTTGATAAATTAAAGGAGGAGTGTGGAATATTTGGTATATCAAACCATGAGGACGCGTCTGCTTTAGTAGCTTTGGGTTTACATGCCTTACAACATAGAGGACAAGAAGGATGTGGTATAGTTTCTTTTGATGGAAAAAATTATCATTCAGAAAAAAGGCATGGTTTAGTAGGTGATCATTTTACTGATCAAGAAACTTTAAAAAAATTACCAGGATTTTTTGCTATTGGACATAATAGATATTCGACTACTGGTGAAACTTCATTAAGGAATATACAGCCTTTTTTCGCTGATTTACACATGGGTGGTTTAAGTTTAGCCCATAATGGAAATTTAACTAACGCATTATTACTTAGAGAGGATTTAGTCAAGGAAGGTGCAATTTTTAGGACAACTAGTGACACGGAAACAATAGTGCAATTAATTGCTAAATCAAAAAGAGAGAAGTTTTTAGAAAAATTAATTGATGTACTTTTCCAAATTCAAGGGGGGTACTCTTTAATTCTTATGACAAATAAAAAACTAGTTGGTGTACGTGACCCTTTTGGAATCAGACCTTTAGTCATAGGAAAATTAAAAAATTCCTATATTTTTGCCTCAGAGACTTGCGCCTTAGATATTGTAGGTGCATCATACATAAGAGATGTAGAAAATGGTGAAATAGTAATAATCGAAAACAATACACTTAAAAGTATAAAACCTTTCCCTAAACAAAAATCCAGACCATGTATTTTCGAGTACATTTATTTTGCAAGGCCTGACAGTTTAATTAACGGAAAATGTGCTTATGAATATAGAAAAAATTTAGGATTGGAGTTAGCTAATGAGACTGATTTAAATGCAGATTTAGTTGTACCTGTTCCAGACTCTGGTGTGCCAGCTGCAATAGGGTTTGCTGAAAAATCAAGAAAACCATTCGATCTTGGTCTTATAAGAAATCATTACGTAGGCAGAACGTTTATCGAACCTTCTCAAAATATTAGAAGTTTAGGTGTAAAACTCAAACTAAGCTCAACAAGAACAATTGTTAAAAATAAATCAATTATTTTAATAGACGACTCTTTGGTGAGGGGGACAACTTGTAATAAGATTGTTAAAATGCTTTATGAAAGTGGAGCAAAAGAAGTACATGTAAGAATTGCATGCCCTGAGATTAGATATCCAGACTTCTACGGAGTAGATATGCCTACTAGGGAGGAACTTTTAGCAAACGAAAAAAGTACAGCCGAAATGTGTAATTATATAAAAGCAAAAAGTCTAAAATTTCTAAGTTTAAATGGAATGTACAAAGCTTTAACAGGAACGAGAAGAAATTCAAATTACCCACAATTCAGTGATCATTATTTCACAGGAGAATATCCTGTTAAGCCTTCGGATAAATTAAGAGGACTTAAAGTTAAGCAATTATCTCTATTAAGTGGTAAATCTAATAATTAATTAATAATGAAAATTTTATTTTTTTTATTTAAATAAATTAGTTTATTTTTATAAAATGTTGGGTATGATTTTATTTTAGTGGGAAGTTTAATTACATCTATAAGTTCACCATTAGAATTCAATTTTAGAACATAAGAATTATTTAAAAATATATTTATTTTATTTCCAGCAATAATAATTGACATAAATTCAGCTTTTTTTTTTTTTATTTTAAGGAAATCAGAAATCATCTTATCAAGATCGTAAGAGTAAATAATTTTTTTGCTTTTTAAATTATATGCTATAAGTAAATTATTTTTTGTAATCCAGAAAATGTTATAGTTATTAACAGTCGGCTTTATAAAAGAAGAAAAATTTTTTTTTGAAATGATTTGACCATTATTTTTATTTAAAACATATGAAAAATTATTCGATGAAACAATAATTTTATCCATATAATTAACAAGATGATTACCTAAAAAGAGATTACTTGGGTTTAAGTTATTTGACTGATTTAAATTAATAAACCATGAAATTTTCATTGTTTGATTGTTCACGGCGTACAAAGAGCCATATGTGTTTAGAAAAAAAGTTTGGTTTAAATTTGTTGAAATATTATTTCTAAATTGATTTTTAACATTTGTCTCTTCTGTTGGAATTAATTTTAATATATCGCCATTATTTTTATCAAAAAAATACAAAATATTATTTTGATTAGCAGCTATTAATTTATTTTTGGATAATTTTAAATTTGATCTAAAAGGAATTTTATAGTTTTTAGCCCAAAGTACTTTATTTGAGATATAGTCAAATGAATACAGATAACCTAAATTATCTGAAATATAGACTATATTATTTTCAACAACAAAATTTAATTTTTTTGGAATTTTTTTAAATTTCTTTTTATAAAAATTAAATTTATTTATGATTTTATTATTATTTAATGAATAAAAAATAATATCACCTTTTTCAGTATTCAAAATTACATTGTCATTATTCAATAAAAGATAATTTCCTGTGCTACCTCTTGTTAACTTTTTAGATTTATAAATAAGCTTATTAGAATTATTGTATTGAAAATTTAAAGTGTTGTTTGTTTGATCATAAAAAATGTCGTTCCAGCTATTATTTTTTATCTGAGGGGAAAAATTTACAATATCTCCATCTTTTATAGGAATAGTTTCATTAAAAGATCTATTTTTTGAAGATAATGATTTAAAATCTGCAAAAAGATTTTTTTTGAAATTTTGTCTTGGATTATTTTTATTATTCCAAATACCAGATTTGTTGTCAAATGAACAACCTAAAATTAATAAAGTTAATATCAAACTTAAGAATAATTTCATTTATTTTTATTCGGATAGAATTTCTTTTGCTAAGTTTTTAAGTTGTGAGTTTTTTTCAACAAGTTCCTGCAGAATTTTTTTTGCTTTTTCTTGCTGTGAGTTTTTCATAAAATATAAAGATTTTTTCAATAAAATTAAATCTTTCCTATCTGTGGGAATATCTAAACCTTCAATGACATCAAAATAATCTAAAATCTTTTTTTCATCAGATACAAGTTTTTTTTCTAGTATTGTGTTTAAAGCTAAAATAGAATAAAACTGATTTTTACTAAATATTATATTTTCATAAATTTTTATTGATTTATTTCTCTGTCCTGAAGATAAGTGAATTCCTGCTTGAATATATTGTTCTGCAATAAGATTATTTTTCTTTTCATTGTTTATACTTAAAAATAAAAAAAATATTATTACTGTAAGTAAAGAAAAAATAAGAAAAATGATTTTAATTTTATTCTCATTAAAAAATAAAATTGCTTTATTCTTAAAAGATTTGTTATTTTCCAAATTTTGATCCATCTAAAAAATTTTTTTTTGTAGGAAATTTATCTAATTTTACATCCCTGGTATATTTTTTAACAGCTTTATCAATTAATCTATTTAAAGAAACATATTTTTTTACGAATCTTGGATAAAACCCGCTTAGGCCTAGCATATCATCCGTTACCAAAATTTGTCCATCACAGTAATTTGAGGAACCTATGCCAATTGTAGGTATCTTAAGAGTATCAGTTATCAGTTTTGAGGTTTTTGAGGCTACACACTCCAACACGATTGCAAATGCACCTGCTTTTTCGATTAATAATGCTTCTTTAAAAAGTTTGTTAGAACTTTTTTTACTTTTTCCCTCAATTTTAAACTTATTTTTAAACTGTGGAGTATATCCTATATGTCCCATCACAGGTATTTTTGAATTTACAAGTTCCTTAATTATATCGAAATTTTTAGAATTACTTTCCAATTTTACCGCATCACAATTGGTTGAATTTAAAATTAATTTCGCATTTTTTTTTGCCTCAATTTTATTTTTGTATGTTCCTTTAGGCATATCAACCACTAGAAGTGATTTTTTTACACCTCTTTTTACACTTATTGTGTGTTGAATTATATTGTCTAATGTAATTTTATGAGTATTTTTCAAACCATAAAGAACATTAGCCATCGAGTCACCCACTAAAATAATATCGACGTATTTATCTAAAATTCCAGCAATATTTTTTGAATAAGCAGTCAAACTTACAATTTTCGATTTGCTCTTTTTTTTTAAAATTTTTTTTATTTTAATATTCATTGTAAAATTTCTATTCTAATTCAATAGTACTCGGTGGTTTAGAACTTATATCATATACTACTCTATTAATTCCTTTAACATTATTTACAATTTTATTGGAAATCTTATCTAAAAACTCCTTTGGAAAGTTGAAATAGTCAGCTGTCATTCCATCTTCAGAAGTTACGGCTCTTATCAAACAAGTATACTCATAAGTTCTTGAGTCTCCCATGACTCCAACAGTTTTAATAGGAAGGAGGGCTGCATAAGCTTGCCAAATTTTGTCATAAAGTTTGTTTTTATTTAACTCTTTTATATAAATTTGGTCTGCTTCTTGAAGTATTTTGATTTTTTCTTGAGTTATATTTCCTATTATTCTTATAGCAAGACCAGGTCCAGGAAAAGGATGCCTATTAGATATATCTTTTGAGAGACCTAACGATTTTCCTAAAACTCTCACTTCATCTTTGAAAAGCTCCTTTAATGGCTCGATTAGTTTAAAATTCATTTTTTTCGGCAACCCTCCCACATTGTGATGAGATTTTATTTTTGAAGTTTTGCTTCCTGTTGAGGATTTACTTTCTATTATATCAGGATAAAGTGTCCCTTGCGCTAAATATTTTACATTTTGATATTTTTTTGCTTCTCTCTCAAATATCTTAATAAATAAACTCCCAATAATTTTTCTTTTTTTTTCAGGATTTGAAATATTTTTAAGCTTTTTCAAAAAAATTTTTGAAGCATCAATCAGTTTTATATTAAGACCATATTTTTTTTTGTAAATTTTGTAAGTATACTTAAACTCATTTTTTCTCATAAGTCCTGTATCAACCATAATGCAAATTAAATTTTTTTTAATTGCTTTGTTTATTAATAAAGCAACTACACTGCTGTCAACCCCTCCCGATAAAGCACAAATTACTTTATCTTTTTTAATTGTATTTTTTAATTCTTTAATAAGACGCTTTTTTTGTGATACGACACTCCAATTTTTTCTTAATTTACAAATTGAAAATAAAAAATTTTTAAATATTTGTTCTCCATTTTGAGTATGTGTTACTTCAGGGTGGAATTGGACACCATAAATTTTCTGCTTTTTATTTTCTATAATAGTTAGTTTCGAGTCTTTAGTATACGCAACTGCAGAAAAGTTTTTTGGCAATTTTACTACTGCATCTTCATGGCTCATCCATACAGACATTTTTGGTTTAAAAAAATTTTTAGTTAATAATGAGTCCTTTTTTTTGAAAATGTAAGCTCTTCCAAATTCTCTCCTTTTTTTCGATGATTTTATTTTTCCACCGTTTAGTTTAGAAATAAGTTGTAAGCCATAGCATATACCAAGTATTGGAATTTTTTTTAAAAATATGTTTCTTGGAATGCTTTGGAATGAAAGTTTTGTAACTGATGACGGACCACCCGAAAGTATTATTCCTTTTATAAAATTAAAGCTTTTAATATTTTTAATTTCTGTAGGGGTTATCACTTCAGAATAAACGCCTAAATCCCTTATTCTTCTGGCAATTAGTTTTGTCACTTGTGAACCAAAGTCTATAATTAAAATTTTTTTCTTATCCTCAAGAAACTGCATTTACTTTTTTGATAAATCTTCAATTTCTTTTTTCAATTTTTTACTTTTTTCACAAAAATTATTACATAGACTCATCAATCTATCGTTAAACTCTTTACTCTTTTTATAATCTGAAGAGTCTAATTTTAATTTTGCTAAATTATAAATAGCTTCTTCATTTTTTGGATTTATTAAAATGACAGTATTTAAATTTTGTTCCTCCAAATTTTTTTTTTCAAAACTTTTAAATATCTTTGAAAGATATAAGTAAGACATTTCACTTTTTGGATTAAAAACTATATCCTGTTCGAACTTGAATTTTGCCTCATTGAATTTTTTGTTTTTAAAAAGAGTTAAGCCTTCCTCAAAAAATTCAGTATTACTCATTAAATTATTTGGTGCAAAAAAAAGAATTAGTATAGAGATTTTTAAAATTGATTTTTTCATAATTTATAATTAATTGATTTTTGTGTCATTTCAACACTATGCACCATACTCTCATAGAATCCAGCTTTAGTAATTTTGATAAACTTGGCATTTTTAGTTATTTGCCCTAAATTTTGAGCGCCTATATATCCCATGGATGAACGCAAACCTCCCTTAAGCTGATAAATAATTTTTGATACACTTCCTTTATATTCTACCCTACCCTCGACACCCTCTGGAACAAATTTCGATTTGTCTTTAAAATTTTTTTGGAAATATCTGTTTGCTGATCCAGAGGACATTGCTCCAATTGAACCCATGCCTCTATATTGTTTGTAAAATTTACCTTTAAATTTAAATTTTTTTCCTGGACTCTCATCTGTTCCAGCAAAAATTGAGCCCATCATAATTGCATCTGCACCTGCTGCTAATGCTTTTGCGATATCGCCAGAAAATTTTATTCCTCCATCAGAAATAATTTTAATTTTTTTGTTTTTCAGTGCATTCTTAACATCTAAAATTGCAGATATTTGCGGTACACCAATTCCAGCAACCATTCTTGTTGTGCATATAGAGCCTGGTCCAATTCCAATCTTTATAATATCTGCTCCCGAATTGTACAATTTTTTAGCGGCCTCTCCCGTAGCAATATTTCCTACGCAAAACGGTATTGAACTATCAATTTTTTTTAACTTTGATAATGTCTTCAATACTTTTTTGCTATGACCATGTGCCGTATCGATCACAATTAAATCACATCCATTAGCTATCAAAGATTTAGCTCTATCAATGTCCTCTTTGTTTGTGCCGACTGCAGCTCCAACAAATAATTGTTTTTTCTTAACTTTGATTATTTCTTTTGTTTGTTGTTTAATATTGAGGTTTCGATGAACTATTCCAATACCTCCGGCTTTAGCGATAGCGATAGCCATTGAAGACTCGGTAACCGTATCCATCGCTGAAGACAAAAACGGTACTCCCAAATTAATTTTGTTTGTTAGTTTTAGTGAAACATCTGTTTCAGAAGGTAAAACATCTGAATACTGTGGAAGCAATAATACGTCATCAAATGTTAAAGATTCTTTAATTGTTACCATATAAACTTATATACAATTTTTAAGATTTATAAAGTCTTTAAAAATTCACAATGTAAATAAGTTTCTTTTGACTCTTTTCTGCTAGATTCTGGTTTAAAAAAATTAACATTTTTAAATATAGATTTAGCTAAATTTTTGACCTCAATAAAATCTTCGCCCATAAATATCTTTGATATAAATATCCCATCTTTTTTAAGTATTTCTGATGAAAAGTTAATCGCCTCAGCACAAAGTTGATTTGTTCTAATAGAATCCAATGACTTATTTCCTGTGGTATCTGCGGCCATATCTGAAACAACCACATCCAATTTTTCTTTAATATAATTTTTTATTTTATCTTTTGTGCTTGATTCGAAAAAATTGCAGTGTAAAAACTTAACATTATCAATTGGCTTCATTTGTTTTATGTCAATAGATAAAACTTTTCCACTGGTTATTAGTTTACTTGCCACTTGAGACCATCCTCCTGGACATGAACCTAAATCCAATAAATTAGTATTTTTTTTTATAAATTTAAATTTATTATTTAGTTCTATAAGCTTGAAAGCTGCTCTTGATCTATAACCTAGAGTTTTTGATTTTTTAAAAAATTGATCTCTATGTTGTTTTATTTTCCAAGTATTACTTTTTTTTACCCTTTTTGATTTTTTCATTACAAAATATCTTCATGATCTTCTTCAGATATTTTTGAGGTATATTTTTTTTGCTGTTTTTTATATATTACAATACTTAATGGGACTGAAATTAAATAAATAAAACTAAATACTAAAAGAGTTTCAAAAGTATAGAATAAAAGAGCGATAAAAATTATCCCCGCAGAAAGTAATAAAAAAACTGTCGTTTTAGATGATATGGAAATTTTTTTTAATGAGGGTGTTGGTATTTTGCTTACTAATAATAAAGCGATTAAAACAGTAAGGAAAGGCGTTAAGCTTTTAATATTTAAGTTAAAATTTAATTCAGTTAACTCGTAAATTAGTGGAGTTAATATTAAAAGTCCTCCTGCAGGAGAAGGAATGCCTTCAAAAAAATTATTTTTCCATTCATGATCATTTTCATTTTTAGTTAAATTAAATCTAGCTAATCTTAGAACACAACAAACAGAGTATATTAACGCAATAGCCCAACCCAATTTTCCATAATTATTAAGTTCCCAAAAATATAGAATTAAGACTGGAGCAATCCCAAAACTTACAAAATCGGTTAAAGAGTCTAATTCTTTACCAAATTCTGAAGTTCCTTTTATCAATCTGGCTACTCTGCCATCAAGAGCATCTAAAATAGCTGCAAGTAAAATTAGTATTACTGCGAGATTAAAATTACCATCAATTGAAAATTTAATAGAGCTGATACCAAGACAAACTCCACCTAAAGTAAGAATATTTGGAAGAAGGTATCTTGTTTTTTTTGAAGTTACTAATTTAAATTTTTTATTTGGTTCCATTATTCTGATGCAATTAGACTTTCTCCAGCTACCACATTTTGTCCTAATTTTACTAAAACTTTTTTATTTTTAAAATATAAATCAACTCTACTACCAAATCTAATCATTCCGATCCTATCACCTTGTTTTAATTCTTGTCCTTGTTCAGCTTCACAAACAATTCTTCGTGCAATTAAACCAGCAATTTGAACAATAATTATTTCCTCATTATTCTTGTTTGATTTTATCTTATAAAAATTTCTCTCATTTTCTTCGCTTGCTTTATCTAAAGACGCATTTAAAAACTTTCCAGGTTTGTAATAAATTTCTTCAATCTTACCGTTTGTAGGTATTCTATTAACATGACAATTAAAAACATTCATAAATATACTAACTCTTGTATATGTGGTATTTTCCAATCTTAGTTCCTCTGGTCCGGATCTTTCAGATACATCAGTAATTAATCCATCAGCTGGACTTACTAAATAAGACTCGTCGTTAATTGGGTAACGCTCAGGATCACGAAAAAAATAATATACCCAAACTGTTAAAATTATTAAAATAAAACCTATAAATTTTGAAAAAAGTAATACAATAAATGTAGCAATAATTGAAATAGCTAAAAATTTGTAGCCTTCTTTATGTATTTTTGGAAAAATTGTATTAAACATAATTTTAAGTTTGCTAAATTTTTTCTAATATGTATAAAAATCAAAGTTTATCAATCAATATTTTATGGCAAAAATAAAAGTTAAAAATCCAGTAGTTGAGTTAGATGGCGACGAAATGACTAGAATTATATGGTCATTTATCAAAGATAAGCTTATTAAGCCATATCTTGAGATAGATCTCAAATACTATGACCTTGGTATGGAAAGTAGAGATAAAACTGATGACCAAATCACAGTAGATGCGGCAAATGCAATCAAACAACACGGAGTGGGTGTGAAATGCGCAACTATAACACCGGATGAGGCTCGAGTAGAAGAATTTAAATTAAAAAAAATGTGGAGATCTCCGAATGGTACTATTAGAAATATCTTAGGTGGTACAGTTTTTAGAGAGCCAATTATTTGTAAAAATGTTCCTAAACTAGTTCCCGGTTGGACGAAACCAATAGTGATAGGAAGACACGCTTTCGGAGATCAGTACCGAGCTACTGATTTTCTAATACCAGGTGAAGGAAATTTAGAGGTTAAATGGACTTCAAAAGATGGAAAAGATAAGAAAGAGTTTATAGTTTTTGATTTTCCCGGATCTGGTACTGCTCTTACTATGTATAATTTAGATGATTCTATTAAAAATTTTGCTAGAGCATGTATGAACTACGGTCTTGGAAGAAAATGGCCAGTTTATTTATCTACTAAAAACACAATCCTTAAAGCTTACGATGGTAGATTTAAAGATCTTTTCCAAGAAGTTTTTGAAAAAGAATTTTCTGATAAGTTTAAAAAAGCAAATATTACGTATGAACATAGATTAATTGATGACATGGTTGCATGTGCTATGAAATGGAATGGCGGATATGTTTGGGCGTGTAAGAATTACGATGGCGATGTGCAATCAGACACTGTTGCTCAGGGATTTGGTTCTTTAGGTCTCATGACTAGCGTGTTGATGACACCAGACGGTAAAACAGTTGAGTCAGAAGCTGCTCATGGAACTGTTACTAGACATTATAGAATGCACCAACAAGGTAAAGAAACTTCTACAAATCCAATTGCATCGATATTTGCGTGGACTAGGGGTTTAGCTCACAGAGGAAAACTTGATGAGAACGAAGAACTAATTAAATTTTCAAATAATGTTGAAGAAGTATGTGTTAAAACAGTTGAAAGTGGTTCAATGACAAAAGATTTGGCAATTTTAATTGATAAATCAAATAAATATCTAACTACGAATCAATTCTTGGAAGCTATTGATGGAAATTTAAAAAAGAAACTTAACTGATTTTTTTAGATATTTCTTTAAAAGCTGCCTCAATTTTGTTTTGATCTACACCACCGGCTTGAGCAAAATCTTTTCTACCACCACCGCCTTTGCCACCTAAAATAGTAGATGCAGCTTTTACTAAATCAACAGCATCATATTTTGATGTTAAGTCTTGAGAAATTCCTACAGCTAAACCGACCTTATCTTCAAACGTCGAAATACTAATTATTATTCCAGATTTAATATCTTTTTTTCCTTGATCAATTATACTTCTTAGTTCTTTTGGAGGAAAATCTTTTAAAATTTGTTCTCGAATTAATATATTCCCAATTTTTTTATCCTTGATAGTATTTTTACTTTTATCTTTCTTGATACCTTCAATTTTTACTTTATTAAGTTGTTTATTTAGATTTTTCAAATTTTCAGACAAATCTAAATCTTCATTAAAATCAGGTTCAATTTTCAATTTTCGCAGTTCATTTTCAATTAATCTTATATCTTTTTTTAGATTAGATTCTTTCAGGGATTTATCTTCTTTTTGTGTTTTTTCGTATTCTTCTAATTGCTTGTCTCTTAATGCCTCAACCCTTCTAACTCCTGATGCAATAGATGATTGACTTATTACTTTAAACTTACCAACTTCTCTGGTGTTTTTAACATGAGTTCCCCCACATAATTCTGTTGAGAAGAAACCATTATTTTCTTTTCCCATAAACACCACTCTCACTTCCTCGCCATACTTTTCACCAAATAATGCAAGAGCACCCATGCCAACTGCCTCCTTTGGGGTCATTATTCTTGTTTGTACATCAGAAGAACCCTCTACTATTTCATTAACTATATTATTTATTTTAGTCATTTCCTCTTTTTCAATAGGTTTATTATGACTAAAATCAAATCTTAACCTTTCAGGAGAAACTAATGATCCTTTTTGTGTCACATGCTTTCCCAAGGTTCTTCTTAATGACTCATGCAATAAATGAGTGGCTGAATGATTAGCTTTAGAATTATTTCTTTTTAATACATCTATTTCTAAATTAACACTTTCCCCAATTGAAATTGAACCCTTTTCAACTTTTCCGTAGTGAACAAATAAATCTCCCATTTTTTTTTGCGTATCATTAACTTTAATTTTACAATTTGAGTTAAAAATGTAACCCTGATCGCCTACTTGACCGCCAGACTCTCCATAAAATGGAGTTTGATTTGTTATGACTTCTATTTCATCTCCAGAACTAGCAGATTCGACAAATTTACTTTTTTTTGAAATTTTAATTATTACACCTTCAGCTTTATCAAATTCATAACCTAAAAATTCAGTAGGGTTAAGTATCTCTCTAACTTTAAACCACCTTTCTTCTACAGACTTATCTCCAGATCCTTTCCAATTCGCTCTCGCTAAATTTTTACTTTTTTCCATCTCCTTCTTAAATCCATCACTATCTACTTTAATATTCTTGCTTCTTAAAATATCAGCGGTCAGATCTAAAGGGAAACCGTAGGTATCATATAATTTAAAAGCTTCTAAACCTGGAAGAATCTTATTTTGGACTTTATTTAAATTTTCATCTAGGATTTTCATACCGCGCGCTAAAAGAGAGGAAAATTTCTCTTCTTCGTTTTTAAGAGTTTCAACTATTAACTCTCTACCATTTGTTAATTCTGGATAACTGTTCTGCATCTCACTTAATAAAACTTCAAAAAGTTTATAAAAGATAGGATTTTTGCTACCTAAGGAATGAGCGTGTCGCATCCCTCTTCTCATAATTCTTCTTAAAACATATCCTCGACCTTCATTAGAAGGTAATATTCCTTCAGCAATTAAAAAACTACTTGCTCTTAAGTGATCGGCGATAACTCTGTGGCTAGCTATTGTTTTGCTATCGATCGAAGTCTTTGTTATATCAGATGAAGCAGCCATTATTTTTTGAAAGTGATCAATTTTATAATTGTCGTGAGTACCTTGTAAAACGGCCGTCATCCTTTCAAGTCCCATACCTGTATCAACTGAGGGTTTCGGCAATTCAATTCTTTTTTCTTTTGATAATTGCTCATACTGCATAAATACAAGGTTCCAAATTTCAATAAATCTGTCACCGTCTTCGTCAGGACCTCCAGGTGGACCACCTGTTAATTTTTCACCGTGATCATAAAAAATTTCAGAACATGGACCACAGGGTCCTGTGTCTCCCATTGACCAAAAATTATCAGATGTCGAAATTTTTATTATTTTACTTTCATCTAATCCAGCAATTTTTTTCCAAAGGTTAAATGCATCATTATCCTCATGAAAAACAGTAACTAATAATTTTTCTTTAGGTAAACCAAAGTCTTTGGTCAAGAGATTCCAAGCATGATGAATAGCTTGTTCTTTAAAATAATCTCCGAAGGAGAAATTTCCCAACATTTCAAAAAAAGTGTGGTGTCTTGGAGTGTATCCAACATTTTCTAAATCATTATGTTTTCCTCCTGCCCTTACACATTTTTGAGATGTTGTAGCTGTTTTATAATCTCTTTTTTCTAAACCTGTGAAAACATTTTTAAATTGAACCATTCCTGAGTTGGTAAACATTAAGGTAGGATCATTGTTTGGGACTAAGTTGCTAGACTCTACGATCTTATGATTGTTTTTTTTAAAATAGTCTAAGAATTTTTTCCTGACATCAGTAAGTAAAATTTGGCCCATATTTAATTAAATACAGATATTTTAGAAGTTGTCTATAAAGAGATTAGTTTGTAGCTTTTTTATCGTTGTCTACTACAACACAAATTTCAGATTTTGTTAAAAACCTTTGCCCTGTTCCATTATCTAAGGAAAACATGCCTCCAATTCCCTTAACAGCATCAATAGTCAAATCTGTATGTTTCCATTTTTCGTATTGATCTTCATTCATATAAAAAGGAGTTCCGTCTACTTCTCCTAACTTTACATCACTATTTCCTACTTGATATTCTTTGGCTGGAAAACACATAGGCGCGCTGCCATCACAGCATCCGCCCGATTGGTGAAATAAAAGATCATCACCGTGAACTTCTTTGATTTCATTTAATAATTTTTTTGCTGATAATGTAAATGATACTTTCATTTCTATATTTCGGCCCATGATTTAGAATCATGGGCCATTATATATTATTGGTTAAAAGAAGCCTAATTTTTTCTCACTGTAAGACACGTGTAAATTCTTTACCTGTCTATAATGATTTAACATCATTTTGTGAGTTTCTCTTCCGATACCAGATTGTTTGTATCCACCAAATGCGGCGTGAGCTGGGTATGCATGATAACAGTTCGTCCAAACTCTACCTGCTTCAATACCTCTACCCATTCTATACGCAATGTTTCCGTCTCTAGTCCAAACACCTGCTCCTAATCCGTAAAGAGTGTCATTTGCTATCTCTAATGCTTCTTTCTCATCTTTGAATGTTGTAACTGATACAACTGGTCCAAAGATCTCCTCTTGGAATATTCGCATATTGTTTTTTCCTTCGAAAATTGTTGGTTGGATATAGTTTCCTTTTTCAAGACCACTATTAATTTTTGCAGCACTTCCACCACACAGAACTTTGGCACCTTCTTTTTTACCTAAGTCTAAGTAAGACTTAATTTTTTCCATTTGTTCTAGTGAGGCTTGAGCTCCAATCATAGTTTCCATTTTCAAAGGATTGTCTTGTTTCACAGCTTTGGTTCTCGCAATCGCCTTCTCCATGAATTTATCATAGATAGATTTTTGAATTAAAGCTCTGCTTGGACAAGTACAAACCTCCCCTTGGTTAAGCGTAAACATAGCAAAACCCTCTAAACATTTATCAAAGAAGTCGTCATCTTTAGCCATAACATCTTCGAAGAAAATGTTTGGTGATTTACCACCTAACTCCAAAGTAATTGGTATTAAGTTTTGAGATGCGTACTGCATTATCAAACGTCCAGTAGTAGTCTCGCCAGTGAAAGCAATCTTCTTAATTCTTTTTGAAGAAGCTAAAGGTTTCCCTGCTTCAAGACCATATCCGCTAACAACGTTTACAACACCTGCTGGTAATAGATCTCCTATTAATTCCATTAAAAGCATAATTGATGCTGGTGTTTGTTCAGCTGGTTTCAATACTACACAATTTCCTGCCGCCAATGCTGGAGCTAGTTTCCATGTAGCCATTAGCAATGGGAAGTTCCAAGGTATAATCTGACCTACTACACCTAATGGTTCAGGTATATGGTAAGAATATTCACTGTTACTAATTTCAGCAACTGATCCTTCCTCTGCTCTTATTACTCCTGCAAAATATCTCCAATGGTCTATTACCAAAGGCAAGTCTGCAGCCATACATTCTCTAATTGGCTTACCATTGTCTAAACATTCTGCCGTAGCTAATACGTTTAAATTTTTCTCTATTACATCAGCTATCTTCAAGAGAATATTTGATCTCTCTGTGATTGATGTTTTTCCCCAAGCAGGAAATGCTGCGTGGGCTGCGTCTAGAGCTAAATCAACGTCTTTTTCGTTCGATCGTGGCACCTTACAGATAACTTCATTAGTGATAGGAGTAGTATTATCAAAATACTTTCCAGATTTAGGTTCTACAAATTTTCCGTTAATGTAGTTTCCATATTTAGCTTTAAATGGAAATTTAACCTTCAAATGAGAGGTATCTAAAGATGAAGACACTTTCGAGCTTGATGCTTGTTGTGTACTCATTTTTCCCCCTTTTGTTCTTATTAACTAATTAAAACCAATATGAACTTGATTGTACATAAGTTTTTTTGACCCTTTTTTTTTAGATACTATATATAGATTTAGTCAATTCTTAGTTGAGATTGAATGAGAAACGGGAGGTTTTATTTAAACCTCCCGTTGAAATGATGGCAAAAGAACTATTCTTCTTCTTTTTTATCGCTAATTTTTTCGTTTGATGAAGGGTTTCCTTCAAGCTCTTTACTAATCGCTGAAGCTTCATCTCTAATGATTTTTTCTATTTCTGCTGCAACGTTTGGATTTTTTTGTAGGTATACTTTTGCATTTTCTCTACCTTGACCTATTTTTTCTCCTTTGTAAGCGTACCAAGCGCCTGATTTTTCAACCACACCTGCTTTAGTACCAAGATCAATTAACTCGCCCAATTTACTTATTCCCTTTCCGTACATTAAATCAAACTCCACAACTTTAAACGGTGGCGCAACTTTGTTTTTGATTACTTTTACTCGAGTTGAATTTCCAATTATTTGGTCTTTTTCTTTAATCGCACCTATTCTTCTTATATCCATTCTAACAGATGAATAAAATTTAAGGGCGTTTCCGCCTGAAGTTGTCTCAGGATTTCCAAACATAACACCAATTTTCATTCTTATTTGGTTTATAAAAATTACCATTGTATTTGACTTAGATACTGAACCAGTAATTTTTCTTAATGCTTGACTCATTAGTCTGGATTGTAAACCAACATGATGATCTCCCATTTCTCCCTCTAGTTCAGCTTTTGGAGTTAATGCTGCTACAGAATCTACAACTAAAACCGATATTGATCCTGATTTGATTAATGTATCAGTTATTTCTAGTGCTTGCTCACCCGTGTCAGGTTGAGAAATTAATAATTCCTCAGTTTTCACCCCTAATTTTTTTGCATAAACGGGATCCATTGCATGTTCAGCATCTACAAAAGCACATATACCACCTGCTTTTTGAGCTTCAGCCACAACTTGTAGAGCTAAAGTAGTTTTTCCAGAGGACTCTGGTCCATAAATTTCAATTATTCTTCCTTTTGGCAAGCCCCCAATTCCAAGAGCTAAGTCTAAACTTAAGGAGCCAGTTGATATAGCTTCAACATCTAAAGCTTGTTGTTGACCTAGCCTCATTACTGAGCCTTTTCCAAAGTTTTGGTCGATTTGGCTTATAGCAGCTTCTAAAGACTTGTTTTTTTCTTTTAATTCTTGTTGTTTTTTATTGTCAGATTTAACTACTTTTAAATTATTTTTTGTCATTTTTGTCCTTTTTTGTTGTTCGAATCGATAAGATAAATGTACACATTTTGTTCTTTTAATCAAGAAATTAAAGTTAATCTTCAAAAAAGCCTCTAATTTATAGAGTTTATTGAGAGAAATCCTATTTGATTAGCTAATTCGAATTGAGAGACCATAAAATCTCTTTGTGCCTCTGCATAAGCTATTCTAGCATCAAGTAAGAGGCTTCTAGACTGAATAACTTCAAGTGTAGTTCTTGTGTTACCAGAGTCATATTCAAGAGTGATACCTTCGTTTGCAATTTCAGCAGCTTTTAATTGAGTTCTAGTTGCATCAAGAACACTTTTTGAAGATTTATATTTTGACCATGAATTAGAGGTATCTGTAATTACTTTATTTATCAAATCTTTAACTACTAGTTCTGCTCGCTGCTTATTAAAATTAGATTTTTTGATGGATGAAATATTTTCACCTCCTTTGATAATTGGCCAAGAAATCTTAGCTTTAACAATTTCATCATCTTTTTCATCAATAGTGGAGCTAAAATCTTTTTGTTCTGACTTAGAGAGTTCTAAAGTCGCAGAAGGAGACAATCTTGCTTTTTCAATATTTAAATTTTTTTTTGCGATTTCTAAATTTAATTTAGAGATCAAAAGGTCGAGATTTTTCAATTTTGATAACTCTAAAGAAGTTTCTAAAGAGTCAGGTAATTCTATTATGATATTTTCTTTTAAGTCACTGGCGTTTGGGACTTTTTCTCTTGTGACTCTCTCAAAATTTGTTTTTGAGGATTGAAATTCCGTCTTAGCTTTAATCAAATAAGCATTCGCACCTGCTAAAGAAGACTCAGATTGAGCTAAATCAGTTAAAGTTATCTGACCTTTCTGAAGCCTTGCATTATCAAACTCAAACTGTCTTTCAAATAAATCAACATTCAGTAAATTAAATGTTTCACTTTTCGATTTATAAATAAGATCAAAGTACGCGAAAGCTGTGTCTAAAATAGTTTGTTGTTCAACTTTTAATAATTTTAATTTTGCTCTTTCAGTTTCTAACTCTGATTTTTTAAAAGTGTTAACACCTTTAAAACCTGTAAAAATTTTCTGCTCGATAGAAATTTTTTTACTTTCTGTATCGGAACTTGAGTCTGCAAGATTAGATCCGTTTTGATCTGTTTGATTAAAAGATGTAGAACTTGTTTGACTACCAGATATAGTGATACTTGGTAAAAATTCGCTTCTTGATATATTTTTTTCTTGTTTTGCGGACTCTAAATTTTTTCTTTCAGCATTTAATTGAAAGTTATTTTTAATAGCTTTAGAAATAAAAAATTTTAAATTCTCTTTCGCATTTAAATTGGTAATAGCTAATAAACTTAAAAAAAAAACAAATTTTTTCATTTAATTAAATTTAATTGAGTTTAATTTATGTTTTTCATCTATTCTTATTACACATTCTGCTTTTTTATTGAAAGATTTTAACATATGTTTTGTTAGTCTTTCGTAAAACATTATAAATTCTTTAACTTGACTTTTAGTCATTATTTTTTTTCCTTTGGATGATAATCTTAATTTTTTCTCTTGTAACAATCTCCATTTATATACATGTTTAAAACTTGGGACTTGAAGAAAGATATTTGTATCAATTAGTTTAAATATTTTTTTATATTTAACTTTTATCTCTTCGTTTACCTTGTTCCTCCATATTCTTTTTTTATCTTTTTCTTTTTCTAAAGTATTTATTGGTCTAATTAAATCTTTATTTTTTTGAGGTGAAACTCCAACACACCATCCTTCGAATATCACAATATCTGGTTTTTTTTTGATCTTTTGCCAACTGGATTTGGGTAACCTATCATCAATTGCCTTATCAAATTTTGGTATATCAATACTTTTAAAGCTGGATTTTTTTAGATTTTTAATACAATCGTATAGTAAATTTGTATCATGAGTACCGGGAACGCCACGTGTGATAAAAAGAGGACTTACTTTTATTGACATTTTTCTTCTTTCATTAAACGTTTTATAAAAATCATCAATAGAAAAAATAACAGTATTTAAATTAAAACCATTTTTTAAAATAATTTTTAAAATATTTGAAATAGTTGATTTCCCAGACCCTTGCCCGCCAGTAAGACCAACAATTTTTGTCTTTTTATTTCTTATAAAATTTTGAAAGATTTTTTTGCTTAACGGTAAATAAAAATTATTTAACTGACCAATTTTGTCCCTAAAAGGTTCGGATAATACTTCCTGAGATTTTATAAAATCTAAATATCTATCTTTTACTCTCTGATAGTTAATATTTTTATTATACATCTATTATTTTTTATCTAATGGATGATTTTGACCATCATTAATTTGAATATCTTTTAAATCAAAAGTGTCAATTACATCTATACAACCTAGGTTAAAACCTGTCATAGATGGATTAGATCTCGGGTTGTGATGGGTGTAAATTCCACATATAGAGCAAAAAAAGTGTTTAGCTATTTTGGAGTGAAATTGATAAAGCTTTAATTTGTCTTCCCCTCGAATTATTTTAAAGTTCTCATTATTTACCATAGACATTATTGCTCCTTTTCTTTTGCAGATAGAGCAGTTGCACTTTAAACTTTTTGAGATTTCATTAATTTTGATTTCAGCCTCAACAGCACCACAATGACATTTTAATTTTTTCATTAATTCTCACCTCCTATAAAGACACTACCTGTGTTTTGTAATATCCACAATAGTCCAAAAGTATACGGCAATGTTCTCTTTTTGATTCTTGTTTGATTCTATTAAAGACTCAAATTACAACTTTTTAGTGTGTTACTATTTTTTCATTATTCAAATTTTCTTGACTATTCAAAAGTTCTGCTTTTTTTTCGCGCATTGAGACAATAAAAATTATCAGACAAAAAATTGATAAAATTACTTTAAAAAAAAATAAATTTATGCCAAAATTTAAACTCAAATAGATCATCAAGGACATAATTATGCATGATCTTAATAAAACTTGATATCTAAATACCGCAATTATTGAAAATGAGTGAACTATTAGGTTAATTAATGACATTTTTGATGGACCAAAATATCTCAGACCTCTTGAAGAATTAATTTCGTTATAATTTTTTATATATTTTTTTATTGTTCCAGAATATGAACTCCATAAACTTGCTTTTGAGAAAATTTTTTCAACATCCATTTTTGTCAGACAACTATAATTACCGAAATTAATTTTTTTACCAGTGAAAATTAAAGTAATTAACTTATGTAAAGTATAAAGATTTTGAAAAATCAACCCTTCAGATCGTTTTACTCTTTTTGCTACAACAGACTTATCTGGCTCGTTCTGAATTTTATCAATGAAACTTTTTATTTCAATAGGCCTGTCTTCACCGTCTCCATCCATTAATATTAGATAGTCAAATTCTTCATTTTGAAAAGCGTATCTTATCCCAAAAGCATTACATCTGGCATGACCTCTATTTTCTTTCATGTTCATAATTTTTATAAATTTAATATTTTTTGGCTTTATTATTTTTGGCTCTTTCAAATTTGATGCATCATTTACTATGATGCATTGAACCTCTAAAAAATCGTAATCTTTTATAGTTTCATCTATCTGATTAAGTAATTTTTTAAGTGATTCCCAATCATTATATACAGGAATTATAATTAAAAACTTTTTCATCTTTTTCCAATCATACAATAACCGACTGGCTTTATTGATCCAAATACACCGGGACAAACTTTTTTCAATATTTTGGGATTCCCAGTATAAATTACTCCTTGATCATCTGTGATAGTTAACCCTTTTTTCTTTAGATCGTTTACCCACACTGGTCTGGATTTAAGGTGATAGGATAAATTACCTGCTGACCACTCATCTCCTATAACAATCTTTATATCATTCACAAAATTATCATTCCATTTGTTTTGAACAAGTCTTGAAATTTCTTTTCCTGGATAATCAGTTCTTTTTGTATCATCTAACAATGAAATAGTTAAATAAGTAAACGGTGAAAAAGTAAAAATAAATAAAAAGACCAAATAAAATTTTTTAAGTTTTTTAAGATTAATTTGTTTTTTAAATAACATTAAAAATAATGTACCGAGTGCTAAATAAAAAGGAGTCATCCACATAGTTCTTATTTTTGCTCCCATTATCATTGAGGTAATTATCATTAAAATTATTGGGACGATAACTGTAAAATTTAAAAATAAGGTTTTCTTATCTTTTAAATCAATTTTCATATTAAACTTATTAATCAGACAAAAACCCATAATAAAAAATGGGATTAATATTCCTAATTGTTTTAAAAAAAATAAAATTGGGTAAATCAGGTGATCAGTCAAATCTCCAACTCCACCAGTTCTTTTAAAACCATATGAAATAGTAGAGAAATCATTTTGAGAAAGCCAAAATAAATGTGGCATAAGGATAATTAGAAATATAATTCCACTTAATAAAACGTTTAATAATTTATCTTTTTTTTCATTTAAATAGAAATAAAAAAACGAGAGATAAATTCCTGATGCAAGATAGATAAATAAATATTTCGATAAAACTCCTAGTCCTAAAAATATTCCAAGAAAAATGTAGTCTTTTGTTTGATTTAATTTTATACACCGGTAAGAGAATAAAATGCTCAATGCCCAAAAAGGAAGTTGACTTACATTTACGTTAAATTCAGGTGATGTAAAATTATAAAAGTAAATTCCCTCTAACAATAGTATTGAAATTAATGCTAAATTTTTATTTTCAAGTAAACTATTTGATAATTCAAAAATAGCAATAAAGGCAGTCAGTACAAATATCTGACTTAACATGTAAAAAGCCCAGTCTTGATTGCCGAATATTTGAAAAAAAATCTCAGCAAAAAAAGCACTTAAGGGTGGGTGTTTGCTATAGCCCCATTTTAAATCGCTGCCCCAGGCTAGAGCCTCGATTGTATCCAAAGGAAGATTAATATTAGAAAAATAAGGAATAGCTATCCAAATGCCTAAATGTAAGAACAAAAATAAATAATAAGCTTTATAAATATTTTTTTTATCAATCATTAAAAGAAATTATTACAATTTTTAAGCTATTGACACGACAAAAATCAAACATATACTGCCCAAATTTAAAAAATGCCAAAAAAAACAAGTATTAAAAAGAAATATATTCCAAATTCAAAAGAAAAATATATGTGTGCTAAACATAAAAAGTTTTTTACTGATGAGTTATTAAATTGGAAAAAAGATATTATTAAAGCTAATAATATAGGAAATATTCTAAATTCATCAGACGATAATGTTTCCTCAGCGGATATGGTGGATCAAGCATCTTCATACACAGATAAATCGGTAGAAATGAAAGCACTTAATAGAAGCAGAAAACTAATTTCTAAAATAAACTCTGCTCTTCAAAGATTGAAAGATGGTACATATGGATTTTGCGAAGAAACTGGAGAGCCAATAGGATTAAAGAGACTTATGGCAAGACCAGTTGCTACCTTGTCCATAGAAGCACAAGAAAGGCATGAGAGAGACGAAAAAATATTTGTTGACGATTAAGCTTTAGGAATTAGCTCACCTCGATTTAACAAATCATAACCCTTTTGAACAGCTATACGATTTGAAATTTGCTCATACCATCTGTTTAAATATTTATGATCTTTCAATCCTATATCATGCCATTCATGCCTGGCAATCCAAGGGAAAGTAGCAATATCTGCAATAGAATAGTTATTTCCAGCTAAATATTTTGAAATTGATAATCGTTCATTAAGATCTTTATAAATAATCTTGGATATTTCAAAATACCTTTTTTCGCCAAATTCACTTTTTCCTGGGTTATAATGATGAAACTGATGGTGTTGACCCAACATTGGTCCAACATATGCCATTTGCCCCATTAACCATTGATTGATATCCAACCTCTCTTTTTCATTGTAAAATTTTCCACTTTTTTCTCCTAAATAAATCAAAATTGCTCCGGACTCGAAGATTGTTTTATTATTAGTGTGATCAATTATCACTGGTATTTTCGCAAATGGACTTATTTTTTTAAATTCTGGTTTAAATTGCTCATTTTTATTAATATTTATTTTAGTTACTTTATAATCAAATTGAATTTCCTCGAGCATTATTGAAATTTTCTTACCATTTGGAGTATTAGCGGTAAGTAACTCAATCATTTTTTTCCAAGTCTCTCATGTATTATTTTTGAAGATGTAGTAAATTCAAATCGGTACTTTTCATTCGGTCTTGCTCTTTTAAAACATTCTACAGAAGCAAGCGCAACTTCATGAAATCCAGAAAGTATCAACTTTAATTTTCCAGGGTAGTTACAAATATCCCCTACTGCGAATATCCCTTTTTTATTAGTTTCAAAATTTTCAGAGTTTACATCAATAGTTTTTTTATTCATACTTAAACCCCATTCAGCTATAGGACCAAGCTTCATTACCAAGCCAAAGAAACTTAAAATAATATCTGTTTTAATATTTTCAACTTTTCCATCGTCAAACTTTATTGAAATAGATTTTAACTGTTTATCTCCCTCAATTGACACTAGTTGACATGGTGTTTTAACTGAAATTTTTCCTTCACTCTCAAGTTTTTTAATTTCAGATAAAGTATGTGCAGCTCCTCTAAATTCATTTCTTCTATGAATAAGAGTTATACGGGAAAATTTAGAAAGCTCTAAAGCCCAGTCTAAAGCTGAGTCTCCGCCTCCAAAGATTGAAATTGTTTTATTTTTAAATTTTGCTTTATCTCTGATAGCATAAAATAAAGATTTATCTTCATACTTTTCAGCTTCTTTAACTGATAATTTTCTTGGCTCAAAAGAGCCTACACCGCCTGCGATAATAATATTGGGGGCTTCAAATTCATTATTTTTATTAGTTTTAATAATCCAATTCTTTTTATCTTTTTTTACTTCCTCTACTCTTTCATTTAAAAAAAATTTAGTTTCAAAGGGTTTTATTTGCTCTAAAAGTTTTTTTGTAAGTTCTTCTCCAGTGCACTCTGGAACTGCAGGAATGTCATAAATCGGTTTATCAGGATATAACTCGATGCATTGACCCCCTGGTTTATCTAAATTATCTATTACTACTGATTTAAGACCTTTAATGCCTAATTGATGAACTGCAAACAAACCAACGGGTCCAGCTCCAATTATTATTGTATCAGTTTTATTCATTAAGACTGTTTAGCTGGAGTGGTTACTGTTAATCCATCTAATTCATTCGTTACAATTAATTGACAACTTAATCTACTATTTTTTTTTGGTTCGTATGCCATATCAATCATATCTATTTCTGCGTCTTCTGCTTTTGGAAGTTTATTTAACCAATTTTCCTCGACATAAACATGACAAGTAGCGCAAGCCATGGATCCTCCACAATCTGCATCAATACCTGGAATGTCATTTTGAATAGCCCCTTCCATAACAGATAAACCATTTTCTACTTCTACTGTCTTTGAGTTACCCTCACTGTTAATATAATTAATTTTTGGCACAATTATTTTCTTTTTTAGTAATAAGCTAAATAAATCGAGATTATTACTACCCAGAAAAAGGCATAATATAAAATATAGCCTTTTACGGTAAATGGCATTTTTTTAATTTTTCTTTTTCCTCTTCCTTTGTAAGGTTTTGATAATTCCATAATATTTAATATAAGTATCTAAAAAAAAAGGGCAAGTACACAAAATGTACCCGCCCTTTTTTAAGTCAATTATCTATTATCTAGATGATAGTCTTGTGTTCTGCATTGCTGCTGCCCAGATTACTAGACCAAAAGCGATCTTGTTAATAAAGTCAGCTAAATTATATATTACGTTTAAAGCATTTGCATCAACACCACCAGTTAGGTAACCAAAAATATATCCTAAAGGATAAATTGCCCAACCAATAGTTACGATTATTCTCATAGCGCTGAACGCTGTAGCCATTGCTTTGTTACCAGCTTTAGCTGCCATTGTACCAGCTTCACCTGAGAATATTTCAAACAAGATGTAAATCCATCCAGCCATTCCAATTACGAAACCTACAAATGGTTGAATATAACCAGCTTCACCTAAGTATCCACCGATTAACATTACTAATGAACCAATTAATAGCTTCCAGAATATAGAAGTTGGCACCTTTCTAACAGCTGCCAAGATTAGATAGAATTCTATCATTTGAAGTGGCACCGTGATTAACCAGTCGATATATCTGTATACCGTCGGTGAGTCACCTGTAGACACCCAAACTTCTCTCATATACATGTAGTGAACGAATGCAACACCAGTTACAAGTCCAGCTACTGTTAAAGATGTTCTCCATGATGCCGCAACAGTACCTCTTTCTAAAAAGAAAAACACAGTTGTAGCAATCATTCCCATTGATACAAGCCAAAATGAAATTCCTACGAAATCATTTGTTTGTAACATGGCAGTCGCTGCGTTAGCTGAGCTAGTAATACCTAAAAAGGCAACAGCTGCTAAAGCTAGAAGACCTAATTTTCTCATGAAAACCTCCCTCGTTTGTTTAGTTTTCGTTTAGTTTATATATAAACTACTCGGACAAGTGATTAAAAAGCTCACCACCGAATAATATGATCGGAACCATAGTAAAAAAAAAAGTTACAGTGAAGTCTTTTTTTCGTCAAAAAACCGCATATTTATTGGTTTTTTTATTTTTTTTTGGGGATATTTATGAAATAATCGAGAAAATTAAAGAAAAACCAGGAGTTAAAATTGACTCAAAAATATAATGAGATTTATCAAAAATCTATAAAAAATAGAGAAGATTTTTGGAGAGAAGTTTCTAATGATATATTTTGGTACAAAAAACCAACTAAAATTTTAAATTCAAATAATCCTCCTTTCTTTAAATGGTTCGAAGATGGAATAACAAACACTTGTTATAACGCTTTAGACTTGCATATCGATGAGGGGAAAGGTGAAAAGCTTGCAATTATTTATGATAGTCCAATAACTGGTTCAAAAGAAAATATTACTTACAATCAGTTGAGAGAAAAAGTCGCTTTATTTGCTGGAGCTTTAAAGAAACAAGACGTAAGCAAAGGAGATAGGGTTATAATCTATATGCCCATGATTCCAGAGGCAGTAATAGCTATGCTAGCCTGTGGTAGAATTGGTGCAGTCCATTCAGTTGTATTCGGTGGCTTTGCTGCAAACGAATTAGCAAGCAGAATTGATGACTCTAAAGCTAAAATACTTGTTACAGCCTCTTGCGGCTATGAGCCTGGACGGACGGTTCATTATAAACCTTTAGTCAACAAAGCATTGGAATTAGCAAATCATAAAGTTAAAAAATGTATAATTTTTCAAAGAGAAAAGGATAAAGCAGAATTAAATCCTGCGATTGATATTACCTGGAACGATGCTCATAAAGATGTAAAGCCAGCAGAGTGTGAAAAAATGAATGCAAATGATTACGCTTATATTCTTTACACATCAGGAACTACGGGCCTTCCAAAAGGAATTGTTCGTGATGTAGGTGGGCATATAGTTGCATTAAAATGGACTATGAAGAACATTTATAATATCAAACCAGATGACGTGTGGTGGTCTGCTAGTGATATTGGTTGGATAGTTGGACACTCTTATATTGTATATGGTCCATTATTTTATGGTTGTACGACAGTTTTGTTTGAAGGAAAACCAGTAGGAACGCCTGATGCAGGAGTTTTTTGGAGAGTAATTTCAGAGCATAAAGTAAAATCTCTTTTTACTGCACCGACAGCAATAAGAGCTATAAAAAAAGAAGATCCTAACGGAGAATTTTTTAAAAAATACGATTTAAGTATGTTTGACAAACTTTTTCTTGCAGGTGAAAGGGCCGACCCTGACACAATAAAATGGTTTGAAAAACTGTCTAACTCACCTGTAATCGATCATTGGTGGCAAACTGAAACGAGTTGGGCAATAACATCAAGTTGCACAGGTATAGAAAATTTTCCTGTTAAATACGGATCAGCTTTTAAACCAGTTCCAGGTTATGATTTAAAAGTTTTAAATTCTGAGGGTAAAGAAGTAGGCCCCGGTAAAATGGGAGATATTGTTGTAAAGCTCCCTCTTCCTCCAGGAACATTTCCAACATTATGGGGGGCGGATAAAAGATATAAAGAGAATTATATGACAACTTATCCAGGATATTATCAGACTTATGATGCGGGACACATTGACGAAGATGGTTATGTTTGGATTATGTCTAGAACAGACGATATTATTAATGTTGCAGGTCATAGACTATCAACTGGGGCTATTGAAGAAGTTTTAGCAGAACATCCGAATGTTGCAGAGTGTGCTGTAATAGGAATAGCTGACAAACTTAAAGGTCAAATACCTATCGGTTTGCTAGCACTTAAAGCTGGAGTAACCAAAGATAAAAAAGATATAATTAGCGAATGTGTAAAAATGGTAAGAGAAAAGGTTGGTCCTGTTGCGGCATTCAAAATTGCGATTGTAGTCAAGAGATTGCCTAAAACTAGATCAGGAAAAGTGCTTAGAGGAACAGTAAGAAAAATTGCAGATAATGAACCTTATAAAATGCCAGCAACTATAGATGATCCAGCCATTCTAGATGAAATTAAACAAGACTTGAAAGATAATAACATTCTAAAACTTTAAAGGTTGCCCTTTAGACTCAACTAATATTTTTCCATCAGACATCACAAAAATACCGTTTACAATCGTACCTACAGGGAAACCTTTTACTTTATAATTATGAAAGGGTGTCCATCCACATTTACTAGCGATCATTTCATTTTTTATAGTTACTTCTTTATCCATATCAACTATTGTCAAATCTGCATCAAAACCCTCTTTTATAAAACCTTTATTTTTAATTCCAAAAATTTTACATGGATTTTCACACATTAAATTTATGAGTTGACTTAATTCTAATTTTCCATTGTTCACATGATCAATCATAACTGGAAAAATAGTTTGAACACCTGGCATTCCTGAGGGGGTATTTGGGTATTCTTTATCTTTATTTTTTTTTAAGTGAGGGGCGTGATCTGACCCAAGTACGTCTACAATGTTGTTTTTAATAGCAACCCAAAGACGATCATAATGATCTTTTGATCTTAATGGA
Organism: uncultured Pelagibacteraceae bacterium; assembly: GCA_902523185.1. Classification (GTDB taxonomy): domain Bacteria; phylum Pseudomonadota; class Alphaproteobacteria; order Pelagibacterales; family Pelagibacteraceae; genus Pelagilacustribacter. The sequence goes on along the minus strand of CABYYJ010000002.1, from coordinate 6,490 downwards.
GGGTTCATTTGAGCGTAAGTTCCTAATTTGTCGTAGCAATCTGGTGCGTACAAAGTTAAATGTTGAGGGGTTGTTTCAAAGGTAACATTTTTTTTATGCATAGCTAAAAAATCGACTTCTTCTTTAGTAGTAACATGTAAGACATGAATTTTTTTATCATATCTTTCTGCAATTTTTACAACTCTACGAGTTGAGGACATCGCGCATTCTACGTTTCTCCATTCAGGATGAGAGTGAACATCTCCTTGTCTGATAAATTTTTTTCTTATTTTAATAATGTCTTCATCCTCAGAGTGAATTGAAACTATCCTGTCACTACTAGAAATCACTTTTTCGATATCTGCTTCTTTGTCTACCAACAGATTACCTGTCGAAGATCCTGCAAAAAGTTTAACTCCACAACAGCCTTCAACGTTTTTAAGTTGTGTAAGTTGTTCAGTATTTTGCGAAGTTGCTCCAAAATAAAATGCGTAATTACTATGCATTCTATTTTTTGCAGCTTTTAATTTTTTTTCAAACTCTACTAAATTTGCTGTTGGAGGATTGGTATTAGGCATTTCAAACAAAGATGTTACCCCGCCAAGAACTGCAGCTCGACTTCCACTTTCTAAATCTTCTGCGTCGGTAGATCCAGGTTCTCTAAAATGTACTTGGGTGTCTATGATTCCTGGCAAAACTACTTTGCCAGATGCGTCATAAACTTTAGAATTATTTTCTTCTATACTCCCTATCTTTTGAATTTTATTTTCATATAAACCAATATCAGATTTTATCAATTTACCATCGATATAACAGGAGCCATTTTTAATAATGAGACTATAATTATCAGACATATTTTTTAAATATAATATATTGTATAAGTAACATTTATGAAAAAAGATCAAGTTGTAATTTTAGAAAAAAGAGGTGTAATCTTAGTAAGTGGTGAAGATGCAAAAGACTTTCTCCAAAATATAATTACAAATGATATAAATAAAGTTTCTAATAAAAACTCTGTTTTCTCAGCCTTGTTGACTCCTCAAGGTAAATATTTGAATGAATTTTTTATAATTCAGAATAAAAAAGGATATTTATTAGACTGTAGCGAAAACTCTGCTAAGGATTTAATAAAAGATTTATCAAAATACAAATTAAGATCAAAAGTAATAATTGAGGACTTTTCCTCTGAATTTGTTATTGGAGTAATAAATGATTCAAAATTCCAAGAATTACAAGACGGATTAAAATCAAATGAGAATACTATTACTTACAGAGATACTCCCATTTTTTTAGACCCGAGAAATAAAAAATTAGGAGCGAGAATAATTTCAAATCTAGAAAAGCTTTACTTAACAATTAAAAAATTGAGTCTTTTTATTATCGATAGCGAAGAGTATTTCTCTCTTGCTCATAAATTAGGAGTGCCTGAAAAGGGATTATTAAATTTAAAGGATCAATTATTTGGTTTGGAAGCAAACTTTGAGACACTTCAGGCAATTGATTTTAAAAAAGGATGTTTTATTGGGCAGGAGAATACTGCAAGGATGAAATTAAAAAACAAACTTAGAAGAAGATTGTTGCCCATATCTTCATCAGAAAAATTAAATATCGGTGATGAAATTACTTTTAATAATATTAAAATAGGAAAAATACTTATTGATCAACCATACCCCTTCGGATTAATAAAAGTATTCGAACCTAATCTTGAAGATTTTGCAGATAAAATATTATTAGCAAATAATAAAGTGTGTAAAATTTTAGAGCACGTTTAGTAACCTAGATAAAGACGCAAGTATCCCATATCCACTCAATTCAATAAAAGCTATAACTAAAATTATAAATATAATTCTTTTGTGCCTTCTTATATATTCAATCATAAATCCCTTTTTTGGTGCGGTCGGAGAGACTCGAACTCTCACGGGAAACCCACACGCCCCTCAAGCGTGCCTGTCTACCAATTTCAGCACGACCGCAATAATAATGCGACAATAAATGAATGACAATTTAATCTCAAGTTGGTAAATTGGAATTAGTATGTCTGTACAACAACAAAATTTAAGCCCTACTCAGGAGATTTATAAGAAAATCTCAAAATTTGTTCCTGAAGCTGAATGGAAAATTCATGCTCCATTAATAGAGAAAATTAATAAAATCAAAAAAGAGAAAAATACAATTATACTTGCTCATAACTACCAAACTCCCGAAATTTACCACGGTGTAGCAGATATATCTGCCGACTCATTAGCGTTAGCAGTGGAGGCATCTAAAACAAAAGCTGATAAAATTATTATGTGTGGGGTTCACTTTATGGCAGAAACAGCAAAATTAATGTGTCCAGAAAAAAAAGTATTTCTTCCTGACATGCAAGCAGGCTGTTCTTTATCTAATTCTATAACAGGTGAAGATGTAAAATTACTAAAACAAAAGTTTCCAGGTGTCCCTGTTGTATCTTACGTGAATACTTCTGCAGACGTTAAAGCAGAAACTGATATTTGTTGCACTTCAGCTAATGCAGTAAAAGTAGTTGAATCTTTAAATGTAGATAAAGTAATTTTTTTACCTGATCAATATTTAGCAGACTACGTAGCAAAAAATACTAAGGTAAAAATAATTTCTTGGAAAGGAACTTGTATAGTACATGAAAAGTTTACAGGGAAAGAAATTAAGGAAATTAAATCTGATAATCCTGGAATTAAAATTATAGCTCATCCTGAATGTCCGCCAGATGTAATTGCGGCTTCTGATTTTACAGGATCAACGTCTGGAATGATTGATTATGTAAAAAATAAACAACCTAAAAAAGTTATGTTAGTTACAGAATGTTCAATGAGTGACAACGTAGAAGCCGATAATCCGAAAGTATCTTTTATAAAGCCATGTAATTTATGTCCTTATATGAAAAAAATTAATTTAAACAAAATATTAGATTGTTTAGAAAATGAAACTAATGAAATTATTTTAGATAGTAAAACTATAGAGGCCGCGAGAAAATCTGTAATCAGGATGACCGAGATCGGTCGTTAGATCAGTGCAAGGATTAAATCAATTTTATATAAAATCAGTTGTAAGAAAGGCTCTAGAAGAGGACCTGAAGCCTAGAGGTGATATCACTACAAACATCATAAGTGAAAAAAATAAAATTATCAAAGCTAGAATAATAGCTAAACAAGATGGTGTGATAGCTGGTTTAGATTTTTGTAAAACTGCTTTTAAATTGATTGGAACAGAAACCGTTTTTATAAAAAAAGTCTCTGATGGGGAAAAAATAAAAAAAAACAAAGTAATTGCTAATATAAAAGCTAAAATAAAAACAATCTTAACTGCTGAGAGAACTGCTTTAAATTTTCTAAATCATGCCTCAGGGATCGCCACATTAACAAATCAATTTGTAAAAAAGACCAGTAAAAAAACCAAGATCTGTTGTACAAGAAAAACAACACCTAATTTAAGAACACTTGAGAAATATGCCGTAAAAAAAGGTGGTGGCCATAATCATAGATATAATTTAAGTGATGAAATTCTTATTAAAGATAATCATATTAGTGCATCTAATAATCTTAGGGAATTAGTTAAGAAAGCTATAAAAACAAAAAAAATTGTTACAGTTGAAGTTGAAAATGCAAATCAGCTTAAACAGATTTTAGGCTTAAAATTTAATAGAATACTTTTTGATAATATGAAATCTTCACAATTAAAATATTGTTTAAAACTTTGTAAAAATAAATACGAAACAGAGTATTCCGGAAATGCTACTTTAAATAATATTAAACAAATATCTAAAACAGGTGTAAATAGAATTTCAGTTGGTGAGATTACTCATAGCACTAGATCGTTTGATACTACTTTATTATTTAGATAATTCTGCTTGTGCAGCTGCAAGTCTTGCAACAGGAACTCTAAATGGAGAACAGGAGACATAGTTTAGTCCTGTTCTAGAACAAAACTCAATACTCTTTGGATCGCCACCGTGTTCACCACAAATACCTAACTTAATATTTTTATTTGTTTTTCTTCCTCTGGAAGAAGCTATTTCTACTAGCTCACCTACTCCATTTTGATCAATACTTACAAATGGATCAACATCAAAAATTTTATTATCAATATAATCGTTTAGAAATTTTCCTGAGTCGTCTCGGCTTATTCCAAAAGTCGTTTGAGTTAAATCATTAGTTCCAAAGCTAAAAAAATCAGCATGTTTTGAAATGGACATAGCTTGTAAAGCGGCTCTTGGTAATTCAATCATAGTACCTACCATATATTCAATTTTTAATTGATTTTCTTTTTCTATTTCTTTAGCTATTTTATTAACTAAAGTTCTTAAAATTTTTAATTCAGACTCAGTTGAAACCAACGGTATCATTATTTCTATAAAAGCTGCTTTTACTTTTTGCTTTTTTAATTCGACTATAGCTTGAAATATTGCTCTACATTGCATTTCATAAATCTCTGGAAAAGAAATGCCAAGTCTACATCCCCTATGCCCAAGCATAGGATTTTCCTCATGAAGTTCTGTGATTCTATCTTTAACTTCTTTCGCTGATAAATTTAAGGATCTTGCGACTTCCTCTATGTCTTTGTCAGCTTTTGGTAAAAACTCATGAAGTGGTGGATCTAATAATCTTACTGTAACGGGCAAACCTGACATGATTTTAAATATTTTTTTAAAGTCTTCTTTTTGATGCGGAAGAAGTTTATCTAGAGCGCTATTTCTATCCTCATTTGATTTAGACAAAATCATTTGTCTAACAGATAAAATTCTTTCTTCATCAAAAAACATATGTTCTGTTCTACATAGGCCAATTCCTTCAGCACCGAACTCTCTAGCTGTTTTGCTATCCGCTTCTGTTTCAGCATTTGTTCTTACTTTTAATTTCCTAAACTCATCAGCCCATTTCATTATGGTGGAGAAATATCCAGATATTTCTGGTTGAACAGTAGGAACTAATCCTTTCATTACTTTTCCACTTCCACCATCTATAGTAATAATATCTCCCTCTTTAATAATTACGTCTCCAGCTTTAAATTGTTTCAATTCATAGTCGATTGTTATTTCACTTGAACCCGAAACACATGGTCTACCCATTCCTCGTGCTACAACCGCAGCATGACTAGTCATGCCACCTCGTGCAGTAAGAATTCCTTTAGCTGCATGCATTCCATGTATATCTTCTGGTGAAGTTTCTAATCTCACTAAGATTGTATCTTGCATCATCCCGTTTAATTTCTCTGCTTCATCGGCAGTAAAAACAACTTTACCACTTGCGGCTCCTGGCGATGCCGGTAATCCCGAAGCAATTATCTCTTTCTCAACTTTTTCGTCTAAAGTAGGATGTAGTAAAGTATCTAAGGTATTTGGGTCAATTCTTTTAATTGCCTCTTTTTTTGAAATTAATTTCTCTTTAACCATATCCACAGCAATTTTAATTGCAGCTTTGGCTGTTCTTTTTCCAGATCTTGTTTGCAACATCCAAAGTTTATTATTTTCAACTGTAAACTCGATGTCTTGCATATCTTTATAATACCTTTCTAACTTAAGAAATACTCTTGAAAGTTCTTTATAAACTTTTGGCATAGCCTCTTCCATTGAAGGATCTTTAGATCCTGATTCTTTTTTTGCTTGTTTAGTGATGTATTGAGGAGTTCTAGTACCAGCTACAACATCTTCACCCTGTGCATTAATTAGAAATTCTCCAAAGAAAGAATTGTCTCCATTCGAGGGATTTCTTGTAAAGGCAACACCTGTTGAACAATCATCACCCATATTTCCAAAAACCATAGCTTGAACATTTACAGCTGTTCCCCAATGATCTGGAATTTGATTTAATTTTCTATAAGTTTTTGCTCTTTGGCTGTCCCAAGATAAAAATACTGCATTTATTGCTCCTAATAATTGCTCTTTGACGTCCTGGGGGAAATTAATTTTTTTTTCTTTTTTTACTAACTCTTTAAAGTTAATAATTAAGCCATCCCAATCGCTCTCGTCTAAATCTGTGTCTAATAAAACTCCTTTAGTTAACTTGTAATTATCAATTAATTCTTCAAACAAATGTCCTTCTACCCCCAAAACTACATTGCTATACATTTGTATAAATCTTCTATAGCTATCTTTAGCAAATCGTCCATTAGAAGTTCTCTTTTTTAGCGACTCTACTGTTCTGTCATTAAGACCAAGATTTAAAATTGTATCCATCATGCCAGGCATTGAAATTCTAGCACCTGATCTAACTGATACTAATAATGGATTTTTAAGGTCACCGAATTTTTTTTGAGTTTTCTTTTCAATATTCTTAAGTTCTGACTCAATATTTTGTATTACTTTTTTGGGTAGTTTTTTTTTATTTTTGTAAAATAAATCGCAAACTTCAGTAGTAATAGTAAAACCAGGGGGGACAGGTAAGCCCAATCTACCCATCTCACCAAGGTTGGCTCCTTTTCCACCCAAAATATTTTTTTTGTTCTTTAACTTTTTTACAGATTTATCATCAAAGCTAAATATAACTTTTGCCATTAT
>CABYYJ010000001.1 GCA_902523185.1 uncultured Pelagibacteraceae bacterium | reverse complement strand
GTTATAACGACAATTGCCACCATTACAACGAGAAGCAATATTTCCACTTGCTGAAGCACCTTCTGCCATGACCCATCTCCAATTACTCCCTGGTTTTCCAGGATAAATTTTATTTCCATTTGAGTCAAAAGTGTACCAATTAGGCATAGTACCATCAAAACAATTCGAACCACATGCATGACTTCCTGAACCAGCTAACATATTCCCATTTTCATCAACTATAATACCCGCCCCACTTCCACTATTAGGAGGTTTATAATTATAGATAGTTTGTTTAGGGGCACTTGATGCTGATGCAGTAAGAGTTTGAGCTGAACACTTGTAACTTTCTTCTTTACTCATTTGTTCTGTACTCTCTGATGACCATTTCGATTCAACAATTTTCGTGTATTTGATATCTTTCTTTTGTGAAACATATTGGACTTGATAAGAACCAGAAACATTAGACGAAGAGATAGCTACAGTACCTTTATTACACAAATTAGATCCAACAACATTTTCATTTTTATTATAAGGATTTGTTAATGTAGATGAATTAAAAAAATTTGAAACTGCATTAACATTCGGCTCGGAATTAGAGTCACAATTTTGGTTATTAAATACTTTCGCACTAGGATTAATTCTACAATTGGCTAATTCATTATTCATGGTCTTTACTATCTGATTAAAATTTGATTGTGCTTTTTTATCTTGAGCATTTGAAATGTAGCCATTATAAGTGACAACACCAACAGCAGATAAAATACTTATTAAAGCAACAACAACTAGTAATTCAATTAAAGCAAATCCATTTTTATTATTCATAATCTACAAAATATATTATACAATATTTAATAACCAATTAAAATTATGAAAAAAAAAGTAATTATTACACTTTCTTTATCCTGGTTGCTGATTGTAGGCTACTTAACTTGGTATAATGGCTTGAAAGCTTCAGGTCGATATAAAGGGTTTAATTGGGAAGAATGGTTGTGGTTTGGTTTAATACCGCTTTTAGCTATATATTTTTTCTATTTTATTTGGAAGCCTGAGGCTTTTAAAGACTTAGTGAAAGATATAAAGTCGTTATTTAATTAAGATGGAAATTTTAGTTTTTACTCCAAATTTAGAAATAGTTTATCAAGAAGGCTTATTCTTTTTAAATTATATTATTGAACAAGTGATAGAAATCACTGCAAAAATAAAAATTTAATTTGCTTTTAAATAATTTTTTCTTTTTATTTATAATTGGTGCAATAATTGGTAGTTTTTTAAATGTTTGTATATACCGATTGCCAAAAAATTTAGATATTGTATCTAAAAGATCCTTTTGTCCTCGATGCAAAAAAAATATTAAATGGTTTGATAATATTCCTTTAATTTCATCTTTAATTTTAAAATTAAAATGTAGGTTTTGTAAAAAAAAAATCTCAATCCAATACTTTTCGGTGGAGTTATTATCTGCTTTATTTTTAAGCACAGCATTAAGTTTTACATCAAACTTTTTAGACTTGATACTAATAAGCCTAATTTTTTATATTTTTATTGTGATTTTTGTGATTGATATTAAGTATTATATTATTCCTGATAGCTTAAATTTTTCTTTAATCCTAATTGGCATCTTAAAAAATTTTTTACCAGCAACGTCATTAAATCTCAATCAAGATATGTTTCAGTCCTTGATAGGAGGTGCTGCAGGCTATTTATTAATTTGGATTATAATATTCTTATATAAAAAAATAAAAAATGTTGAGGCCATGGGCTTGGGCGATGCTAAATTATTATCAGGACTTGGATTCATATTTGGTCTTAAATCTATTTTTATAATTTTATTTACAGCATCAATTTTAGGATTGTTGTATTCAATCCCAAAATTATTAAAAGGAAAAAGCTCCTTGAAAACTGCTATCCCTTTTGGTCCGTTTTTAATTATTGGTACAGTGATTTATTATTTTTACTTAAGCTTATAAACTTTAAAATTCCCTATTAGCCGAAAAGATTAATTCGTTTTCATGACCAAACCCATCTTTCTCACGCCTTTTCATAATGGTTGTAATATTCCATCCATTTTCGAATATCCAATCAAAGCCTGCTTCTAATTTTATACTTGAACTAAAATGCTTAGAAATGGTGGTGCTATATTGATTAGATGGGGTAGATATGAAATGTCCTTTTAATACAGAGTCCTCAGTTAAATCTTCATTATAATCAATCTTTAAATGAGGAAGAATTTTTGAATAATCAAAATCAATATTACTAGCTATTTTAAAGCCAACTGAAGCCGATGAGCTAAACAAATCTCTATCATCAAAACTCATTTTCTCATTACTTGAGCCTGTCTCACTATAACCATCTATTTCAGAGTAACCAAAATTAATTTGCGAATAATTATAAATGTTAAAATTTTTATATTGATTTGATAAATTATACTTTAAAGCACCAAATGCATGTCTTGCCTTATTTAAACCAGTAACCCTAGAATTATTAGAGATATCTACTACTCTATTTGTATGTTGGTCTGTTTCTCCTATGCCAAAAAAAGTATCAACAAAATTTTGGTCATTTACTTTTAGCGTATGGTACATCATTATATTCTTTCCGTTTGACGATGATTTTGTACCGTTTGTGCTTACATCTGTGATAATGTCATCAATTCTAAAAGCTAATCCAAATAGTGAATTATTATCATAGTCAATATCTGCTCCAATAACAAAGCCATTAGAATCTATTCGTCTTCCAAGCTGATCAGATCTGAAATTAAGGGAACCTGTATTGATTGATCCAGACGCCCACCATACCCAATCTTTATATTGAGGATCAGAATTATTTCCGATCATACTTGTTAAATTTGAAGACATATAATCTTTAATATTTATTTTTTCTACAAACTCTTTTGAATAGTGTTCAAGTAATCTTTTACTTATATCTTCATTATTAAATTTATCATTTAGTGCAAATTTTAAATCTTGAATTTTTACACTTTGATTATTTCCTAACCTTCTATATTGTTCCATTCTTCTTAAAACTGAATTAGTAGATTGGTTTAAAGAATTTTTAATACTTTCATTATGTGCTTCAACAATTCCCTTTAATTGTTTATCATCAAATGCATCAAATGTACTTTCGCTTGCCTCAACGGACTGAATTGTAAGAGTAGTTAGTCCAGTTGTTGTTGCTGTTTCACCTGGCATCCCTCCATATTCAATCACGTAATATCTAACAGATGTAGTATTTTTATAATCGTTCCAGGATCCGTCAGTTTTTATATGCAACCGATCTTCTCCACCAGAATCATTTGGTTCATTAGAATTCCAACCCCATTCATTAGCTCCAAATGGCTTTTCATATACTGTGTAGCCAATGTCCACCACGCAATCCCCACTTGAAGCGTTATCAGCGTCGTTACCGGCTGTAAAAATTTTTCCATCATCAGGACCACCCGACCATTTCCAACATCCCTCTACTCCAGTATCTTCTCCGCCTAACCATGCATTCACCCCTGCTTTTGCGTCTATAAAATCATTTTCCTGTTTACTTGTTATCGATGCTAAATAACCCGATAAACCATTAAAGGTTGAAGCTTCTGCAGCAGTTTTTGCGGCAGTCCAAGTTATATCACCTCCATGATTTACTACTTTATAATAATGTCCATTAGCAGAGTTATAGAGACTACCTGCTGGAGTTACAGATAATGTTACAGTTGGTGAACCTGTAGTACCATCCCCTTTAAAGGCTAAAGTTGCTAAAGCCGTGTTTATATCATCTTGAGTTCCCCTAAAACCTATTTCAGTTAAACTATTTCCAGAGCAATCAGTTGGCTCATCATCACTGTCTGAACCATAGCCACAATAACCAGAGGCTCGTTTTAAACTTGTTGTAGTTGTAACTTTAATATTTCCATCAGAAGCCGTTACAGAAACTAAAAGGGTTCCAGTATATCCACTTATACTTGGTGTTGTACCTGAGTCAGAAAGAGTGACAAAGGATGAAGTATCAGCAACCAAACTTGTAGGCATTGTCACAGTTCCTGCAAAAGAAAAATTCGGACAAATCAAAAAAGTAGCTAATACAGCTTTTATAAAAGTATCTTTAAAATTCATAAAAAAAAATTTATAGCCATTTTTATATATTTATGGAAGAAAACAACCAAAAATTTATTAAAGTAAAACCTCAATTATTTGTTATAAGCTGCGTTATTTAGGACTAACTGATATGATTTTAATCAATTTCTTTCCAATATTGGTTCTGAACAGCCCCGCCTGTACTAGTTGCCTGAGACTTACCAGTTATCAGGTTATCAGTTGCAGTAAATCCTGAAATATTATCTTTAGCATTACCTGCAATACCTATGTAAAGGTTATCACCTTGTACAACTACTTTCGATAACACTCCAGATCCAAGTTCGATATTTAATAGTGAGCTACCACAGAGAGTATCATAAGCTGTTAAAATAGCCTTTCCAGTAGTACATGAATTTGCTCCTTTAGAAGGCTCATAGATTGGAAAATAAACTCTATCTTTATCTACAGTCGGTTCCGCTGTTAATTTTTGCTTATTAACAAGATTGACATACCAGCCAAGTTTATCGCTTGGTACAGGGCATTGAGAATTAGTACATTTAGATATATTGCCTACTGGCGATACATTTACAAAATTTGGAAAATCTTTATCTTTAATTCCAAACAATCTATTTTGAATTTGATCAGAGTCTTCTCTAAGTTTTTGTGTATTTCCAGTTCCAAAGTATAACCACAAATTATTATCATTATTAATTGTGGCACTCGATTTTGTATAAATATATCTTCCATTGCTTGCAGTTGTTTCAGCATCAAATAAAGTGGTTGTGCTAATATTTTCTTTAATTGCTAAATAACTTGGGCTACTCGAATTGAAGTCTATTGAATAATTCTCGGTTAAATTAATTTTTGTAATTTTTCCTTCAAGGTCGTTTGCATAAATTAATGCACCATTGTAAGTTGCTTTTCCAGTACCATCAGCAGTAATAACATTTAAATCTGCAGGTAATCCATTCACGACGTCATTACCCAATCTTCTAAACGTAACATTACCAGTATCAGGCTTAGGAGGGCCTCCATTACGGGTATTTGGCCAAGGCTCATCGAATTCTACATAATCTACGCATACTAAGTTCCCAACAGGTTTAAAGGCAATGGTATGTGATACAACTGGAGTAAATTCAGCATTTATACTTTCATTCTTGTTTGGGTCGTAACAAACATTGTCATTCCATCCAGGAGTTGTCCCAAAATCAGGATCTTTATCAGTATAACTAACTTGTGCGGATACTGTAAAAAATCTATTTTCTTCATTAGTAGACGGATCTTCTACTAATGTTGCAGTTCGTTTGAATAAAGAACCTGTCCAAGCATATGCAGATTCTTTTTTATCCTCAATATCTATCACTTTTAATACTCTTCCTTCATTCTCTATATCTACAACAAAAACTGCAGAGCCGATGTCTGGATTTACTGTTCCATTATATCCACCACCAAAAACTGCTACCCATTTATCTGTTGGATTATTTTGACCATCATTTGAACTATCAACTTTGATCCTGATTATTCGGGGTGTAGACCATGTCTCGCCCAGTTTACGATAATCGAATTCAGGATTAATAGTTCCACTTGAGTAAGAAAAATCATTAATTGAACTATCACTATCCCAATGAGTTATAACTTTATTAATAGGATCATTTTTAATTGAAAAAATTTGCCTTGGATCTTCTAAATTTGTTATATCTAAAGCAAAAAATCCGCTACCTCCAGCACCAAAGCCACTCAATAAAATGGTTCTCCATCTTGGATTATTTATATTGTCATTAGGTGTATCATCAAAAAAGATATCTTTTACTACTGGAGAGCTATCTATACCATAAATTGGATTAGTCGCGTTTGCCTTTGCAGAGGGAATTCTTGATAAATTTTCCATTATTGCAGGTGGAATAAATCCCCATAGCTCTTCACCATTTGCATTATTATCTGTTTTGAATAAATGTAAAATTCCATTATTTGCTCCAGCAATGATAACTTCTTCTCGATTGCTACAATTTACACCGCAATCGTTCGATGCTTTAAAGTTTTCGTAATTATTTTGAACTCTGTAGTACGCATCGGTTTTATCAAAATTTGATACTGCAGAAACAGCTGTCGAAGCTTCAGGAGGACCAACAACAATCAAATTAGAATGATAAATATCAGCTAGTTTATGAATGTTATCAGAAGTATCGCCGTCACCATCTTGGTCATAAGTATCCACACCTCTGATAAAGTTTATTAAATTATCAATTTCAGTGTCACTTGGCGAGGATTGAGGATATATCAAAGCTCTTATCTCATCTCTGTTGGTTGTAGTAAAATTATTTAAATTGGAATTTGATAATCCAGCTGTCCAAATCCTTCTCGAAGAAGTTCTATTGTTCAGTGTCTCTGCCGCATCCCATTGCGTAGCACCGAATGTCCCATTTTCATTGAGCTGATATTTTTTGACACTTCCTTCCCATTGTTTATTACTTGCGTATTCAAAAGTTGCTTGATAAACAAAATCTCCTTTTTGAACATCTGACATGACCGCAGGAGTAGTAAAAGTTAATCTGCCCGAGATCGCCTGTTTTATTGCGTCTGTTAAGGTTGCTAAAAGATCAGCTTCATTGTCGGCAAATAAAGGTGCAGTTGTTCCCCCTGCAACTGCTGTTGAAATATAATTCGATTGACTACCAGTTAATGCGAAACCAACCATAAATGTTTTTACTAATTTACCTTTGTCTTTGGTTCTTAAACTATTCAATTCATTAATCACTTTGTGATTATTATTCCATTGTCCATCACTTATAAAAATAATATAATTTTGAGTACATTCTTGGCCGTAGTTTGGAGGAATTGGAAATTGTTGCCCACTTCTCATTCTCTGACCAGTCCAATACCTATTTGCCTCAGCAAGTGCATACTCTGGCTCAGTTCCACCAATGTGTCTTACTCTTCTTACTTGATTAAAAATTTGCCTAGCACCATTCTCGCTAATGGGTACAATCATATTAGTACGATTTCTATTATTGGATCCCCACTGCATTAAACCAAAATTTGCTCCTGAAGTTAGATCTGTGTTAGAAACAATTTTTCTTATAACGTCTTTTGCTGCGTCGAGACGTTTCTTAGCTCTACCACCACCTATTTGAAATTGTAAAGTCCCGGCATTATTGTATTTAAGAAGTCGATTTTTTCTAAAATCTGCAACATAACTATTATCACTAGTATCTAAATGAACTCCGTATGGGTAGCTATATCCAGATGCAACTTGACTTAAATATGAAAGACTCGAATTATATTTTCTTAAGCTATGCGTAACTGTTCCAAAAATATTTCCATTACTATCGTAATCTGCATCAAAAGATACTCTATCTCTAGGTGAAGAACGCGCGAAACTTAAATTACTTCCAGAGACATTAAACTCTGTAAATCGTCTACCTCCGTATCGTGAATGTGCATTTGCAACAACTAACTTATTACCAGCATTGTTCAAAGACATACCAAAACCCCAACTTACTACAGAAGCACCAAAACTTTGATAACCTAAATCACTAAAATTATTTCTGTCTAACTTTCCAATTTGTCTGGTGTTATTAGAGTAGAAAATATAATTATCGTTAACAGCAATACCTTGTGGATAGAAATTGATAGCAACATTTTTGATACAATTTCCCTCAAGATCAAGCACTTTTATTCTTCTATTAAAAAAATCTGCTATATAAATTTGATCGTTATAAATAGCGAACTGCCTTGCACCGTTCCATCTTTGACAATTATTTGGACCACCTACTCCTCCAAAGTCTCTCAGATAATTTCCTGAACTATCAAAAGCTTTCATTCTGCCGTATCCATATTCCAAGACAAAGATATTTCCTGAGCTGTCGGTCTGAACATCAATTGGCTGGATCAGTCCTGCCTTTACTGGCAATGCTATTCGCATACTTCCAGAATTGTCTAACATAATTAGTATGTTTGCAGGAATATCAGAGGTTCCAGTCCCAGGAGGTGGATTCTTAGCGTATAGCTTTATATTAAATAATAAAAAAATTATTATAAAAATTACTGTTGAGACTCTGACCATTCTGCAACTTTCCCTCTCCAATCATAAAGTTTTTGTAAGTATAATACGTTACTAATCTCAAGCACTTCTGCTGGCCCCACTTCAGTATCTGCACGTACATACAAAATTAAATTATTTCCTATTTCCCAAGTATGACTTCCAAACCAGTCTTTCTTACTTTTTCCTTTTGGTAAATTAAACTTGCCGTATTTATTCATTGTAAAATCCATTATTGCAGTGTCATTAACGTATGCTCTCCTTAAAGTTATTAATACCAGCTGATTATCTACAAAAAGATATTCAATCATTGTATTTTCAATTGATTTATTATTAGGACAAACTACATTTGAAGGGATTATTATTGTTTCTCCATTAAAATCATCTTTTATGGGTAAAGCAAATTGATTTTCTAAAAACTTATCGGGTTTGTCCCCAAAGTTTACAAAAGTTAGATCACACGCAAAGCTTATTTTTGATCCTAAACAAAATATAAGAATTGTAAAAAATAATTTTTTCATTTAGTTCACCAATGTTATTGTCGATTGCAATACTGTAATCACATTACTATTTGCATTACATGAAGATTTATTTGAATCGCAACCACATGAATAAATATTATAATATGTTGCTGTAGATGTACCTGTATTTTTATAAGTTGTTCCTTGAGAAATATCACCGCCTGTGGCACCCGAAACGGTTTGTATGATTGGAGTTTGAGTATTACCATTAGCATCTGGTGTTAGGGTAATAAAATATTCATAACTATAGTCAGATAATTTATTTTCACCCGCAATGAGCTCACTCAAATCTTTTTTTTCAACGTAATCTTTAACAGCTTTAGGATTTGACAATTCTGGAAAAAAAGCTGTCTTACAAAAGCTTAGTTGGTTATTTGGATCACTACCGATAGATAAATTAGTTTGATTGCTTAACCATTTCTTAGCTTCTGTAATACCTGTCTCAGCTGCATAAAATGTTTGTTGTTTGACATTTAGATTTCCATTTCGTTTATGATCTCCCGCAGCTATAACCATTAAAGTCGCGCCCATTAAAGACATTGCTACAAGCATTAATAATGCCAAAGCTATTGCAAAACCTCTTTCGTTTTTTCTTTTTTTATAATTTAACGACATTTCTTAAATATACACTTATATAAAAAGTTTCTCTTAAATATTTATCTCTTTTAGTAAAATTACCTGCGGTCCCACCATTTAACATATCAAAAGAAATTGGATTCTTTAATAATTCATTAGGCGATCTAACTGTTATATAGACTTCTGCGGTATGAACTTTTGATTGATTATCTGAACCAACAGCAACATTATTAACTCTATTTCCATTTTGATCATTAAAAAATACCTGAAAATCAGTTGCTTTTGAGACAATGGTTATGGGCTCGCAATTTTTTTGAGTATCAAATCTTTGACAATTCATTCTCATTGGATTGCGAACTGGGTTTTCTATCATTTCTCTTACTAAATAAGTGTCACCTGAACTATCTTTTTTTAAGAAGTATTGAACCTCTATCCTATCTCTTGCAGATGTATTATACCAAATTCTGAGTTTATCACCTTTGCTTCCACCAAAATCGTCTATTTTTTCAATCCATCTATCCCAAGTCTGTCCAGATGTTGCTTCGTAATTCATATTTTTATATCCAGCATTTCTCAAATCTTTTGCTACCATTTGTAATGATGATCTTCCTGATTGGCTCATTTTAGCTTTATCAGTAATTTTTTGGTAAGTGTTATTAAAAAATATATACGAATAAGTGATAGCAAGTATTGAGATAGCCCCAATGACTGTAGCTATTAATGCCTCAATTAAAGAAAACGCTTTTGCTGCTTTCATTTTACAACCACTCCAATAAACTTTTCTTTTTTACCTCTATTAGATTTAAATTTAAATTTTACTGAAGTTCTGTCGGATCCTGAAGTAATCGTAGCTTCTTTTGTGTCTAGCTGATCACAAGGTAGCTTTTTAAACTGATTATTTATCTTAAGTTGATTTTCTTGCATAAAATGTTTTGCCCATTTTACTTTTGCTTTTTCAGCAAGTGTGCCTGTTGCATTATAATTTTTTGTACATTGTTGAGAGTAGTTGTAATTGGATGCATTATTAGAATCTCCAATAATATCTTCTACTGCGGTTTCAGATAGAAAATTAATTTTATTAGCATCAATAGACCTATCAATAGAAGTTGTTGCAAAACTAATCATTTGATTAACCCCAATGAAACCAATACCAACTATTACTAGACAAACTAAAGACTCTATTAAACTAATACCCTTTATCTTGTTTTTATCCATCTGGAAGTTGATGAGTTATATTTAAATAAATTTACATTTAATGAACGATCCATTTGTAATACATATCTATTGTCTGCACTTGAAGAATTGTTACACTTAGGACCGCTCCCACCACCTCCATAATGATTAGATGTATTTGATTTTGAGCAAATCATTATGAAAGCATCTTGGTTGTTTCCATTATTATCCATAACCGTAAAATGATTTGTGCCAGGATCAATTATAGCATTTTTTGATAAAAACATCCTCGAATTCATCCAGTGCCAAGTATCTCCACTCCATTGAAATTGTCCTGAATTCTCTTTTACCCAATTAGAGTAATCAATTGTTTCCAAACAACATGGACCCATCTTATAATGATTTAAATAACTCTTTCCACCAGTGTTTCCATCGTTTCTTCTTGTCCAACCAGGTGCAGGAACCTTCATTTGAGTGGCGTATTCTTCTTGTGTCATATGCCATAGTTCCATATTCGTGTAAAAACCGATTACAATGATAGGATATTTACCAGAATTTACTTCATCTTTTCTATCTTCAATGTATTGCACAAGTCTATTCACCTCTTTTTTTACCTCTCTTTCAGTTAACCATTGATCTACTTTTGGATAACCAAATACTGCTAAAATGGCAAAAATTGCTAAAACAACTAATAATTCTATGATTGAAAATGCTTTATTGCTTTGCATCAACATTACTTATTTTGCCTGATTGCACTAAGTTTTCAATTGATTTTTCCATAGAGATCATTCCATCACGTGTTCCTGTTTGCATAACACTTGGTATTTGATGAATTTTTTTCTCACGAATTAAATTTTTAACTGGAGAATTACAAACCATTATTTCAAAAGCTCCAACTCTTCCTTTACCATCAGCTGTTTTAAATAATTTTTGTGTAATTACCATTCTAAGAGAGTCTGCTAGTTGAGCTTGGATTTGAGCCTGTTGCTCGGACGGGAACACGTCTATAATTCTGTTAATTGTATTAGGTGCACCACTAGTGTGCAACGTACCAAAAACTAAATGACCTGTTTCTGCAGCTGTTAGTGCCATGCTTATAGTTTCAATATCTCTTAGCTCTCCAACTAAAATAACATCTGGATCTTCTCTTAACGCACTTTTTAAAGCTGTAGAAAAACTCTCCGTCTGTTTACCAACTTCTCTGTGAGAGATAATACTTTTTTTATCTTTATGAATAAACTCAACCGGATCTTCAATTGTGATAATATTGGCTTGTCTTGTTTCATTAATTTGATTTATAATTGATGCAAGAGTAGTGGATTTACCTGAGCCAGTAGGACCTGTAACCAGCACTAAGCCTTTATGCATGTCTACAATACTGTACATTACAGGAGGCAAATTAAGGCTTTCCATATTCAAAATAGTTGTTTCTACTTTACGTAAGACTACAGCAGGCCCTTGTAGTGTCTGATAAAAATTTGCTCTAAACCTCATATTTTCCAACATAAAACCACTATCTAACTCGTTTTTTTGCTTGAAATGTTCAACATCGGATTTAGAGCAGTTTTTCTCCAAAAGGTTAGTAATATCCTCATTTTTAACCATTTCTCCCTCTAAAATGATTATTTCTCCCATTAATCTGTACGAGAAAGGGCAATTAGCTCTTAAGTGAAAATCCGACACTTTTGGGTTGTCTTTTACAACATTTACTATTTTACCGATCATTTAAAAAACCTTGATTTTCCTAACTTTTTTATGATAGCTAAATAACCTACCAAAAAATTGTGTTAGAATAATTAATTTTAAATATTCTAACACAAAATTTATAAACTATTTATCTTGGTTTTTCAATATTAAAAAAATGTTGATTTTACTTGTTTTTTGAGTATTTTAAATTTTTCCCAGGTATAATTTAGAATAAATTATATTCTAACACAAGAATTTTATCTTCTAACACAATTATTTTATATTCTAACACAATTTTATAGTATAAATCATGATTTGTAACACAAAATAAACGCTTATAATATAACAATTCTATTAGTACTATACTTATAACACAAAATAATTGACAAATTTGTGTTAGAATTGTATTATAACACAAAATTTTATGAGTGATTCGTTTTATGAGTAACATTATTTCAACTAAAGATGGAAGATTGCACATCTACGTAAGGCAAGATAAATACAAGGGAAAGTTGAAATCAGAAAATTGGGTAGGTAGAACCTTCTATAAAGGTAAACAGAAAGTTGTATCCTCAGGAACAACTGACTTAGAAGAAGCAAAAAAAATTTTAGAACAATGGTATGACGATTTAATTTCAGGAAAATTAGATGTCAACGAAAATTCTGAAAAAGATTTAAATAATAATATTAATTTAGAACAAGCTGTTGAAACTTCAAACACTAACGACGATCAAGTTTCAAATATAAAACAAGAAATAACAAAAGAAAATCAATTACGAAACACCACTAGTTCTAAAATTCCAGAAGAAAAGAAGAAAAAATTATTCAATTTTGATTTATCTTCATTAAAAAATTTATCATCTTTAAAAGAAAAATTATCTTTTAAAAAAGATAATTCAGAAAATAAGAATAATAAAAAAGATAAAAACAATTTATCAAAATTTAAAAAATTATTTTCAGAAAAAATTAGTAAAGCGAATGTGGCAGGAGAGGAAATAGCTGGAATAGATATAGGAGAGGACTCTATAAAGATTGCTCAGCTAAGCAAAAAAGAGAATGATTGGATATTAGAAAAAATTTCTTTGCGATTACTTGATAAAAACAAAACTGCAGATGGCGTAATTAACTCTAAAGACTATGTGTCTGAAGAATTGAAATTAGGGATGGCAAACGCAAAAGTTTCAACGACTAATGTTGCTATTTCAATACCAGTGACAAGCGCAATTATAAGAGTAGTAACTAGCCCTTTAATGTCTGACGATGAACTTCAAAAAGCTATAGAAACAGATTCTCTTTGGGAAAATTTAGTACAACTCACAGATGACTTAAACGAATATTCTATATTCCATCAAGTAATTAGCAGAAATAACAAAACAAACACTATGGAAATACTTTTCGTAGCTTCAAAACTAAGTGATGTAAATGCTTATTCTTCAATTGTAAAAAAGGCTGGTTTAAATCCAGTTATATTGGACGTAAAATGCTTCACTTTAAAAAATGCTTTTGATAATTCATTTAAAATTGAAAATAAAGCTAACAATGCCCTTTTAGAAATAGGATCTGAGGATAATTATTTAATTATCGTTCATGATAATATTCCAATCATTACAGATATATTTTTAAGACCAAACGAGAAGGATCTTCTAGGCCAGTTCGACGGAAATATTCAAAATACAGACACTGAAAGTGTTGTGAGGAGATATTGCATGCAGCTTAAGCAAGCGTTAAGTGATTATGAAAGTAAATACTCATCAAAAGTTAATAATATAAAGATTGTAAGCTCTCTAGGAAATATCGAGGAACTAATTCCTTTATTTAAAAAAAACTTATTAAATACTGGCCTTCAAGTTTTTGATCCCTTAAATGAATTACAAATACCAGCTTACAATCAAGAAAAAACTAATTTAAGAAACAGATCCATCTACACCTCAGTTCTTGGTTTAGCTTATAGAAAATTAGATGTGTTCGGATATTACAAATTTGTTACTGCAGTTAAGAATATAAACCTTTTACCTAATCGAGAGGCACTGAAACGACAAAGCAAATTAAAATTCCTTTCAGGCTTTGCAATGAAAGGGTTAGTAGGTGGAATAGCCGCTTTATACTTATTCTTAATTGGATTTTCTTTTTTTCAAATTAGCTCCAATAAAGGTAAACTTGCTAATGAAAATAATATTCTACAAGAATTTAATCTTGTTAGTGCTGAACATAAAAAATTATCGAAGACAGTAAGTGATATGCAAAAGGCTCTTAAGCTAGGTGGCATGGTAAACTCTAATCAAACCGTTTCATACAGAGCATTAGCGCAGATTACAAGAAGCGTTCCTCAAAGAGTTCAATTTACAGATCTTAATTATAATGGGAACAATCAGGTAATCATTACCGGCTTAGCCTTCTCTGATCAAGATATCATCAATTTTATAGCAAATTTAAATGGTAAAGATTTAATCGATCAAGCCTCTTTAAAAGCGATGAATGTACCTAAAGGTAAAAATGATTTACAATCGGCAAATAATAAAAAAGGATTTACGATTTTATGTAAATTAAAAATATGAACTTAAGTGAATTAAAAAATATAGATCTAAAAAATATCGATGTTAAAGATTTAGTTGAAAAATTAAAAAATAACGAACTTTTAAAAGATAAAAAGTTCCTTACTAAATTTGGAATTTATTTCGGTTCAATAATGTTTTTTTTTATTATTTACTACGCTTTTATTAATCCAAAGGTTGAAGCTCAAAAACAAAGAATTAATATCATGTTGCAAAACGAACAACAAACTGCTGGTTTTAAACAAGAAATTATAGGATTAAAAGCTACTATAGAAAAACTCCAACCTGAATATGATAAGAAAAGTAAATTATTTCATAGTCAAAAAGAAGTTGAAGGTCTTTACCAAAATATAAGTGACTTTGCTTCGATCAATAGTTTAAATATTATAAACCTTAATAAAGAGAACCCAGTCCCAGTTTCTCCAG
The DNA here is from genome assembly GCA_902523185.1 of uncultured Pelagibacteraceae bacterium. Taxonomy (GTDB): domain Bacteria; phylum Pseudomonadota; class Alphaproteobacteria; order Pelagibacterales; family Pelagibacteraceae; genus Pelagilacustribacter. The sequence continues at coordinate 129,161 of CABYYJ010000001.1, read as the reverse complement.
GAAAAAATGCAAAAAAAGTAGCTTATTTTAAAATACCAGTATCGTACGAAATTACTGGAAATTATCTCGGATATTTAAAATTCAGAAGAGCACTAGCAAAATCAAATAAAGTTATCAATTTTGATAGGGAGCAGATAACAGTTGTTGAGGGTGCTGGAATTAAATCAGTAGGAACATTATCAATTGTAGGATTACCAGATGAATATAAGTAAAAAAATTTTATTTGTTATATTTTCATTATTGCTTTTCACAAATCCAATCATTGCTGAAGATAAAAAAGATCTTATTGATGAAGAGCTTCCTGCAATAAATCCGTTTCTTGGTGGTGGATCAGCTGGTGGTTCTAGTGGAGACGGTTTAGGCCGAGACGGGGTATCTCAATCCAATTCGGTATCTCTCAAGAATATGAAATTAAACGGCGTGGTAATAGGAGAAAGTAAAAGATTCGCAATTTTTAGTTTTCCAGATGGAAGAACAGTAAGATATGAGGAAGATACAATAATATCAAATGATTTTATGATTTTAGATATATTTCCAGATCGTATCTTTATTAAGATGAACGAAGTAGAATACTCGCTTGATTTAAAAAATAACCTAGTAAAGGCTGAAGGATGACATTAAAATTAGTAAAAATAATATCATTATTTATAATTTTGGCATTAACTTCTAACTGCGCTTCAACAAAAAAAAAATCAGTGCACGGAGAGGAACCTTTAATAGACCCATCAAAAGTAATTGTTGATGGAACAAAAGAAATGCAAGAGAAAGTAAAATATGGTCCAAAACCTTATGAAACTGAGTTTGATCCCACAGCTAATAAAAGAAAAACAATTACGACTGAGCAAGTAAGAAACTATGTAACAATCTCTAATGAATATGAAAATTTAAAACAAACTGTAAGCTTTAATTTTAATGGCGTTGATTTTAGAGATGCAATGGACTCTCTTGCTGATATAGGTGGTATTAATATTATAGTAGGCGAGGAAGTAAGCGGTACAGTTACCGCTAAACTTCAGGATGTTGGTTGGGATGTTGCTTTTCAAACTCTATTAGATATGAAAACTTTAGGAGCTGATATTGATGTAGCAAGAGGTATCATTCGTGTACATACTCCTGAAAAGCTAACTGCTCAAGAAACTTTAAAGTCTGCAAGAGCTGAAGTACTTAAAAAGAAAATTCAATTAGAAGATACTGTTGAACCAATTTTAGCTGATATATTTAGATTATATTACATTAGTCCATCAGAGGCTAAAACAACTTTAGAAAATCTTTTTAAATCACAAGGTCCTGAAGGTACAAGTACCCTTAGCACAATACAAATCACAGAGGAGAGCATGACAAGATCTATAATTGTTAGAGGACGAAAACCTGACTTAGATGTCATTGACGCAGTTTTAAAAGAAATTGATATTAAAACACAACAAGTCTTGATTGAGGCGTTTATTGTGACTGCTACTTCAGATTTCCAAAAAGCTTTAGGTACAAGAATTGGAGCAATGACTGAAAAAGGAGTTTCTGGAGAAAAAGGATCAGAAATTATTTCAGGTACCATCGGTGGAGCAGCTACAGTTGGCTCAGGAATTTCATTAGGATCCGCTGCTGGTACTGTTACAAATAATTCTATTACTGCAGCAACTAGTGGTATAGGAATTATTAAAACATTAGGTACCGCTGCTCTAAAACTTGAAATTGAAGCTTTACAATCTCTTGGAAAAACTAAAATTATTTCAAGTCCAAGTGTTTTTACACTTAACAACCAAGAAGCTAAGATAACTCAGGGAACACAAATAGCTTATACTGTTACAGCTGATGGTACGACATCTACAGAATTTAAAGATGCTGCTTTATCTTTAACAGCAACTCCAAGCATAATAGGTGATGGAAATGTTCTACTAGATATTTTAGTTAATAATGACACTCCGGTCGAAGTACCAGGATCTGACGAGCCAGGGATCACTAAGAGAGAAATAGATACAAAGCTATTAGTAAGTGACGGTGATATAGTAGTTATTGGAGGTATTAAGGTTAATACTGATACAAGCACAAATTCAAAAACACCAGGATTAGGAAACGTTCCAGTAGTTGGAAACTTGTTTAAAGGAAGAAACAGCCAAAATAAGTTAGAAGAAATGTTAATATTCCTAGCTCCACGTGTTATAAATTAAACATGATTAGATTAGATACTACAAGTGAACAAAGTATTCTTAATATGCTTAGAGAGCATAATGCTCTTAATGGTCAGCAAATAAAACAAATTGAAAGTTTGAGCAAAGAGTCGGGAAAGTCTCAAATCGAAACTGCTTTTGAATTGAATATCACAAATGATACAAAAGTAGCTGAACTTTTATCGGAAAGTTTTTCAATTCCATTAATCAAACTTGATGATGTCAAAGTAGACAATAATTTAAAAAAATTTACTGAAATAAGATTCTTAAAAGAAAATTTGATTATACCTTTTGCAGTTGAATCTAAAATAATTAAAGTTGCTATAGCTGATGCATCAAAGTTTGGTTTGATTAAAAATATCGAAAGTTTAACAAAATTAGAGCCAGAACTTTATGCTGCATCTATAAAACAAATTTCAGATTTTATAGCAAGACTTGAGCAAGGCGCACCTGTCAAAGCTAAAAATCAAAAAATAGAACAAGTTAAAAAGAAACAAGCTAATGTCCCTCTAGAAGTTGAGTCTGAAGTAATAGCTTTTGTTGATAAAATTCTAAATGAAGCCATTAGATTAGAAACTAGTGATATTCATATAGAACCTTTTAAAGATAGTGCGCATGTAAGATTTAGAATTGATGGTGTTTTAAGAGTTATGGAACAGTTTAGTGGTTTTTTAAATAAAGATCCTTTAAATTACAACTCAGTAGTTACTAGAATAAAAATTCTTAGCAAATTAGATATTGCTGAGAGAAGAATTCCTCAAGATGGAGGTTCCACTTTTAAATACGGAGATAAAGAAATGGATCTTCGTATATCAATAATGCCAACTAAAAATAATGAGAGAATTGTAATGCGTCTTTTAAATAAAGAAGCAGGTGACAAATCTTTAGACAAACTGGGATTTGCAGATCAAGATTTAAAAGTTTTAAACGAGGCTATCCATTCTCCTCAAGGAATGGTGCTTGTTACCGGACCAACCGGAAGTGGAAAAACTACTACACTTTACAGTATTTTAAAAACAATTAACAAACCCTCAATGAATATTCTTACTGCAGAAGATCCAGTGGAATATGAACTTGAAGGTGTTGGCCAAGTACAGGTAAGAGATGATATTGGGTATTCTTTTGAAACAGCGCTGAGATCATTTTTACGTCAAGACCCTGAAGTTATTTTGGTTGGAGAGATAAGAGATAAAGCTACGGTTGATATTGCTCTTAAGGCAGCACTAACAGGTCACTTAGTTTTTAGTACGCTTCACACTAATGATGCTCCAAGCACAATAACAAGATTACAGAATATGGGAACTCCGGATTATTTAATTTCTGCCGCCTGCACACTAGTTATGGCTCAAAGACTTGCTAGAAAAACTTGCCAAGAATGCAGAGTTCCTGATGAAAGATTAAATCCAAAAGTACTTTCTCAAATAGGGTTTACTGTTGAAGAGGCCTCAAGAGTAAGACCAGTTTATGGTAAAGGATGCAAAGCTTGTGCGAGCGGAGACTCTGGAGCTGGAAATGGTTATAAAGGCAGAATGGGTATCTATGAGATTTTAAAAGTTTCAAAAAATATTAAAGACGCCATACTTAGAAAAGCAACTACACTAGAATTAAAAGAAGTAGCTAAGAAGGACAACTTTAGAACTATGCAGGACATGGGTAGAGAATTAATTTTGACTGGAGATTTATCTTTTAGCGAATATCAAAGAGTACTAAGCTTGGAATAGTATGCTCAATTTTCAATATAAAGGAATTTCACAAGGAAAATATGTTGAGGGTGAAATAGAGGCCTTAAACAATTCTGAGGCCGCATACAAATTAAAAGAGCAAAAAGTTATTATAACTAAGCTCATCGAAGCAAAAAAGAAGAAAGTAGAAAAGGAAAAGAAAAAATCAGCTGGCTTCAGTTTTGGCAAAGGGGTCAAGGCTAGAGATATATTAATATTTGCTAAACAATTTTCAACAATGTTACGTTCTGGTTTGCCTGTTTTAAACGCATTAAATTTGCTCATTGATCAAACCTCTTCACCTAACATGAAAGCAATAATTGAAAAAATTAAAAAGGACTTAGAAGCTGGTAATGCTTTATCTAAATGTTTTGAAAATCACCCAAAAACTTTTGATACAGTTACTGTAAACTTAATCAAAGCGGGTGAAGCAAGTGGAAAACTTGATGTATTCTTAGAGAGAATTGTAATGTCTCTTGAAAAAAGAGAAAAGATTAAATCCCAAATTAAGAGTGCTTTGTTTTATCCAGGAGTTCTTTTAACTGTTGCAGTAACAGTTACAATTTTTATGTTAATTAAAGTAGTTCCCATTTTTACAGAAATGTATGAAGGGATGGGTGTAGAGATACCAGGTGCAACAGCAGTAATTATGAGTGCAAGTGCTTTTTTGAGTGGCTCAGGTGGATTTTTAAGTTTAATATTTTTTATAGCTTTTGTAATTGGTTTTAATATCGCTGTAAAAAAAAATTATGGATTTAGAAAAGCTTGGCACAATTTTATTTTTAAAATCCCTTTATTTGGTGATCTGATAAAAAAATCTTTATTAGCTAGAATTTCATTAGTTATGGGAAACTTAAATCAGGCTGGCGTTGATATACTTGAGAGTTTAGATATTGCAAAATCTGTGAGCACTAACACTGTAGTGACTGAATCATTGGAAAATATAAAAAAAGGAGTTTTCTCTGGAGAAACTCTTACTGCTTTATTCGCAAAAGAAAAGATTTTCCCTCCAACTTTTAGCCAATTAATTTCAGTTGGTGAGCAAACAGGTAGTTTGGACTCAATGTTTGCTTCAGTTGCAAAATATTATGAAGAGGAGTTTGATACTGCTGTAAGTAATTTATCTAGTTTAATCGAGCCCATTATGATCGCTTTTATGGGCCTTTTAATTGGTGGATTAATGCTTGCCCTATACTCTCCAATATTCAATGTAGGCGCAATAATGGGTCAATAATTATTAAAAACTAATGAGTATTAAAGAGTTGACAGTTTCTTCAATTTTTTAATATAATCCAAATATGAATAAAGGTTTCACCTTAATCGAATTATTAGTAGTTGTCGCAATTATCGGTATTCTAGCCGCGGTAGGAGTAACAGCATACTCGGGTTACACTCAGTCAGCAAATTTAAATGCTACTAAATCAATGGCATCTAATGCAGTAAAAATAATTTCAGCAGAGTCAAAACAGTGTGAATTAGACAAAAATAATCACGTACCATTTGGAATTGCTAATAAAACATGTGCCAATCTTACTGTTGCGGATATAGTAGCTGAGCTTAATAAAACTAACAGAAATCCTCATGGCACAGGTCCTTTTGTTTCAACGGCTCCAACACAAGGACAAATTCAAATTTCAAAAACTTCAGTAAACGCATGTGCAGCAAAGAAAAGTGACTCAGATTGTCCAGCAGCAAACGTAAAAACTAGTGATGCTGAAAATATAACAACCACTATTGATACCACTGGTTTCTCACTTTAATTCTAATAAAGCATTCACTTTAATCGAACTTTTAGTAGTAGTTGCACTAATTGGTATTTTATCTGCAGTGGGTATCGTTTCCTACAGTGGCTATACAACAGGAGCTAAACAAAAAAATGCTGAGCTATCTTTGAATACTATTAATTTAGGTCTTCAAGAGTATAAATCTAGTTTTGGATCTTATTACACGGGTGCCTCTACTTGTAATACTGGCTCCAGCGCAAATATAGTTTCAAATGTAATGGATGGTCAAGATAGTTTAACAGAACAAGATTTTCAATTTTGTATAAGTGTTAGTGGATCAAATTATACCATAAAAGCAAAAAATCCAGATACTGGATGCGAGATTTCTCTTAATCAAACTTTAAAAGCAACAAGAAATAATAATTGTTAATTTAAGAAAATTTTTAGTAAAATCATTAAATGAAATGGGACAGAGGCTTCACTTTAATTGAGCTTTTAGTAGTGGTTGCGATTATTGGTATTTTAGCTGCAGTAGGAGTTACTGCTTACAATGGCTATACAAAATCAGCAAGATTAAATGCTGCCAAATCAAATTTAAAAACAATTTCTAGATGGCTTCAAGCAACGTCTACAAAAGTCTGCCAAGCTAATGAAGGAGCTTATGCTAATGGAATGTATCTGGAAGCTGGAAGCGACCCAACTTTTGTTAAATGTACAGATGATGGAACCGGTCTAGCGTACGCTGCTAGTCAATATTTCTTCAAAAATCCAATTTTTAAAAATCCCTATACAAAAGAAAATGCAATTCCTACTAAGGCAGTTTCTTCATCTTTCCATATTACTCGTGATGGATTGGAGAGTTTAAGTTCAAACTACGTCCAAAAAGGAGAAATAATGTTTTTTAACTTAGGTGGTGAAGATATGTCGGTTGTTTTTTCAAATATTGGTGATGGTAAAATAAATGGTTCAAATGTAAAAGATTGGGTGATTATCGCTGCACCGTCAAATTATTAAATTATGAAAAAAATCTTAATTTTTATATTCTCTTTAAGCATTATCTCTATAATCTTTGTAGTTTTTTTTAGTGATACTTTAATTAAAAAAACTTTTGAAAGTATTTTATCTAGTAATTTAAATAGAGAAGTTAAGATAGGTGATTTTGATGTAGGTTATTTAAGTGGAGAAGTTAATTTAAAAAAAATTGAGATTAAAAACAAAGATTTTCCAGGTAAACTTCTAGTGGTTGAACAAGCTTTTGCTAAGCTTGATGCTTTGTCCTTTTATGAGGATATAATAGTAATTGATAATATTGTTTTAGATGGCATAAGCGTCAATTATTTCTTTGATATAACTAATAGAGCAAGAAGTAACTTTACTTCATTAAAAAGAACTCTTGAAAGTAAAACCAGATCACCTAGAAAACCAGATGATAAAAAGTTCTTGGTAAAACAACTAGATATTAAAGATATAAATGTTTCGGCATCTTCCGCTGAACTTAATTTAAACCAAACCGTAAAATTAAGTGATTTAAAATTTGAAAATCTAGGGAATTCAAAAGAAAGTAAAAATTATAAAACAATAGCAAGAGAAACACTTGATAAAGCATATAATGAAATAAAAGATAAATTAGCCTCCGGAGCTATTGATCAAGACGTCATAAAAGACAAAATTAAAGACAAATTACAAAATAAATTTAAAAAGCTCTTAAAATGAAAAAAGGGTTTACCTTAATCGAATTACTAGTTACCCTAGCCATTATAGGCACTTTAATTGGTGTAGGAATATTTATTTATAATGGGTATGTAAAGTCAGCAAAGGCATCTGCTACAATTACTCAATTTAAAATGGTGGAAAATCATATCAAAAATACTTTAGCGCTTTGTTTTACTAAAGGTGGAGGGAGTGTAAAATTAAATGATAGTAGATCCATTGATTGTGATGCAGCCAATAATAAGTCGAATGTAATATCTATGCTTGATAGTTTTAAAAATTACTATTTGGATCAATCGATTAAAAATCCATATGATAATTCTCATGATGCCATAGTTAGAACAGGTTCTGGCGGTGATAAAGTCGATGGTCGATTGCGTTTGGATGAGACGGAGTGTCCAGGCGGGTATTCAAAAGGTACCATGATCTCTTTGAGGGCGAAAACACATAAAGAATTAAAACTTTCACTAATTGAGCCAGCAGGGTGGTGTCAGAAATAGCGATAACTTGAATAAATTTCTTGAAAATTCTATAATAAATTGTAAACAAAGGTGCAGTGACAGCATATGTTAAAAGCAATGTTCACTAAAATAAACCTAAATTAATAAATGATTAAGTTTTTATTAAATTTCATTCTAATTTTTTTTTATTTTTTAAACGTTCACGCTCAAAACGTTTATCCTGAATATGCTGATAAACTTACATTTCTTCGAGCTGATCAAGGCGTTAATTATCCAGATATTTCTGATATAGCATTCAATGCTGATGGAACAAGAATTTTTGTTGGTCATCACCTAACACATAATACTACGCACATATTTCAGTATGATCTGGGAACTGCCTGGGATATATCTACATTAGATATATCAAGTTTAGTCACAGCAAATCTTAAAGAAGATAATCATGCTGAAGTGAATCCTGTAAATAATACTAAATTAACTATAGATTTTAATGATGATGGAACAAAAATATTTATTCTAGGAAGTTTTGCTGCAACGACGCATATTTATAATTTGACTACTGCTTACGATATCTCAAGTATCGGAGAAGCAACATATGTTGCTGACGATGGAATTGATTGGAGAAATTATTTAGTTCCTGGGGAAGCCGCAACACATCAAAATGATATAGAATTAAGCCACGATGGGACCAGAATGTTTTTACTTGATGGAGCTACAAATGATTCTAAAGTTGTTGAGTATCAATTAAGCACTCCTTTTGACCAAAGTACCGCATCATATAACGGCAAGTTAGAAATTGAAGATACACTTACTTACGCAGCAATGACAGTTGAATTTGATGATGATGGAACAAGAATGTACGTCGGTGATGCGAGCAACACCTCACAATTTAATAATATTTATGTTTGGAAACTTTCCACTCCTTATTCAGTGACATCCGCTACCTATGCTGGAAAATGGCAAATTGATTTTAGAGGTGTATCAGACTCAAAAGGAGCCAATTACGCATTCCAATTTGGAAAGCAAGGTATGAAACTTTATGTTACATCCAACGAATATACTAAAGAAGATAATACAAACACAATTTATGATGATGTTATATTTGAATATGATTTGATCTGTCCTTATGGAATAGTAGTTTGCGAATTAGATGAAACAAATGTTCAAACAGATACTGCGGTACAAATAGAATTTGCAAAAAATGTTATTAAACACAACACTTCTACAATTTTTAGAAGATTCGACTGGCTCAGAAGAAATGAAAATAATTTAAATTTATACACTCAAGATATTAAATTTAACTTAAGCCCAATTATGGGATTTTTACCTGATGAAATTGAAAAACCCTTAACTAAAAATTTGATTACTAAAGTAAGCTCCATTAAAAAAGCCCCCAATAAAAATAGCAAAAAGATTAAAAAATGGTCATTCTGGTCTCACGGAGATGTAACATTTGGAGAAAGAGATAATTTAAATTTAAATCCGAGGGAATTTCAAACAAGCGGTTTAACATTTGGTGGAGATCGAAAAATAAACGACCACTTCTTTGGCTTTGCTTTAAGATATGGTAACGAAGATATTGATATTTTAAAAACTAATTCAAACAAATTTGAAACTGAGTCTCTTTCATTAAATTTATATAATTCATTAAAGATTAACGATAATCTTAATTTAAATTCTCTTTTAGGGTCAAGTGTTTTAGATATTGATAAATTTGAATCAAACGCAATTACCGGACATAGAAACGGAAAACAAATTTATTCTGCAATAGGTCTCCAAGCAAGAAGTGGTTTTACAGATTTTAATTTTATGCCTACAGGTAAAATTGAATTTGGTATTACAGAGCTATCAGAGTATAATCAATTTAATACTTCAAATAATCTTTTAGCAAATCATGATCTTTTAACTTTTGAAACAGGGACATTAACAACAGGATTGAAATTTGATAATCTAAAAGACATTACCAACGGAAAAAGAAGTATTAATGGTAGTTTTGAATATGTTCAGGACTTTTCTTCTGATATAAATTATGAATTTTTAAACTCTGGTGACACTGTTTATCAAACTAAAACCTACGGTGGTAATTCGGTACATAATTTAAAAAGCAATATTGGTTTTGAGAGGATATTAAATAGTGGCTTTACTTTTGGGTTTAACTACGAAAATTTCCAAGGTTTAGATGAGAATAGTGTTAACGAAGATAGTCTTTACTTAAAACTAAGTCATGTTCGAGATGATTATAAGAAAACAAATTTAGATTTCGATCCCATTAATGACAATCTAGCTTTAAAATATAATCTTAATCTAAGTGGATTTGATTTTTCATTGAACTCTAATCATAGTCTAAAAAATCAAGAACTATTTGACGCTATGGTTAAATTTACAAATAAACTTTAGTAAAAAAAAACCATAAAAATTAAGTCTTTCTACTTTATCGAAAAATATTGATAAGTGTCTAATTTATAGATAATATTTGTGTTAAATTTATTTCAGAAATTATGGTTGAAACAGTAGTAGCCTTATTATTATTTCTAAATGGAAACATGGTTGAGCATGTTTATAAAGATAACCTTGCTCAATGTAATGAGTCTAAGAAAATTGCAGAAAGTGTAGTTAACACTAGAAACGTGACTTTTGTTTGTAAAGAGGTAAAAGCTAAAACAATAATTGATGATACTAACAACCAGAAAAAAATCGTTAAAGTATTTGATAATAATATTTTCACTGGTTCTGGATCAGGATTTTTTATTTCAGATGAGGGTCATTTAGTTACTAATCACCACGTCGTAAATTATTGCAATATTACTCAGGTTAATTACTTTGGTAAAACAGGAAAAGCTAAAGTATTAGCTTATGACAGAATGAACGATCTTGCCCTATTAGAAACTGATATTAAACCCAAAGATAAATTTGATATCGCTCCACAAGACGCAAAACTTTTAGATGACATTTATGTTGCTGGTTATCCGTTTGGTCAAGCGGTAAGCTCATCAGTAAAAGTTACTAAAGGTGTTATAAGTGCTTTAGCAGGTTTACAAGATAATTATGCTTTAGTTCAAATTGATGCAGCAATACAACCAGGCAATAGCGGCGGTCCAATTGTTAATGCAAATGGCGATGTTGTTGGTGTTGCAGTTGCAAAATTAGATTATAAAGATGCATTAGAGTCTTATGGAACAATTCCTGAGAATACTAATTTTGGAATTAAATCTTCCATATTAAAAAACTTTACCTCAGCAAATAGAATGAAAAATTCTAATAAAGAACCAAAAGAAATTCCAAAAGACCAAGTAGGTGAAAAAATTCAAAATGCAACAGCATACGTTGGATGCTATACAGCTGAGACTAAAATTGCTGCCATGAAAACAGTCGAAACTGCTTTTGGTCAGCCACGATTAGCTTTTGATTTTATTTGCTATAATAATTGTAAACAAAGAAGCAGTGATAGCATATGTCAAAAGCAATGCTCTATAAAATAATAATCCAATAAAAATGTTTAGGCGATTTTTCATATTCATTTCCTTATATTTATTTTCGATCTCTAATTCATTTGCTGCCATGGTTACTTTTAATCAATCGGTAACAGTCCCAGCATCAATTGATGCTCAAATATCTGGCATTCATTTTAATAAAGATGGTACTAAGATGTTCACAGCTTATATGAAACGAGTAGGTGGTGATGGTACTCGTTATATAAGAGAATATAATTTATCTAAACCTTTTGATATTTCAACAAGAGTTTATGCAGGAGATAGTGAACGATGCAATTTAACTGGGACAATAAACAATGCTAACCATTTTATCTATGACTTAGAATTCAGTAATGATGGAATGAAGTTAATTGTAGTGCAAAGTAGAGACACTAATTTAAATGGTGCTGATGGAATTAATGTATTTAATTTAACATCACCTTATGATATTTCAACTTGTACAGAATTTAAATCACAAACCCATCTTGATTATTTTGTACTTACGCATGGAAGTAAGGCTGGAGATTATAGTAGAAACACTGCACAAAAACGATACCACAGGGTTCATGGTGTAGAAGTTAATGACGATGGTACAAAAATATTTATGCTCTGGGCCGATTTTGGTGAATTTTCACTAGGTGACGATGGCGTGGGAGATATTACTGCTAGATTGTATGAGTTTGAGATTTCTACTCCTTATGATGTAAGTGAACTCGATTTTTCGGGAGATAAAGAAATTGTGGAAGACGCAGGGATACCGCTACCTGACACATTGTTTGGAGCAAATAGCCCAAGAGGCATGAGATTTTCTCCAGATGGAAAAAAAATTTTTTTCATCGCTCACGATAATACCGGAAGTACAAATAGTGTGACAGGAATATCTCAAGTTTCACTAGACAAGCCTTTTGACACATCATCGTATACTTTAGATGGTGGAATTGATCTTAGTGGATTAAGTACTCCTAATGATCAAGCTAATGGAATTGCATTTAGCGAAGATGGTTTGAAGCTTTATATTGGAGACGATAACGACACAGGTGTCGATCAAATTATGGAATATGACTTAGCTTGTCCTTTTAACATTATTGCTGGTAAATGTCCTCCGGTTACAAATAAAGATAGAATTGGTATAGCAGAAGCACAAATAACGGTTGCTAAAAGAACAATTGATCATGCAACAGCCAGCGTTTTGAATAGATTACAATGGATTAGAAGAAATAAAGATAAACAAAATTTATCTAATCTTAATATAGATTATAATTTAAATACCCCTCAACTTGATAATCCATTATTGAATACTTTGGTTCAAAAAATTCCAGAAAAAATAAACGTACATCGAGCATCTATTAAAAATAAGATAGACAACAAAAAGCAAGATGTATTTTACTGGAGTGAAGGAAGTATTTCCATTGGAAGAGTAGGAGACACAGATGTTTCTTCTACAAAAATAATTGAAACAGATGCGATTTCTTTTGGTGCTGATAGATATACAGATAACAATGGAATACTTGGAACAGCATTTAGATTTGGTAAAAATGATATCGATGTCGGAAATTTAGGCAGCAATTTAGATACCGATACATATAACTTTTCAATTTATTCAACTTCACCAATTATGGAGGACGAAAAGTTTCTAGATACCGTTTTTGGTATAGGTAAATTGAGTTCAAACATATTGAGTGTTGTAGATGGTGAAAATTTGACTGCTGATCGTGACGGTCATCAAATGTATGGAACCATTAAATTAAAAGATGAGATTAAAAAAGATAATCTTATTTTAATCCCTTCTTGGAGACTAGATATTGGCCATACTATTTTAGGAAGTTATAAAGAGTCTGGACCTGGGGCAATCCATGTCCAAAAACAACATGTTGGATCCAAAAAAATAAGAGCCGGTTTAGCAGTTACAGAAGATTTGTCTAGTGATAAGTATTATTTTAAAAGACACGGCAAATTAGAGTACGTCGCTGATATTGATCGCTCTTCTAATTTTAAATATAATTATGTAAGTGATCCAATCGACACCTTTAGTGAAAAATTGCATTCAGAATCTTTACATAATTTAAATGGTGAATTAGGTTTAGATTTAGTATTACCTAATGGTTTTAGCATCTTTATGATTTATGAGAGAAATCAAGCTTTAGGGGACTCTCATACTGATAAAATACATTTAGCATTAGGATATCTACCAAATAAAAAAACTAACTATGCTTTTAATTTAGCAGGCTCAGAAAATCTAGGATCAGAGTATAAGATAAGTAAAATTATAAACGATTTTGAAATAGACTTTAAGCTAAATAATCAAGATGTGTTAAAACCGAATAGCGTCGATGAGGCATCTGTAAACATTATACGTAAATTTTAGAAAAGAAACCTAAAATTATATGAATTTATAATAGTTTTAATTGTATTTTCAATACCTACAAAATTTAAACTCTATTCATTAAAAATTATCTTTTTGGCCCTAGATTCATCCAGATAGAAATATTTTTGAATATCTAATTTATTATCAAACTCAATTACCAGTGGATTTCCAGTAGGGATCTCTAATTCATTAATTTTCGTATCTGAAATATTAAATAAATATTTACATAAAGCTCTTAACGAATTTCCATGGGCTGATATTAAAATATTGTTTCCATTTTCTAAATTTTTTTTTATTTCAAAATCATATAAAGGAATTACTCTCTCATATGTATTCTTTAAAGACTCAGATAATGGAATTTTATTTTCAGGAATTCCACTGTTTAAAGGACTGAAATTTTCAAGATAATTACTATCTTTAGTCATTATAGGAGGTGCCACGTCCCAAGATCTTCTATATTTTTTAAATTGTTCTTCACCAATTTTTTTTTTTGTTTCTTCTTTGTTTAAACCCGTTAATGATCCATAATGTCTTTCATTAAGTTCCCAAGCCGTATTAAACTTCATGGGTAAACTTAGAGATTTTAAAATAATAGTTAAGGTCTCGATCGCTCTTTTAAGATATGAAGTATAACTAATATTTATTCTTATATTTAATTTATTAAGTAACTCTCCCGATTTTCTAGCTTCTTCTTTGCCTTTCTCTGAAAGTTCAACATCGACCCAACCCGTAAATCTATTTTCAGCATTCCAGGTACTTTGCCCATGTCTTGTTAAGATTAATTTACTCATATAATTTAGTTATGTTATTTTGTACTATATCAAAATCTAAATGAAAAATATTATCTTCTCTACCTCTAAATATTTATTCTATTTTTCATTTATAATTCTACTGATTCTTTATTTATTTCCAGGAAGTTTAATCGGTTTTTTACTTTATGGAAACTTGGGAAGGCAACCAGATCTTATTTCAAATCCATTAGGAACATCAATTAACCATTTAATATTCTTCTTTTATCTTGGTATTTTAGGTTTTTTTTTGCGAAATAATCATAAAAAATTTGTTAACAGCTTCTCTTTTTTATTTTTGATCTCAATAATCTTAGAATTTTTACATTTCTTTATTCCTAACAGAGCATTTGAACTAAACGATTTATATGCAAATAGTTTGGGTGTACTGATGGCATATTTTATATTTAAATTTTTAAAAAAACTAAAAAACTAGATGTTTACGCGTTTTATAATTATATTTTTGATTTTTATTTCTAACGGTGCCGCAGAGGAAATATCCGGATTACCAAAAATTATAGATGGCGATACAATTCATATAAACAATTATAAATTTAGATTAGAGGGTATAGATGCCCCAGAAATGAGACAACAATGTCAAAAAGAGTCTTTAAAAGTTTCATCTATAATTGGTTTCACATTTTACAAAGATTATAGCTGCGGGAAAGTTTCAAAAGAAAAATTAATAAGCAAAATTCGTGGATCAAAAATTAAATGTATATTTACAACAAAAGATAAATACAAAAGATATATTGCTACATGTTATAAAGAAAAAATAAACCTAAATCAGTGGATGGTAAGAAATGGATACGCAATAGCATATAGAAGATACTCAAAAAAATATGTGCCAGATGAAGATTTTGCTAAAGAAAAAAAATTAGGATTATGGCAAGGGAAATTTATAAGTCCAGAAAAATGGAGAAAGCTTAACTAATTTTTAGTATAAATTAATAAGTGATTCCTTTTAAAAAAATAATATTTGTGTTAATTTTTTTAATTTTAGGTGCCTGTTCGTCAATTCCGGAAAATACTCAAAATAGTTGTGCTATCTTTGAAGAGAGATATCTGTGGTACAAACACTCCAAGGCTTCTTATGAAAAATGGGGAGCACCTATTCATTTACAACTAGCATTTGTTAAAAAAGAGAGTGACTTTAACTGGCTTGCAAAACCTCCAAGAACAAAATTATTTAAAGTAATTCCATTTAAAAGACCTTCATCATCATTTGGATATTCTCAAGCAGTGAAGGGAACCTGGGAGCAATATAAAAGCGAAACAAACAATCCTCTAGCTACAAGGGCAAGATTCAAAGACTCAGTAGATTTTATCGGGTGGTATATTCATAAAACAAATAAAATATTAAAAATTTCAAAAAAAGATCCTTATCGACAGTATTTAGCATATTACAAGGGCTGGGGAGATTATAAAAATTACTCAAAAGATAAAAAAGCTATAATATACGCTAAGTCGGTTAAGGATATGGCAATTAAATATAGAAAACAATTAAAGCTATGTAAAAAAAATCTAGATAAAAATAAATATATTATTTTTTAAGCTGCCTTTGTAATTCAATCTCAACAGCATCCATCCTCTTAGTTCCTCTTCCAACAATTGTATAAACAGTAGGTATTACGTAGAGAGTAAAAAATGTTGAGAATAACATTCCACCAAATATTGTTATTCCAACTGTTAATCGACTTGCGGCACCAGGTCCAGTCCCAAGAATAAGTGGTAAAACACCAATTATTGTTGAGATACTTGTCATAAGAATGGGTCTTAATCTTATCGCCGCCGCTTCAAAAACTGCGACTTCTAAATTTTTTCCTTCCTTTCTTAACTGATTTGCAAATTCTACAATTAGGATACCGTTTTTAGCTGAGAGACCGATCAAAATTATTAAGGCTATCTGACTATAAACATTTAATGAAGACCCAACTACTAGTAAACCAATTAATCCACCAAGAATAGCCATAGGCACAGTTAACATAATTGTTAGTGGATGCCTCCAGCTTTCAAATTGAGCACTCATGGCTAGGTAAGCAGTAATTAATGCTAAAGCAAATATTACATAAAGTTCAGTGTTAGTTTTTTTATACTCTTCACTTTCACCTTTATAAGCAATTTTTGCTTGAGGAGTATTTTGTTCTACAACACTTACTAAAAACTTCAGAGCCTCATCAAGTGAATAGTCTCCCACAAGTCTTGCCGAGATAGTGACTGCTTTTTGTCTATTGTACCTAGCTAAGAACGGAGATTGTCCCTCTTCATCGTAAGTAACTAAATTTGACACAGATACAAGCTTTCCATTATTTTTAGACCTTACGAAAACTTTACTTATACTATCTGGTTCTTGTCTATCTTTGATATCACCTTGCAAAATTATAGAATATTCTTTTCCATCTCTCGTAAAGTTTGTAACTCTTTTAGAACCAAAAATTGTTTCTATAGTTTTTCCAATATCTTCTGTCGAGACTCCGAGATCAGCAGCTTTTTTTTGATCTATCTTAACATTCAATTGAGGTTTGTTTAGATCAAAGTCATCTTGAATAGAAGTAAGACCAGGATTTTTTCTTGCCTCTTTTTTAATTATTTCTTTCCACTCAATCAATTGTTCATATGTATTTCCTAAAATAACAAATTGGATTGGACTTTCTATTCCTCCAGTCCTTATCCCCTGAGGCATTATTGGAAAAGCCAAAACACCTGGCACTTTTGTAATTTTTCCAAAAGACTCTCTCATTATCTCAACTCCATGACGATCTCTTTTAGCCCAAGGCTCTAAAAGAACAATTATAAAACCACTATTTACTTGTTTAGCTGACCTACCAAAACCTGGAACTCGCATAATTAATTTTCTATATTCACCTTTACCTACACTTGGAAGTAACAATTCCTCAATCTTTTCTGCTCTATCTTTGGTAAAATTAAAACCAGATCCTTGTGGAGCTTTTACAATTACAAAAAATGCCCCCCTATCTTCAGGTGCAATTAATTCTTTCTTAGCAAAATCAAAAAAGAATATTGTTAATGCAAGTGTTCCCAATAAAAAAATAGTTATTGTTTTTCTTTTCTTTATCCAATTTAATAGTGAAACTTTATAAAGGTATGTGAGATCTTTTAAAAACTTTTCAAATTTTAAAACAATTTTTGACTTTCGCATATTTTTTTGCAAAAATTTACTAGCCAACATTGGACTTAATGATAGTGCAACAAAACTAGAAATAATTACAGCCGATGCAAGAGTGATTGCTGTTTGAGTAAAAAGCACTCCTGTGATTCCTTTTATAAAAATAAGAGGAACAAATACTGCTACTAGCACAACAGTTGTAGCAATTATTGCAAATGATACTTGTTTAGCTCCTTTATAGGCTGCAACTAAAGGTGTATCTCCTAACTCTATTCTTCTCACTATATTTTCAAGCATCACAATGGCATCGTCAACTACAATACCGATAGCTAAAACTAAGGCCATCAAAGTAAAAAGGTTTATTGAAAAATCAAAAATATAAATTGATAAAAAAGTTGAGATTAATGAAACTGGTAACGCTATTAAAGGTACAACCAAAGCTCTTAGGTTGCCTAGAAATAGATAAATAATAACAGTCACCAATATTAATGCAATGATCAGTGTCTTATAAACTTCTTTAATAGCAGATTTTATATAATTACTTCTATCAAATGAAACTTCTAAGGTAGTACCTGGTGGTAAGCTTGGCTTTAATTCTTTTATCTTTTTTTTGATCCCATTAGCTACTGCGATGGTGTTTGCATCAGATTGTTGATATATTCCTATTCCAACAACTTGCTTTCCATTGCCTTTAAAAAGAGTTCTTGTTGACTCAGCTCCTAATTCGATTTTCGAAACATCTGATAAGGTTATAATTGAACCGTCCTTAGCTCTTTTTAGAGGTAGATTTTTATAATTTTCAACTTCTTTATAAGCTTTATCGAGTTTTATAGTGAGATCAATATCCTTTGACTCAATTCGCCCAGCTGGGAATTCTGTATTTTCACTTCTTAGCACCGCTTCTACTTCTTGAGTGGTTAGATCTCTCGCAGCTAAAGCGATTGGATCTAGCCAAACTCTGAGCGAAAGTTCTCTTTGACCACCAAGACGAACTCTTCCCACACCATCAACAGTCGAAAAAGTGTCAGTTAAATATCTATCAGCATAATCAGTCAACTCTAAATCAGTCATTGTTTCAGAATTAAAAGACAACCACATAGTAGTCCTCATCCCTGCACTTTGCTTGAAAATTTCAGGCTGTTCTGCTCCATCCGGTAAATTATCTAAAACTCTTGATACTGAACTTCTAACATCGTTAGCAACATCATCTAAATCTAGACTAGTTTCGAACGTGAGTGTAATTCTTGAGCTTTCATCTTCACTAAAAGAGTCAATCGTTTCCAAACCTGGTGTTCCTCCAACAAAATCCTCAATTTTTTGAGTTATTTGTGTGTCAACTATCTCTGCGGAGGCTCCCCTATAATCAGTTTGAATAGTTACAACAGGAGGCTGGACGTCTGGAAGCTCGTCAGTGGGAATTTCTTGAAAAGTAACAAGACCAAAAATCACTAGTACCAAACTCATTACTGATGCTACGACAGGTCTTTTTATAGATAAGTCTGTTAAAAACATTTAATTTCTAGGATTAATAATTTTTATTTTAGCATTATTTCTTACTTTTGAGACACCTTCTGTAATAACCAAGTCACCTTCATTTATTCCAGATACAACAGAAACTTTACCGAAATTTCTTTTACCTATTTTAATATCTTTTTTTTCAGCAGTATCATCTTTAACTGTATAAACAAAAGCGGTATTTCCTTGGATTGTTACGGCACTTTCAGGGACACCGATTTGATTTATTTCATCATATATAACTTTTACAGTCATTAATTGCCCTGGAATGATCTCAAAACTTGAATTATCTACTAAAACTCTAGATAAAATTGATCTTGTAGAAGGATCTATTCTTGAACTCACTGTCTCAATTTTTCCTTGAAAAATTTTATTAAATGCCGAACTCGTGACATCTACCCTTAATCCTTTTTTAAGTATACTCACATAATTTTCTGGAACTTTGATATCTATTACTATCTTTTTTAAATCATCCAAAGTCACTATTAAACTTTCCGAGCCCAAAACACCTTGAGCGATTTCCCGTTTACCTAATTTCCCTTCATAGTCAGCAATTATTTCTTCACCGCTTTTAAGCCTTAAAATTACATCACCTTTTTTTACAAATCTATTTTCAATATTTAATTTTCCAGATACTTCACTCTCTTTAATTCTATAAGTCTTTGAATTTTGAGCAATAGCAGTTCCAAATGTTTCAATGCTTTTATAAAACAAAGATGTTTCAACTTGTTCAACGATTACTCCTGGAGCAGGCCTTACACTAAACTTTTTTTTGAAGTGCAAGCCAATAAAATGTCTTGCAGCTATAATCGCGAAAATACCAATAAAAAAGATGATTAAAAAAATTTTTAATTTAGAAAATGTTTTCATTTTTTTTCTAGTCCGTACTCTGACCATGAGCCGTCATAGATAATTGGCTTTTTACCACTTATGATAGAATTAGCTAGTCCTAAAATACATGCAGTAACACCAGATCCACATGTAAAAGCTATGTCTTTGTTATTGTCTATTTGATTTTGGTTAAAAATATTGATCAATTCATCTCTTTTTTTAAAAGTTCGATCTTCGTTTAAAAGTAATTGAAAAGGTAAATTTTTAGAACCCTCAACATGACCACTTCTCAACCCTTGTCTTGGTTCAGGTTGTAGACCTAAAAATCTTTGTTTGCTCCTAGCGTCTATGAGCTCAAATTTTTTACTTGATATATTATCTTCGACTTGTTTTTTATTTATAACAATAGATGTATGCTCTCTAGCTTTATAGTTTGTCCTAGAAATTTTTGTAGATTCTTTAGAAGTTGGTCTTTTTTCCTTTAACCACTTTTTAAAATCTCCATCTAACACTGAAATAAGATTAACATCATGACCAAAGTAAATAAAAGTGTACCAAACTCTGCAAGAGCTGTAGACATCAGAATTGTCATAAACAACTATATGATCAGAGTTTTTTAAACCTAGATTGGAAACAATGTCTTCCCATTTTTGTCTTGACGGCAGCATATGTGGTAAAGAAGTATTTTGATCTGAATTTTTGTCAATATCAAAAAAAATTGAATTTTTTATATGATTCAACTTAAATTCTTCTTCAGCATTTCTATTTGAATTAGGCAAACACCAGGTAGCGTCTAGTATTTTTACTTTATCAATATTTTTTTCCAACCATTCTGTATTAACAAGTTGTTTCATTATCTATTCTTTTCAAAATATCTTTGATGATATTCTTCTGCTTTACAATAATTTTTAATTTGAGAAATATTTGTTTGAATTTTTCCATTAAGCTCTTTATTGAAAATTTCTAGAACTTCTTCAGCTTCTTTTTTTTGATCTTCATCTTCATAAAAGATTTCACTTCGATATTGAGTTCCAATATCGGGAAATTGCATATCTTTTTGAGTAGGATCGTGCATCTTGAAAAACAAATCTAAGATTTTTTTGAAGGAAATTATTTTCTCGTCAAAAGTTAATCTTACAACCTCAGCATGACCAGTATTTCCCTTGCAAACTTCTTCGTATGATACGATAGGATTATGCCCACCAGCATAGCCTACCTCAGTGTCTATTATGCCAGGTTTGTTTTTAAAGTTTTCCTCAGGGCCCCAGAAGCACCCTAGTCCGAGTGTACATTTCTTCATAAGTTAATTATACAGATATTGAGGATATTAAATTGTTAACACGAAATCAATTAGGCGTATTGTACGGTATTGCATCAGTCGCATGTTTTGCGATGATGGATGCCAGTGTAAAATGGTTAGATATGTTTCCTGTCGGTCAAGTTTTGTTTTCAAGGTTCTTTTTTGGCTTAATACCGATTTTGATGCTTGTTCCTCGAAGTGAATTTAAAACTTTTTATAAAACAAGTAGACCCAAGTTGCATGCGTTTAGAGCAATTACAGGCACGTTAGCAATAATTGCTTTATTTATAGCACTTAGAGAAATACCTTTAGCTGATGTAGTAAGCTTAACTTTTGGTGGCCCTATTTTCGTTACGTTAGGATCAATATTTTTTTTATCAGAAAAAGTTGGAATTAAAAGATGGCTTGCAGTGTTAATTGGGTTTTTTGGAATGTTGCTAATTGTAAAACCTGCTTATGAAGAATTGAATATATATTACATTTTTCCAATCATTTTTTGCATTTTTTTTGCTTGTGTTGCTTTAAGCATAAGAAGTCTCTCTTCAACAGAACCTAATTATAGAATAGCACTTTATTTCTCACTTTTAAGTATGATTGTAGGATTATTCACCTTGCCATTCGGATGGGTAATGCCAAATACGTTTGAATTTTTTCTTTTAATTTTTACAGGACTTGTCGGTTCAGTGGCTAATATACTTTTAACTGTTTCATTAAGGTTTGCTGAAGCTTCACTAGTAACTCCAACTAAATATTTAAATCTAGTTTTTGCAATTTTGTTAGGTTATTTTATATGGAGTGAAATACCAAAACTTTTAACACTAGTTGGAGCTGGATTAATAATAGTCAGTTCTGTAATCATTTTTATGAGAGAGTCTGAACTAAAAAAAAAAGTGGTAAGTTCTAGACCGTGAGAAATTGTCCAAGTTATTGGTTAAAAGCTATTAAAATTTTATCAAGAAAAGATAAGGTTCTAAAAAATCTCATACTCAAATATAATGACAAGTTCTTAACAACTAGAAAAGATATCTTTTATTCTCTTTGCAAAAGTATAGTTGGTCAACAAATAAGTGTTTCGGCAGCAAATTCAGTATTTAAAAAGTTTCAGATGAAATCTAAAAAAATTAATCCTGTTAATGTATCTAAGTTGTCATTATCTCAACTGAAATCTTGTGGTTTGAGTAGACAAAAAGCTTTGGGCATAAAAGAACTGTCAATTAAATTTGTTAAAAAAGAATTTGATCCAAAATTGATTAATAAAATGAGTGATGAGGATGCTATAATTTATTTGTCAAATCTTAGACAGATCGGAAGGTGGAGTGCTGAAATGATATTATTATTTACTTATAATCGATCAAATATATGGCCGTTACAGGATATCGGTCTACTTAGAGCAATTTCTAATAACTATAAAAAGAAATATTATCCTCCAAAAAGTTTTTTGAATAAACTTTATAAAAAATTTACTCCCTATTGTTCAGTTGCCACATGGTACCTTTGGCGTAGTATTGATGATGAACCAATTCAGTATTAAATCCCTTCAACTGTTTGGTGTTGACGTTCTGCAAAACCCTTAAGAATCGAATGCGCAATTTGATATTCTTTTGAGTTATAAAAATTATTCGCCTCATCATAGGATGGGAACTCAATTATTACTGTTCTTGGAGATTTATCCCCTTCATTAGATGTTGATCTACCACCTCTTATTAAAAATTTACCTTTATATTTTTCAACTGCTGCTCTAGCTTTGATTGCATATTCCTTTAACTTTTCTTCATTATTTATATTTTTATAAACACACACTACATATCCTTTCATTTACAACTCCTTTAAAATAAATTAGCTTTCTTCATGGCAGATAAACTTATCATTGATTGGAAAGAGTACAATCAAATCGTAGAGAAACTAGCCATACAAATTCATAAAAGTGGTTTTAAGCCTAATTTACTCATTGGAATTATGAGGGGGGGTGCTCCGATCATTGATGTATTAAGTCGTGTGTTTAAACTTAAATGCGCTTATTTAGCGGTAGAGTCCTATTCTGGTGAGGGCGTCGAAGATCAACAAGGAGATTTAGTTTTTTCAAGAGAAATGAGTTCAACCGTTCAAGAAATGAGTGGAAATATTCTATTATGTGATGATTTGTCAGATACTGGAATTACATTAAACAAAAGTATCGATTGGTTGAAAAAATATCCACCTTTGAAAGGGAAAATAAAAAAAATTAAAACAGCTGTCTTGTGGAAGAAAAAAGACTCTACTTTTGAACCTGATTATTGCGCACAGAGATTAGACAGCAATCCTTGGATTGTCCAACCGTTTGAGCATTATGAAGAAATTAAGGTTGAGGACTTAATAGAGAAACATCATAAGAATTAAGGGCCAGAGTTACCCGGCCCTAAACTTTTAAGCAACGTAGAAACTTAATACGCTGAATACTGCAATAACCCAAATCGCTGGCGAAGTTTTTCCAAATTTACCAGTAAAGATTTGAATTAATGCATAAGAGATGAATGCAAGAGCGATACCATTGCTAATGCTGTAAGTTAATGGCATAGTTATCATAGCCACTACTGCTGGCCCAGACTCTGCTATATCATTCCACTCAATATCTGTAATGTTTCTAACAAACAAAATTGCAACGTATAGTAATGCCGCTCCATCTATTTCTTTTGGAAGACTAGTAGCTAAAGGTGAAAAGAACAAACAAGCTAAAAACAGAACTCCAATAACCAACGAAGTCATACCTGTTCTTCCACCTGCTTTCACACCTGCACCTGACTCAACATAACTTGTAACTGTTGTTGTACCCATCACAGCGCCTGCAACTGTTCCAACACTATCAGATAACATAGCTTTGTTTATATCTTGTACTTTACCTTTTTTGTCTACTTTACCTGCTACGTTAGCAACAGATGTCAATGTTCCTGCTGTATCAAAAAAGTCAATAAACAATAAAGTGAAGACTATTGAAGCCATACCTGCCGTGAGGGCAGCTTTGAGATCAAACTCAAACAGATATGTCATTGGAGGAATAGATCCCACCACTCCATTAAACTTCGCTAAACCTGTAGCCCAAGCAATTATACTGAATAGTAAAATTCCTATTATGATATTTCCCTTTATTTTCATTTTTTCTAACACGATCATAAAGACGAAAGCCAAACATCCTAGAAGGACAAGAGGATTTTTAATATCACCTAGAGTTACAAGTGTAACAGGATGATCTCCCACTACTCCCATTATCTCAAGACCGATGATTGCTAAAAATAGTCCAATTCCTGCACCTATTCCAAGTTTTAAACTTTTTGGTATCGAGTTAATTAACCAAGCTCGTAAAGGAGTTAATGAAATTGCTAAGAAGATTACTCCAGCAACTAAAACTGCACCTAACGCTGCTTGAGGTGTATAACCCATTCCTGCTACTACTCCATAAGCAACAAAAGCGTTAATACCCATACCAGGCGCCAACCCTATTGGCCAAGTACGTCCATGGAACGCCATTATAAAACAAGCAACTGCTGTTGCTAAAATTGTTGCAGTGAAAACTGCACCAAAATCAAAAAAACCTTTTTCTGTTCCAGCAAATTCACCAGATAAGATAAAAGGATTTAAAAACATTATGTAAGCCATTGTAAGAAAAGTCGTTACTCCGGCGATTACCTCTGTTTTAAAATTTGTTTTATGTTTTCTATATTCAAAATATTTATCCATCATAAAATTAAACCTCCATTCAGAGTTTATTACTCTATATATTTACCAAAATCTTAAATAAATCAGGCATAGCTGCTAAGATTCAACCAATAGTAAATATATCTGTTTATAACTTTTCGTTATAAAATAAGGCTTAGGATGAAAAAATTATTTTTTGCAATTTTATACACATTATTAATAATTTCTTTAGGCGGTTGTAAAACAGTTTCAAAAAAAATTGAGGATACGACAGAAATAGAGAAACAAAAATTAAGTAAATGGTTGAATAAACCTGAGGAAGATCTCAAAAGTTTTTACGGTCAACCAGACAAAGTTGAGTTTTTAAAAACTAGAAATAGGAATTACGTTTATATTACTGAAAAATATAAGATTAAGTGTGAGCGTAAGTTTGAAGTAAATCCAAGGAATATTGTAGTTGGTTTTAGCAGTAAAAACTGCTTTTAATTACCTGCGGAGTAAAACTCCGCAAGTAAGGGTAACTTATTTAATATCAATAAGTCTTTTTTTCTTTATTTCAGGGATGATTTTTTCACAAGAAATAGTTAGCAAACCATCTTTTAGCTCAGCACCGTTCACTTTTACATCATCTGCAATTGTGAACGATCTAGCAAAAGATCTTTGCGATATTCCTCGATGAATAACTTCATCGCCATCTTTTTTTTCACTTCTTTCAACATCTTTTGTCTTTACAGTCAAAAGATTATCTTCATATTCAACTTCAACATCATTTTTATTAAAGCCAGCAACTGCTACTTCAATAGCATACTTGTCTTTGCCTGCTTTTCGGATGTTGTATGGCGGGTAATTATTTTGAACTACTCTACCATTCCCTAACATAGACTCAAATTGATCGAACATATCATCGAAGCCTACGCTAAAAGGTCTAAGTGAATTAAAGATCGATAGATCCTTACTTGTCATATATCCTCCTTTGTTAGCAAGGTTTTATGTCAGTCCCATTTGGCAACTAACAAGTTAGATATGGTTATTATTTTTATTTTTTCAAGATCGTTATTTTAAAATCTTTGCAGTTTTTAAAATAAAAGAATATTCTTCAGCTAGTTCAGTGATAGCATTGTCGCGGCCTGACATTCCACCATGACCGGCTGCCTCCATTTTGCACTTAAGTAACTGAGTATTATTATCACTTTTCAAATCTCTAAGTTTTGCAACATACTTTACAGGTTCTGAGTAAAGGACACGATTATCGAACAAAGATGTTGTTATAAGCATATGAGGGTAATCTTTTTTTTCAATATTATTATACGGTGAATAAGATAAAATATATTCAAAATATTCTTTACTCTTAATTGGGTTTCCCCACATCTCCCATTCTCCTGGAGTTAATGGTAATTTTTCGTTTAACATTGTGGTCATAGTGTCTACGAAAGGCACCAATAAAAGCATTCCGAAAAATAAATCTGGAGAAATGTTAGCTACCGCTCCACCTGTAAGACCTCCAGCTGATCCACCGTAAAAACAAATTCCACCCTTATAAGTATATCTTTGTTCAATTAAATGATTAGCACATGCCACATAGTCTAGAAAAGTATTTTTCTTTAATTTTTTTTTACCTTCCGTGTGCCAGCTATCACCAAGGTCACCTCCGCCTCTAACATGAGCTATTGCAAAAATAATTCCTCTATCTATAAGACAAAATCTTGAGGCACTAAATGAACAATTAACCGAATGTTTATAAGCTCCGTAGCTGTAGAGTAAGACTTTTGACTTTCCATCTTGTTTTGAATCTTTTAATCTTACTAAACTGATTGGAACCATACGACCATCATGTGATCGAGCTTTTATTCTTTCCACCACATATTTGCTAGGATCGTGGCCAGATGGAATTTCTGTTTCTTTAACTAATTTTTTTTCTTTAGTGACAATATCATACTCATAAACTCTTCCTGGAGTAGCCATACTCTCCCAACCAACCCTTATCATCGTAGTATTTGTATCTCTTTGCATTAAAGAAACACCAGGAACACCTATTGGCTCATCCGAAATTTTAATTTCTTCTTCTTTGTTAGTATTAATATTTCTTACAAAAAGTTTTGGTATTGCATCAGACTTTTCTGATCTAAGGATAAAATCATCTAAAAATTCAAACCCACCGATAACAGTTTCTTTTTTATCGGGGATAAAAACTTCTAATTTATCTATCTGATTAGTCTTACATCTGAGCACTTTATAATCTCTAGCACCTTCATTGGTATGAACATAAAAATAACCTTGCCAAGAGTCTATAGAGTAACGAACATCATTTTTTCTTTTTTTAAAAAGGGTAGGATTAATTTCTTTAGCATCAGTAGGAAAAAAATATTCCTCAGTTGTGATATGATCAGAAGTGCTAATTATGAAATATTTTTCATCAGAAGTAATACCTATACCACAAGTAAAAGTTTCATCTTTTTCCTCAAAAATAAGCTGATCTTGATCGGAGGAAGTACCAACTATATGTTTAAATATTTGTCTTGGTCTATGATATTTATCTAATTTTGAATAAAAAAAACTTTTATTATCCAAGGCCCAGGTGATGCCTCCGCTTGTATTTTTAATTACATCTTTTTCGTTTTTTCCTGTTCTAAGATCTCTCAAATAAATTGTGTAATATTCTGATCCTTTTAAATCTAGAGAATAAGCAATAAAATTATCACAATAAGAAGCACTTACAGTTCCAACTCCAAAATATTCAGAACCAGATTTCCTTTTCTCTAAATCACCATCAAAAAATACCTCTTCAGTTTTAGAACCATCAATGAGCTGCCTCATTCTCTTACCGTAATTACCCTCGGCTTCTGTTTTAGTCCAATAATAGTATTTTTTATCTTTATATTTTAATCCAGTATCATCCAATTTAATCTTTCCTTTGATTTCGTTAAATAAATTTTTCTGTAATTCTTTAACGTCTTCAAAGTAGTTTTCAGTTATTTTGTTATTAGCTTCTATGTAATCTTTGACTTCAGTATTCAACTTTTTTGGATCCTTTAAAACTTCAAGGATATTTGGCTGATCAACCCACGAATAATCATCTTCTAGTGGGATCCCGTGATAATTTTTCGTAGTCTTTATTTTCTTAAGTTTTGGTATATTCATACTTAAAAATTATATGAATTTGTTTTTGTTGGGAATTATCATTTTCGTCTTAATCTACCTTTTTCTAAATTGGTTCGCTAGGGCTAGTTCAAAAAAGATAGCTACTAACATAAAAAAAATTGCGGTTTATATATCATTAATTCTAGCTATTTTATTTACGATCGGTGGCAAATTCATTTTTAGTCTTCCAATGTGGCTGATCTTGCTTTCTGGGCTGAAGATAAAAGGATTTACAGCACTACAATTTTATCAGTTGTATAGATTAATACAGTTTATGAAAAACAATTCTGGTAGGTTTTCCCAAGGACAGTTCGGTCAAACTCAAGGCTCATCAGGTCTTACATCAGAAGAGGCTTATAAATTATTAGGTCTTAAAAGAGGAGTAAGCAAAGAAGAAGTTTTAAAAGCTGCTAATCAATTACAAAAAAAAATTCATCCTGACATGAACCGAAATGTGGACAGTTCTAGATTGAGTCAGTTAGTAAATGAAGCTAAAGAAAAAATAATTAAAACTGATTTTAGTTAGATAAAAGCTCCACACATTTATTGTAAATTTTGTCAAAAGAAATCTTTTTTGCACCTAGAGTATCGTGAGTTGTTGTTTCCTCTGTCTCACCCTCTGGAATTATTACATTAATATTTTCTGAGTACTTTCCATAAGCAAGAACCGGACTATCCATAAACAAAGCTACAGTTTTTAAATTTAAAGCCGCACTAATGTGCATAAACCCAGTATCATTTCCACAATACAAATTACAATTAGCTATTATAGGTAACATCTCACTTATCTTGAAATTATTTAAAGAAATACAATTCATTCCAATATTTGAGTTTAATATTTCATCTATTAACTGTTGATCATTTTTTCCAGCAGCTAAATAAAATTTCGAGGGGTATTTTTCATTTATTTTTTCCATTAATTTTATAAAATTTTTGATATTCCAGCGCTTTGTTGGTCCAGATGCGCTTACTCCTAAAACAATATTTTTATGACTTTGAGATATATCTTTTCTTGCTTCTAAAATTTTTTTTTCGCTAATTAACAGCTTTGGTTGCGTTGATACAATTTTATTTAGTTCATTTTCAGTAAAAATTTTTGCAGTATTAACTACGTGTTGTCCTTTTTTTTTAAATAACGGATATTGAGCTATTTTTTTTATACCCGCAAATTTACAAATTAAAAAATATCTTATTGAACTATTAAAGATAAATACTTTATCAAATTTTTTCTCTTTTATATCTTTTGCTAATTTAAAAAACCCATAAAGACCATCATGGCAACCGTTATTGTCATTTAAACGATCTAATGTTATTACTTCACTAATATGAGGATCATCCAGAAAAAGATGTTTTGCTCTTGTATTTTCTTTAGCTAATATTGAAACAGGTTTTCCATATTTTTTCGAAATTTCATGGATATAATTTATGTGAATTATACAGTCTCCCAGGCCTACTTTATTTATGAGAATCAGAACTTTCATTTTTAAAACTTATATTATATTTTATTGCAATAAATTGGGACAATAAGATGATCAAACGAGGTGTATACGCAGCTAGTTTAAGTGTTTTAAATAAAGACTTAACATTAAATGTCGAGGCTACGATTTTTCATGGTGAACATTTAATCAAAAAAGGTTGCACAGGGGTTTTTTTCTTTGGGTCAACGGGAGCAAGTCAGCTACTTGCTTTGCAAGAAAAAAAAGAATTTATCTCAAAAATTGCTAGTCATAAATTGAGAAAACAATTTTTTTTGGGAACTGGATGTAATTCTCTAAATGATAATATTGATTTAATAAAATATGCAATGGAGTATGAATTTAGAGATTTTTTAATTATGCCTCCTGCATATTATATAGGAAATACCGATGAGGGAGTTTTTGAATTTTACAAGAAAATAATAACTGCAACACCTAAAGCAAAAATAATTTTATATAATTTTGAAAAATTAAGTGGCTACAAGTTTTCAGCTGAAGCAGTAACAAAGCTTGTTAAAGCATTTCCAGAAAACATAATTGGTTGCAAAGACTCTAGTTATAACTTATTTGAAACTTTAAAAATATCAAATTTTTTGATGTTTCCAGGATCAGAAGCAAAGTTGCTCAAGGGATTAAAACTTGGATGTTCCGGATGTATTTCTGCAGTAACAAATGTAACTCACTCCATAGCTAGAAAAGTATTTGATGATTTTGAAAATAAAAGTCAACAGACTAAAAATGATCAACTAATAGCTGTAAGAGAGACATTTGATCAATATAACCTGATATCAGCTTTGCATAGTTTTCATTCGATTAAAGATAAGAATTATAAGAATATGTTGCCCCCGCTAACTTTATTAAGTAAGGAAAAAAGCAAAGAACTTATTGAAAAATTAAATAAACTTAAATTTACTAGTAAAAAAAACTTAGCGGCTTAATTATGATATTGGCTAGAGTCTTATCTAAAATATATAAAGAAGACGGAATAATACTGGTTGATCCTAGGGGCCAAAAATACATTTGTGGTAACCCAAGATCAGAAAAACCAATTACCTTAAAAATTTTTAAGGAGAGTCTTTGCGCTAAATTAATATTATTTCCCGAGATAGCTTTTCCGGAAGCTTACATGAACAAAGAACTTGTAATTGAGAATGCCTCTTTACGAGAGTTTATTTTAGTCTTTGTTAAAAATCTTGGAAGAACTGAAATTACTTTACCAAGTCTAATTTTAAAAAAAATATATGGTATTTGGAGAACTTTAACAAATTTTAATCTTCCAGGTAAATCAAAAAAAAATATTGAATATCACTACGATGTGGGTGGCCCTAAAGGAGAAAAGCTTTATGATTTATTTTTAGATAAAAATTTACGTCAATATTCTATGGGCATGTGGTTTGATGATACAAAAACACTAGAAGAGTCCCAACAAAATAAAGTAGATCATATAATTAAAAAATTAGATATTAAACCTGGCATGAGAGTTTTAGATGTTGGATGTGGTTGGGGCGGACTTGCTTTTGAAATGGCTAAACAAAAGGGATGTGAAGTCCTAGGAATTACTTTAAGTGACAATCAATTAGATTACTGCAAAAAAAAAGCAAAAAAACTAAATTTAGATAATCAAGTTAAGTTTGAGATTATGGATTATAGAAATGTTACAGGTTCATTTGACAGGTGCGTTTCAGTTGGCGCTTTTGAACATTTTGGACGTAAATTCTATAATATTTTTTTTAAAAAAATGAATGAAGTTTTGAAAGATGATGGAATATTCTTACTTCATACTATTGGTGTAGTAGACAAACCCTCACCGGCTAATCTTTTCATTCAAAAATATATTTTTCCAGGAGGGGTTTGTCCTTCATTGAGTCAAATTATCAATCCAATAGAAAAAACCGGATTAATTGTGAACGATATAGAGACTTTAATTAGGCACTACGATAAAACCCTCGAAAGTTGGTTAAAACGTTTCTTGGCTAATAAAAATAAAGTAAAAGATCTATTCGATGAAAAATTTGTAAAATGCTATGAATACTATATGGCATCTTGTGAAGCGGCTTTCAAATATAGAGACCTAGTTGTTTTTCAATTACAAATTGTGAAAAACTTTAACAACGCCAAAAGAACAAGAAACTACCTTTATTCCTGAAAACTGTTATTAAATAAGTAAGAGTATGAAAAGAAAAAAAAAGAAACTTAAGAAAATTAAGTCAATAAAATCAATTAGAGCAAAACCTAAAAAAAGCAATAAAAAAACCAAAAAAATTGCAACAATAAAATCAAAAAAATCAATCAAAAATAAAAGTAGAAAAATAAAATTTAAAAAAAATAAAATTAAATTTCGAAGATCGAAAAGAAAAAAAAAACAAAAAACAAGAGCAGTTATATCAAGCCTTTTAAGATTGAGTGACAAAGTTAAATCAATGCTTAGGTTCAATTTAAACCTTGACCAATCTTTGCAGAATTTTTTTCAAGGTATTTCTAATCGAGTTTCAAATATTAAAAAAGTTATTCAAGAAGAAAGGGTAAAACAAAAAGAGAAAAAAATAAAAGAAATGGAAAGAGAAAAAATAGAAGCAAGAAAACGGTTTATGCAACAAGAGGAAATAGCACTTAAAGCTAAAGCGTTAGAGCTTAAACAAGAAAAAGAATTAAGCCGTCAATTATCAATTGACCTAAAAAGATTTTTAAGAGAGGATCAAGCTGAACTCAGAAGAGAACGAGCTGAAAAGCAAAGGAAATTTTTAGAACAAATTAAACTTGAAAAGAAAATTGAGAGTTTTGTACGTAGAGAGGAAAAAGAAGTTCAAGCTCTTTCAAAATATGTTCTAGGCCAACAAAGAGAGTCTTACGAAGAAGTTAAACTGCGTATAGATAAAATTAAAGAGAAATATAAAGCTTTAAGACAACAAAAAGTTGAAGAAGCAATTAGAGAACGACTAACTCAATTTGGTGTTGAAGTAAAAGATAGTGATACTAAAGAAATATTATTAGAGAAAGAGAGAGTTTATAACGAAGAGAGAGAGAAGGTAGAGTATGCACTTGAATCTTTCTATAGAGCCTCCCATTCACTTTGTTTCATGATCTCAAAAAGGTATTTAAGTAAACATCTTCCTATTATGAGGTGTATTGATAAAAGAATAGAAGAGAGTTCAATATATATAAAATGGGATGATACACCTGAAAATGAATGGCTCATTTGTATTTATTTGAAAGACGATTCTCCTTCTGAAGGGATAGTTATTGAGGATAAAACTGACCCAGAAAAAAATATATCTAAAGAATTTAAGAGAGATCAGATCTTTGATGCCTCAGATTTTATGGTGGACTCTCTGACGGCTTTACTAGACAGAGAAAGAAATAAAAGAAAAGCTAGTTGATAAGATCATTTAATTTTTTAATCTCACCAATTTTAAATATAATTGCCTCCTCTTTTTTGTAGCCAAACTTTTCAGCATTTTCTTTAAATCTTACAGGAGGTTCCCAAATTGGTTCCAAACTTAATATTGCTGTTCCCCAATGCATTCCTATAACCTTTTTTACTTTTAAGTCTTTCATTAAAGATAAAAGCTCTTCAGGATTTGCGTGAGCTGTAGATTTGTCCTTGACTGGAATAATTGGATAGAAATTGTAAGCACCCAAATTTCCAAAACCCAAATCAATAGGACCAAATTTTTTTCCTAACTCCTTGTAAAATGGTGCTGGTCCAGTATCACAAGCAAAAAAGATTTTTTTACCTTTGTATTCAATTAAAAAGCTCCCCCAAAGTGATCTATTGGTATTTCCATCTCCCCAGATCCACCGTTTGGACCAATGTTGACTTGGAAGCATTGTAACTGTGATTTCATCATTAATTTTAATTTTATCAAACCAATCCATTTCTTTGACAGTACTTTTTTTATATCCATTTTTTGTGAAATATTTCCCAAGTTTAAGAGGCACAAGAACTTTAGTATTCTTATAAGGAAAGTTTTTTATCGTACGAATACTCATGTGATCATAATGATTGTGTGTCAACAAAAATAAATCTATCTTAGGAAGTTCTTTTAGAGTTAAAGGGGACTCTATGTATTTCTTTGGACCAAATATCATAGGTCCATAATTTTTTTCGAAAACTGGATCAGTAATAATTGTAGTATCCCCAAGTTTAATTATAAAGCTCGCGTGATCAAGCCACATTACATATGAGTCAGATTTATGCTTTTCAAGATTTTTTAAAACTAACTGTTTATCTATTACATGTTCAGGTGGATAATCAATCTTAAGTTTCTTTTTTTCCTCCCTAAAAACTTTCCAATCCCATTTAAAATTAGGGTCTCTTTTTGGACCCCCTTCAAGGTTTCTAAAAGCATATAATTTTCCGTCTTTATAAATATGATGATACGGTTTTTCCATAGCATTTAAATTAATACTTAATGAAAATAATGTACACAGAATAAGGGGTATTCGCATACCCCTTATTAGCACAGACAATTAAATTTAAAAGGAAATTAAATATCTTAACAGTTTGATTTATTTATTCTTTTATCAAATGATTTAATCGCTTCTTCTGAGATAACCCAAACATACGAGCTTTCTTTTAAACCATTCTCGTCAGCCGCAGTACATCTTTTACCAAATTTTACTTTGGCTATGTTGCCTCCAGCACAATTAGTTAACATTAACAACAAAATTAAAGTAGATAATATTTTCATAATTAAAATTTACGCTTAGAGTCTGTGCTTTGCTTGGCATAATTTGGACCAAAAAAAGAAATTGAAACTTTATTGAATAAGATAAACTTTAGCCTTATGATTGAAATTATGTCTAAAAGCCACATTTATAAATTAAAAGTTTTTGTTGAGGACGTTGACTTTGGTCGGGTATTTTATTCTAGATATCTTCAGTATATCGAGAGAGCAAGAACGGAGCTTATCTATGAAAAATTTGGTATAACTTTAACTCAACTTATGAACGAGCATGATATTATTTTTGTCGTTAGGACGTGCAACATAAAATATCTAAAATCTGCTGTTTTTGAGGACAATTTAATTGTTGAAACAACCATTTTAAAAAAAACTAACGTAAGACTAAACTTGCTTCAAGAGGTGAAAAGAGATGCAGAAATTCTTGTCAGCGCAGAAGTGGAACTAGCAGTTGTAAATCGAAGTGGGTCGATTAAAAAACTTACTAAAGATTTTTTTGCAAAAATTTAAATTTGACCAAGAAACGCCTAATATCTGCCTAAATTTACGTTATAAACTATTTTCAACTCAAGTTTGCAAAATCAGCAATACTCGTAACGTTCAAAATAAATTAAAAGGAATTATGAAGATTAAATTAATAAAAAAAAACAAATTGAAAACTAACATTAATAAGAAATTCAAAAAAATCTCTCTATTCGAACTTCAAAATAGTCCAAAATTTCTCAATTTTAGAGTTCGAGCGTAATCTTTCCTCCTAAATAAACCAATGGCTTAATTCAATTAGGCCATTGTTTTTATTTTAATAATTGTTAAATTAATCTGTGAAGCGTAATAAAACGAATAATAAAAAAGTGGTAATCATTATGGGGTCCAAATCCGATTATCCCGTAATGAAAGAATGTGAGAAAATTTTAAAGACTCTTAAGATTAAATTTCAATTATCAATTGTTAGTGCGCACAGAACACCTAAAAGAATGTTTGAATTTGCTGAGTCGGCTTCAAAAAACGGTTTTGGTGTAATTGTTGCTGGAGCAGGAGGTTCAGCTCATTTGCCTGGCATGGTGGCATCTTTATCTACCTTGCCAGTTATTGGAGTTCCAATTGAGTCAAAAAAACTAAAGGGTTTGGATAGTTTATTATCAATAGTGCAAATGCCGCGAGGCTGTCCCGTTGCTACCATGGCTATAAACGGATCAATGAATGCTGGTTTACTTGCAGCTTCAATCATTGGAAATTTTGATGAAAAAATCAAATCAAATTTAGAAAAATGGAAACGTTTACAAACTAAATCTATTAAAAAAAAACTTTAATAAAATGTCAACAAAAGTCCTTGGAGTCATTGGTTCAGGTCAACTTGGTTCTTTGCTATGTCA
The DNA here is from genome assembly GCA_902523185.1 of uncultured Pelagibacteraceae bacterium. GTDB lineage: Bacteria > Pseudomonadota > Alphaproteobacteria > Pelagibacterales > Pelagibacteraceae > Pelagilacustribacter. The sequence goes on along the minus strand of CABYYJ010000001.1, from coordinate 93,647 downwards.
GGCAGCAAAAAAACTTAATATAAAGACTATAGTAATATCTGATGATGAAAATGGTCCAGCGCAAAACTATACAGATAAATTTATTTATTCAAAATATGATGACAAAAATAAGATTAGAGAATTCACAAGTGGAGTAGATATCATAACTTATGAATTTGAAAATATTCCAATAAATATTTTAAAAGAGATAGAAAAAGAAAAAAAAGTTTTACCCAAACCTGAAATTAATAAGATTATTCAAAACAGACAATTAGAAAAAACATTTGTAAATAATCTTAATATTAAAACTACAAAGTGGGCATTTATAAAGACTGCCAATGATGTTCGGCAAAACAAAAATTTATTGCCCGGGATTTTAAAGACAAACACATTAGGTTATGATGGCCATGGTCAGTATGTTTTAAATACCCTAGATGATTTAAAAAAAGATTGGTGTTTTACAGCAGATTACATATTAGAAAAAAGAGTAAATTTAAAAAAAGAAATTTCTGTAGTTGTTACAAGATTTAAAAATAAAGAAATTTATATTTATGAACCAATAGAAAATACTCATAAAGACCAAATTTTAAAATATTCCAAAATTCCAGCTGATATAAAACCCGGTATTTTCAAAAAAGCTCAAGACAGCGCCGAGTTAATTGCAAATGAATTAGATTACATTGGAACAATGTGTGTTGAATATTTTATAGATCAAGAGGATAGCTTGTTGGTTAATGAAATTGCACCCCGAGTTCATAACTCAGGTCATTTAACAATAAATGCATTTAATATTAGTCAATTTGAAAATCATATCAGAGCTGTTTGTGGATTGAAGAAAGAAAATGTAAAGAAACTTGCAAATGCTGAGATGAAAAATATATTAGGTAGCGAAATACAGGACTATAGAAAGCGATCTTTTAAAACAGATGAATACTTCTTTGATTATGGAAAAAAAATAATCAAAGAAAAAAGAAAAATGGGCCATTTGACGATTTTAAAAAAGTAAAATTATTTTATAGTAATTCGGTGCATTATTCGGCTACAATTTTTAATTTCGCTTGCTTTATGCATCACGCTGAGATTATCCCATAGAACTAAATCCCCTTTTGACCACTCATAAGAAAATATGAATTCTTCTTTATTTACATGATCAATAAGAAAATTTTTAATTTTTTCACTTTCATCGATATTTTTAATTTTTATTAGATGACCTGGAGAAACGTATAAAGACTTTTGTCCATTAACCTCTTGGACAATTGGATGTTCAGCTTCCAAAACTTTTGAAGATTTAACTCCAGCTCTTTTTTCTAATTCAAGTCTAGTTTTACTAATAGGTCCGGCAGATGAAAAAACACCTTTAGCATTTTTAATTTTTTGTTTAATTTCATCTGGAAGGTTTTTGTAGGCATTAAACCCAGAGGAAAAGATAGTATTGCCTTGTCCTACAGGAACTTCTATACCCATAAGCATAGTATATCTCGGTCTATCTTTTTCCAAATATGAAGTGTCCTGATGCAGCCAAGATCCTCCGAAAGCCAAACTTTTGTCACTAGGTTTTCTCTCTAAAACATTTATGTAAGGAAAATTTTCTAATCCTTTTAATCTTGGATACTCTACTAATTGCCCAATAGATTTCGCAAAATTTTGGTATTCACTTGAGTCCAAATTTTGTTTTTTTATAAAAATTACTCCGTATTTATTAAGTATATCTTTAATTTGACCCGTTAAGTCGTTATTTATCTTATTTAAATTTACATTGTTGATATAGGCACCAACGTTATTTTTACCTGGAGTTATAGAAACAGATTTCATTTAGTTTACTGAATTAATTATTGATGGATCATTATTAATTGGATTATTAACATCTTTTGAAATTTCATGAAACTTTAAATTGGGCGGTTTAATAGAGTTTAATATTTCCATAGCATCTTTTTTAATATTTAAATAATTATTGATTTGGCTTTTATTAATTATCATAGGCTCCCTGTGATGGATGGTGCTAATTTTTTCAGTAGCTTCTCTTGTGATAATACAGAACTGGTCATTTTGATATATACCTGCAAAGTACATCAATTCATTATCTTCCCTGGAAAAATAAAATGGAGTTTTTATTTTATCTTCTCTCTTCCATTCAAAATAACCATCAGCAGGAATAATACATCTCGATGTCTGTATAAGATTCTTAAAAGTAACTTTTTCCATAAGAGTTTCTCTTCTCGCATTTATAAGTGGAGAAAATTTATCTAATTTTTTAGACCAACCAGGAACTAATCCCCATTCGTATAGCTCTAGAGCTTTGCCATTTGTATAGGATTTAATTATTGGTAATTTTTGAGTTGGATGAGCATTATAATTATCTGTATCCTCAACTTTTATATTTGTTTTAACTAAATCAGCGGTTTTAGTTATTGGTTTTTGAATACTATATCTTCCACACATTACTTATTTTTTTTTTCTCTTTTAAATTTTCTTTTTTCTTTTAAAGATAGCTTTGCTTTTTTCATAAAAGTTCTATCTTTTTGGCTTTTACCCGAATATCTTTTTGACATAATTATTCATCTATTATTTCATGAAATTGTTCACCTAGTCCATCTACTTTTAGGTGAAGTTTGTCACCTGCCTTTAGAAATTCAGGTTTTTCCATTTCCATCGCTGTACCAGCAGGCGTTCCAGTTGTGATAATTGTCCCAGGGTATAAAGTCATAAATTGACTTAAATGAAAAATTAAAAAATTAAAATTGAAAATCATTCTTTCTGTATTTCCAGTTTGTCTTCTTTTGCCATTAACATTTAAGGTTAAATTTATGTTATTTAAGTTTTTTATTTTATCTTTAGTTACTAGATAAGGTCCTGTTGGTCCTGCTATAGATTTACCTTTAATCCATTGACCTCCCCTTTCTTTTTGCCATGATCTTTCAGAAATATCATTAACGATACAATAACCAAATACATAATCCTGAGCGTTTTCCTCTTTAATATATTTTCCTTCTCGTCCAATAATCATGCCAACTTCTACTTCGTAATCCATTTTACTTGCAGACTTAGGTTTTATTATTTGATCGTTAGGACCTTGAATACATCCAGAGCTCTTATTGAAAACAATTGGTTCAGTTGGCAATTTTGATTTGGTACCCTCTGCATGTGCTTTATAATTTAAACCTATTGCTAAAAAATCTACAGGATCTGAGATACAAGACCCAATTCTAATATTTGGGTTGATTTCCTTTAGTTCAGATAATTTTACTTTTTTTAATTTGTTTAATGTTTCTTCGTTAATAGTTTGTGGATTTAAGTCTTTAACGTAATCTGATAAATCCCTGATGATATTATTGTCATCTACAGCAGCAACAATTTCGCTTCCTAACTTACCAACTCTTAATAATTTCATTAAGCAATTTTAACTATGAAATTACTATTTTACAAATCTTTTGATTCTCTCTTCAGTAGTTGTTTCAGGACCAGAGTAAGGCGTTTCGTAGCTATTAGTTCTTGTTAAAACGTCAATTCCTTTTGTAAAAATAAAAATGAAAAAAACAATAAAAAAAACTGCAAATATTTTTGCAGGATTATAATTTCCAGATTGAAAGACGCTAACAGGTTGCTCTTGTTTTTTATGAAAAAACTTAAATGTTAAATAAACTGCAATTATAAGTCCGATGTGTGCCATAACTACGCCGGCCCATCCGAAAATGAAAGAAGTTACGCTAAATACGTACAGACTAAATACAGTTGACCAAACGAAAGATAAAACGATTAAAATTTGGAGCCTTACGGACTTTGGCAAACTCCTTAAGTCGTTTTTACTATCATCAAACATGATGTTAGCTGCTTCAGTCATCCAATTTTTAAAACTTTCCATGATTGTCTTATATACTTTTTAAATTGAAATTAAAATTATTATAAATTTCGCACTAGTTTTCTTACTTTTTGCATGTGTGAATTAAATTTCTCATGAGTCATACCTGGTAAAACCTCATAAAATCTTATGTAGGTTGTTTCCATACCACCAAGCTTTAAAACCCCAGCTTTGATTCTCCTAAAAGGAATATTTTGAAACCAGGTTTGAATTGAAAACCAATTTCCACCATAAGACATTGACATTATAGCTTTTCTACCTTTCATTGCACCAGCAACAGGGTAACCCCAATTACCCACAATTCTCTTAAAAGAAAAAAACCATTTTGGAGCTAAAGTTAGATCAATCCAATTTTCCAAGATTGCTGTTGCCCTAAGGTTGTAGCACGGTGAAATCATAAACAATATATCGCTTGCTTCTAATCTTTTTCTATAATCTAAAATTTGATCATTAGGTCCTGAACCGTCAAAAAAAGGAATTGGTTTTTCCTCATGTAAATTAATCAAATCAATTTGATGGCCTAACTTTTCTGCTTCCTCAATAAAAGTATCCCTTACGGAAGCATTAAATGATTTTTTGATATCGTGATGACCATAAACGATAAAAATTTTTTTAGACATCTTTATTTTTCTATATCATTTTTTTCATTTTTTCGTATTAGAAATCCCGAACCTATCCCCACTGCAATAGCTGAAATAACCCACGAATATTCTTGTTCACTGAAAAGAACTAATAGACCAAAACCTATAATGATTACTCCTAAAAGCTTATTATCCATTGACAAATATAAACCTTATATTAAAGTTTACTTACCCATCTGTCATGGGAAAAAAGACTCGGCATTCGACATGCCGGACCTATAAGGGGTTGCAAAGTCGGTAGAAATGAAAGGAGTTGCTATGAATAGATTTAGCAAACTGTATGGAAATTCTGCCGTTAAAAAAGCTGAGCAGAAACTCTCAATGCAGTTAAGTAAAAACCAAAAGGCCCCGGAGGCCAATGCTAACGGAACGGCTGGTTATTTGGTTAAAAACGGAAAAAATTCCGGAAAAATTTTGAAGCATTTAAAAACTGATAAAAATCAGCTTTAAAACTTTATAGGGTGGGGACTTTAAAATCCCCACTCAAGCCTTTAATATCCTCTTAATGGAAAAACAAAATTTTTATGATCTTAATTTTGACCAGCTAAAATCATTCTTAATTGAAAAAGGAGAAGTGGAGCCGAAAAAAGCTAAGATGAGATCTCAACAGCTCTTTAATGCAGTTTATAAAAAAAACATTAAAAGTTTTGACGAACTTACGACATTTGGATCTAAACTTAGGAGTAAAATCAAAGATTTGATTAGTTTAGAAAAACCAAAAATTATAGATGTTCAAAAATCTATAGATGGGACTATAAAATTTCTTTTAGAGCTTAAAGATAAAAGAAATGTTGAGACAGTTCTTATCCCTGATAAATCACAAAGTAGATATACAATTTGTTTATCTGTATCAGTTGGCTGTTATCTCTCCTGCGAATTTTGCGCCACAGCTCAAATTTCAAAAAAATTAGTGAGAAATTTATCTCCAGGAGAAATAATTTCGCAAATAATTTTAAGTAAAGACTATATTAATGATTGGTCGACACAGAAAAAAATTACCAATCAAGTATTGATGGGTGAAGGTTCACCCTTTCTAAATTTAGATAATGTTAAAGTAGCGATTGATAACTCAAAAAATAAAGATGGTTTAGAGTACGGTAGAACAAGGATCACAGTCAGCACAGTGGGAGTAGGAATTAAGAAAGATAATTTAGATGCAATAGAGTGGGCTGCCAATGAGTTAGATGTTTATCTCGCATGGAGCCTGCATAGCTCAATACCGAAACACAGGTCAAAATTAATGGCAATAAATGACAAATATTCAATTAATTCATTATTACCCCAGTTAAAAAAATATTATGAAAAAACAAAATTACCTATTTTTATTGAGTGGATATGTTTAGATGAAAATTTAACAGATGAGCACGCTAAAGAATTAATAAAGATTATGAAAAAAGTTCCTTCAAAATTAAATTTGATCGAATTTAATCCACTTATAAACAAAGAATTTAAACCAGCAACTCAAGAAAGTATAGATAAGTTTTCTAAAAAAATTCAAGAAGCTGGATTTCTCTCTTTGTTTAGAAGAAGTAGGGGAAGAGACATTAATGCATCTTGTGGATCGTTAGCGAATAGTAAAGCTATACTTAATGGATAATTTACATATTTTTTTAGGCGCTACAGTTGCGGACGCAGCAACTAGACCTCTACATTGGGTATATGATCCCAAAAAGTTAAAGAAATATATTAAGGGAAAAAAAGAAATAGCTTTTTTGAAAAAAAACAGGAGTCCTTTCTATAACATAAAAACCGGAGAGGTTTCAGGGTATAATGATATTGGACAAGTAATGTTTCAGACTTTGATTTCATCAAAAAAAAAATCAGAAATTTTTAGGAATTTTAAAAAAAATATCATTAAACACTTTGGGCCAGGGTCAAATTATTGGAAAAATCTAAAGCTAAGAAAAAAATATAAAAAAGTAAAATGGAAAAAGCCTATGAATGGGCCTTGGATTCATCAGAATATCTTAGAGACTATACAAAATATCAAAACCAAGAAAATTATTACTGGTGGTACGAAAGTAAATGAGTCTGATGGTTATTGCGCTGCACTCCCTTATTTTCTTTTTAATAACAAAGAAAAAGAACTTAAAAAGATTATTAAATCTGTAGCCAATTCAAGAATAAATGAAAAATACGCTTTATCTAAATTAAAGATTATTGAATTAGCTAATAAAAAAAATAGAAATCCTATTCAGTCTTTTGTCAAAAAATACAAAAAGAATAAATATTTTAAAGATGTAATTATCAATATTAAAAAAGTTTTAAGACTAAAAAAACAAAATCATATAATGACTGTAAGAAAATTTGGGAAAGCTTGTAGTTATCCCGGCACATTTATGGGATCAATTCACGCGATTATAACATCCAACAGCTATAAATCTGCTATTACAAAAACGATTAAAGCTGGTGGTTGCAATTGTTCAAGAGCAAATTTTGTTGGAGCATATTTCTCAGCATTAAAACCAGAAAGTATTCCAAGTAACTGGGTTAGAAGAACTTTGCCAGCAAAAAATATTTTGAAATATATTAATTCTTAATATGGTATATTAACTTATGGATTCGTTAATTATAATTTTAGTAGTACTATTAGTCATTATTAATCTGGGAGTTATCTTCTTTTTAATTAGAAATAAGCCTGAAAAACAAATGAATCCAGAACTGGCCTTTAAAGATGAATTTAATTCATTTAAAGAAACTTTCAACCAATCCTTTGGTTCAATGAGCAAAGAAATTGCTAAAGATATGACAGGAGCTTTAACTAAAGTTGATGAAAAAGTTTCAGTTTTTAACCAGCAAGTTAGTGAACTTAATAAAAGCCAAGATAATTTTAGTAGAATTTTAAGCGGAGTAAAAACATATGGAACGCTTGCAGAATTTGGATTAGGCGCTCTCCTTAAAGATTTATTACCAGCATCTCAATTTATCGCCAATGCAAAAATGAAAGATGATACGTCCGAGACAGTTGAATTTGCTATTAAGCTTCAAGATGTTTTACTGCCTATCGATAGTCATTGGCCAGTTGAGAAATATAAAGCGATTGATGACGCGTACAATGCTAATAATAGAGAGGCACAAGCTGAAGCAAGAAAAGATTTAGCTGCTGCATTTAGATTAAAAGCTAAAACAGTAAATTCAAAATATATAGCTCCACCTAAAAGCACAGATTTTGCAATAGTTTATGTTCCAACTGAGGGATTATTCTCAGAAATTTCAAGTTATAGAGATCCAAAAACAAAAGAATTGTTATTACAAGAGCTTAGAACAAAATATAAAGTAACAGTTTCTGGCCCTAATACTTTATCTGCTTTGTTGCAATCTTATCATTTAGGTTTTCAAACACTGAAAGTTCAACAACATGCAACTCAAATCTATGGTGATTTAAAAAACATAAGCTCTAGGTTTGAAAAACATTTTGATGGGATTAAAGACCTAAGAAAGAAATTAGAGCAGGCCATGGCTGCAACTGATGGTTTTGGTAGGGACGCTAGATCTATAATGAATACGCTTGGGAATATAAAAGACCCAGAGCAAGTAACAGATTCCTTGAAAGAAAATCCAGAAAAGATAAAAGTTCTTAAGTAAACATAAATTATGTCTAACTTTGTCTTTTACGATTTTGAGACCACTTCATCTAATAAATATTGGGGCCAAATAATTCAAATTGGCGCTGTATTAACCAATGACAATTTAGAAGAGCTAGATCGTTTTGATGCTAGGTGTAGATTAAGTCCTGGAATAATTCCAGAAGCCATGGCGCTGATTGTGAATAAGACCTCACCTTCGATGTTAAAAAAGTCTAACCTCTCTCATTATGAAATGATTAGGCAATTTGTTGAAACACTTAAAAGATGGGGTAAGGCTACTTATATTGGATTCAATAGTATTGAGTTTGATGAGGAATTTTTAAGGTGCACTTTATTTCAAACATTAGAATATCCTTACATTACCAGCACAAACGGAAATACCAGAGGAGATATTTTAAATTTGTCAAGAGCCGCTAACTTGTATTATCCAAATACCCTTAAAAATTCTGTAAACGAAAAAGGGAACGATGTTTACAAATTAGATCAAATGGCACCTCTAAACGGAATTGAGCATGGAGATGCACATAGTGCAATTGGAGATGTGATAGCAACTATTGGAATAGCGAAATTAATTTCTAAAAAAGCTCCAAATGTTTGGAAAGCAAGTATGTTAACTATGGATAAAAATCAATCTTTAGAATTAATAAAAAAAGAATTACTTTTTTGTACAAATGAATATTTTTATGGAAGAAGCAGACCATATGTTCAAACGTTTATTTGTCAGCATCCTCAATATCAATGGCCATTGTGTTTTGATTTAAGACATGATCCTTCTCCATTTTTGGATATGCCAATTAAAGAATTAACTGCAGCAATGAAAAAACAACCAAAATTCATCAGAACTGTTAGACACAATAAACATCCAGTAATTATGAATCCATCTTATGGAAATCAATTTGATGAATACAAACTTATCGGTGCAAAAAAATTAGAGGAAAGAGCCAAAATGATAAAAAACAACGAAGCTTTTGCAGAAAAGGTTTCTTCAGTAAAACGATCTGAAATTGATGAAAAAGAGCAAACAAAGTCACAAGAAGATTTATATAATGAGGAAAGTATTTACGCTAAATTTACTTCAACAGAAGATAATAGAATAATGCCAGAGTTTCATAGTGTTGATTGGAGTAAAAAACTTCAAGTTATCTCTAAATTTAAAGACGAGAGATTACAGTACTTTGGAAAAAAACTTCTTTACATGGAAAAACCTGAGATTTTAACAAAATCTGACTTTAATTTGATTCATAAAGATATTTCAAAAAAATTATTAAGCACTAATAATGAAAACTGGAATACAATTCCTAGAACTTATTCAGAGATAGATACATTAAGATCAAAATTCGATAAAGAAAACCAACCAGAAAAACTAAAAATATTAGATGATATTAACGCATACGTTGAAGATTTAGAAAAATATTATTCATCTGCCTAGTTGACAAAAAATGAAAAATACTTAATTAAAGGCTATGGCATTCAAAGACTCTACAGACGAAAAGTTTAGTGAACAAATTAGTGGAACTAAGCTTTCACTTATTCAATTTTCAGCCTCTTGGTGTGGACCTTGTCAGCAACTTAAACCGATAGTAGAGAAAATTTCAAATGACATGTCAGATAAAATAGATTGCTACTATCATGACATTGAAAGTCAACCTAATGAGCCAACTAAATATTCAGTGAGAGGTGTCCCAACTATTCTTTTATTTAAAGAGGGCAAACTTTTAGGAACTAAAGTTGGTGCTTCAAGCGAGAAAGACATGCTTGAGTTTATTAATCCTCATATTTAATTTTTATTTAAAATATTTCCGCAGTTATAAAGACTACCAAAACATACAATTATTTTTTTTTCTTTACTACTTATCTTTTTTAATGCTTCTATGAAATTATTACTTTTTTCTACTTTAAATTTATTTTTGACTGCAATTTTATAAAGTTCATTACTTGAAACCGAGTTGAACTCATTTTCAATTGGCATCGTAACAACTTTTTTAAACACCCCTTTAAACTGTTTAATAAATAATTCTGGTTCTTTATTTTTGGTCATAGCCCAAATTCCATATTTAGGAATCTTAATATTTTTTAAATAATCCGCTAAGTTTTTAGCATCAGCAGTAGCGTGTGCTCCGTCAATCATAATAACTTCATTTTTTTGAAGTTTTTCCTTAATCTTTCCTTTATCTAGATATTGAAAACGCCCTTCAAATGAAAGTTTAGGCAATGTTTTTTTTATTACTTTTTTACTAATATTTAGATCTAAAGCTATTTTTATTGCTAAGCAAACGTTTTCAAGCATGCCTTTAGAATGAATTTTTTTTGTATTAAGTGCGATTTTTGTTTTTTTGTCTTGATAATGAAAAAAATTTCCTTTCTTAATCAACTGCCAAGAATTAGGAAATGTAATTTTGCTTCTATTATTTTTTAAGTAAAATTTAATTTTTTTTAATACATATGGTGATTGTTTACCTATGTAAATATTAGTAAAATTACTAAGAAAACCTACATCTTCTTTAACAACCTCATCTAAAGTTTTTTTTTTTAAAAAATTTAAGTGCTGTTTGTTTATATTAGTACAAATTTGAACTCTTGGGAAATCATGAATGTTATTGGAGTCTAATCTCCAGAGTGCACCTGTTTCTTGGATATTATAATCAGCGTTTATTTTTGAAGCATTAATTATATAAACTAATGTAAGACACTCGAAAATTGTTAGAGGAACATTTAATTTTTCTATTAGTTTAATAGTTTTTTTTATTTCTTTATGTGATAAGTATCTATTACCTATATAAAATCTTTCTTTTATGTCTCTTAGAGACGGCGAAATATGAGCAGTTACTGTTTTTTTGTTAGCTTCAATAAATGATTTTAAAGAAGTTAAGGTAGTAAATTTACCAGACTCACCAATAACTGAAATTACATTTTTAAGTTTTTTTTCTGGATGTCCTAATAAGGTTAAGGCCAATTTTATCCTTTTAAGACCGAAATTAACAGATTTTTTAAATTTTTTATTACTAGCTAGCTGATTGTAAAGATCTATCGACTTGTACATTTGACTCTTGTTTAGCTTGAGCCTCCGGCTTTTTCAATAGAACATTTAACAAAGTTCCTATTGTTGAGTTCAAATATTGCCGTTCAACAATTAAATCTATTCCACCATGATCTTTCACGTATTCAGCCGTTTGAAAATCTTCAGGCAAGGTTTCTCTTACAGTATCTTGAATTACCCTACGGCCTGCAAACCCTATAACACTTTTTGGTTCACTTATTAATATATCTCCAAGCATTGCCCAAGATGCAGTTACTCCACCAGTTGTTGGGTTTGTTAAAATTACAATAAAAGGAATATTTTTTTTCTTTAATTCATTTACCGCTAAAGCTGTTCTTGACATTTGCATTAATGCTATTGAACTTTCGTGCATACGTTGCCCTCCAGAACAACTAAAAAAAATATATGGAATTTTATTTTCAATAGCATGTTGTGCACCGGCTATGAAAGCTTCGCCAGATGCGGCACCAAATGAACCACCGATGAATCTAAAATCTTGAGCGCCAACTACAACATCAATATTTTGAACTTTTCCAGTAGATATTAATACAGCATCGTCTTGACCAGTGAGTTTTCTTGCTGCTTTTAACCGATCAGTATATTTTTTTTTATCTTCAAAATTTAAAGGATCATCTTTTGGAAGAGGTGTTTCAATTAATTCATATTCTTTATTATCAAAAAATGTTTGAAATCTTTCTTTACAAGTAAGCTTGTGGTGTTCTCCACACTTAGGACAAACTTTACGATTTGAGATCATGTCTTCAGAATAGATTAAATTTTTACAACTACATGTAGTCCATAGATTTGATTCAACTTTAGAAGACCTTTTCTCAAAAAGAGATTTAATTTTAGGTTTTATAAACTTAGTGATCCAATTCATAAAATTTTTTTTTTTAAATTGTACACAACTTTATCTAACTTTGTGACAGGATTTTGTCTCATTTTGAGCGAATTAGTAATAGTTTTGCACAATAAACTACCACAAACAAGGCCCTGAGCTGACTTTAAAGCAGTAATTGTCTTATCTGTAATTCCAAAACCTATAACTAGGTTTTTTTTAGGATTGATTCTTTTGATCTCATTATATTTTTTTAAAATATTTTTTGGAGCAACTTTTAACTTTCCACCAGTCGTTGATAACATCGAAATATAATAGATCATGTCATGAGATTCCTGAACAATCCTCTTTCTCCTCTCTTTAGTGGTTGTTGGTGACAAAAGTTGAATAAAATTAATCGATTTCATTTTACATTTTTTTGCAAAATTCTTATTTTCTGGATAAGGGAGATCAACAATTATTAGACCATCCACACCTGTTTTTTTACAATTTTGCAAGAAGTTATTTTCTCCACTTTGGTAAATTAAATTATAATATCCCATTAAAATAATTGGTTTATGAGGATAATTTTTTTTAAATTTTTCTACAATTTCAAAAACATCTTTTAATTTTAATCCATTTTTAAGAGCTCGATAAGAACTTCCTTGAATTTGCCCTCCATCAGCAATTGGAGTATTATGAGGAAACCCAAGTTCTAAAATATCAGCATGTTTAGAAATTTTGTTAAGTATTTTTAAAGAATTATTTTTTGTATTATCACCAGCTACAGTATACGTTATTAGTGCCGGTCTTTTTTCTCTTTTGCACTTTTCAAAAGCTAATGCTATTTTCGACTTCATCTGATGTAAGTTCCCAACCTTTTTTTAATAATATCCTTATCTTTTTGACTGTCACCACAAGAGTTTACAATAATAATATCTGAAGATTTCAATTTTGGAGCTAATTTAATAGCTTCAGCAAATGCATGAGATGGCTCCAAAGAAGGTGAAATATTCTCTAACTTAGAAACTAATTTATAAGCCTTTAGTGCATCCTCATCGCTAGCAGATGTGTATCTTGCTCGTTTTGTATCTTTTAAAAAACAATGTAACGGTGAAATACCAGGATAATCTAAACCGGCAGAAATAGACTCTGTTGTTCCAATTTGACCATCTTTATCTTGAATTACATATTGTGCTGCACCATGTAAGATACCGATTTTAGAGCCGTTAGTCAGAGGAGCTGCATGTAATTTACTATTTTTTGGACCTCCAGCTTCAACACCAATAAGTTCAGCATCGGTGTCTATAAATTCGTTCCAAAAACCCATTGCAGAACTTCCACCACCTACACAATTAATAAGCTTCATTTTTTTCGGAATTTTTCCAAACTCTTCTTTCACTTGCCCAATTAACTCTCTTGAAATTTGAGCTGTTGAATACGCACAAATTTTTATAAATATGTTAGGTCCTACTGTAGATCCAACACACATATGTGTAGTATCACAATTTGAAACCCAATAACGCATACATTCGCTTACGGCATCAACCAATGTTTGACTTCCTGAGTAAACTGGAATTATTATTGCTCCATTTTTCCTGATTGCTTCAACATTAGGTCTTTGTCTTTTTATATCTTTAGCTCCCATGAAAATTTTACATTTAAGCCCAAATTTCTTTGCTGCCATAGAAAGCATTTTTCCTGCGTAACCGGCACCTGTGTCACCAACAATATATTTTTTTCCAGCTTTTTTAGCAATTAAACAGTGTACTGTGGCATTGTAAATTTTATGAGCCCCACCATTGGCTTCAGAGACAACTTTTGCATATATTTGTGCTCCACAGAGATGGTCAGTTAAATTATCTAGTTTAATAAAGGGCGTAGGAGCTCCTACATAGCTTTTAAAAAAATGATCTCTTTTCTCTACAAATTTTTTATCTTTTCTTAATTTTGAGAATAGTTTTGTAAGATCATCTATTGGTTTTTTAAGTGTTTCAGGAATAAAATTTCCACCAAATTTTCCTCCATACATGAAATTTTTATCGTGTTGGTCTATGAGAGGTACACCTTTTCTAATTTTTAAGCTCATTTACTTTACAAATAAAATTTTTTATTTTTTGATGGTCTTTGTATCCTATTTCTTTATCTGACTCTAAACTACTTGATAAATCACAAAAGGTAACTCCTAATTTAGCAAGTTTTTCAATATTATCTTCAGAGACAGATCCAGCCAGGGCGTATCTATTGCCTCTTGGTAGTTTTGATATCAAACTCTCTGGAAATTTTATTGATTTTTCCATACCAGGTGTATCAAATAAAATAATATCAGCATTATCAAAGTTTTTATAACTATTTATATCTGACAGTGAATTAATTTTAATAGTTTTTATTATTTTTAACCCCATTGATTTTATTTCTTTAAGTCTTTCATTACCTTCTGACCCATGAAGTTGTATATAATCAAAGTTTTCAGAGATAATTTTTTCAATGAAATCATTAGTAGGATTTACAGTCACTGCAACAAAAAGTGAGTCTTTTTTAACATAATTCTTTAACTTTTTAATTTCTTTAAAGCTTAAATTTCTTGGAGATTTTTCGTAAAAGACAAAACCTAAAAAATCAACCCTTAAATCAATACAAAGTTGAACATCTCTAGCTGGATGTAAGCCACAAATTTTCACTTTCATATTACGTTAACTCTTTAATAAGTTTTTTAATATTATTCCTTAAATTTCCATTAATTAAACTTCGTCCCATCACAAGAGATGTGGCCCCATTTTGAAAAGCTTGTTTGGGGGTCATCACTCGTTTCTGATCTCCTTTACTTTCACCAGTGAGCCTTATACCTGGTGTAATTATTTCTTTTTTAAAAACTTTTTTAACTATTTTTATCTCTTTAGGACTACAAACTACTGCATCTAATTTTGCTTTCGCTGCCAATTTTGCTTGAAGATAAACTATCTTTTTAACATCTTTATCAAAACCTATTTCTTTTAAAGACTTATCATTTAATGAAGTAAGAATGGTGACACCAACTAATTTTGTAGATCCTGAAGCTTTTTTTGTAGCTTGAATTGCTTCAAGGCCTGAGCTTATGTGAATAGTTATATAATTGAATTTTAAATCTTTTACAGCCACAATTGATGACTTACAAGTATTTGGTATATCAGCAAGTTTATAATCTCCAAAAGTAATCTCATTTTTTAATTTAGAAATAAAGTTTCTTCCATTTTTAGAATTTAGAAATTCCAAGCCGAATTTTAATCCAAATTTTATTTTTGAATTTTGAATTTCTTTTATTACTTTCTTAATTTTTTTGGGACTTTTAGTATCACAGGCAATGAAAATTTTAGGTATCATTATTGTTAATAAATTCTTTTAATTTTTTACTTGGTCTAAACCTTACCTTATTTTTTTCAGGAACATAAATTAATTTTCCAGTCCTTGGATTTCTAGCAGAATATTTTTCTTTAATTTTTTTGACAAAAAAAGTTCCAAATCCCCTTAATTCAATATTCTTATCGTCTTTTAATGCCTTTAGAATATTTTCGCTGAAAGTATTTATTATTGTCTCTATTTCTGATTGATTTAGCGAGGGATTTTTGTGTTTAAGTTTTTTGATTAGATCTTGTTTTGACAATTACTTATCTTTTTTCCCTTTTTTCCCAATTGCTTTTTCAAAAATACCTTTAAGTGTGGCACCTGATTTCGTTGCGCCTTCTCCAAATTTAGCAATTAATGATTTTTCTTCATCTATTTGTGCTGCCTTCACACTTAATTTTACTCTCCTATTTTTAGTATCAAGCTCTGTAATTTTAGCATCAAGCGCATTACCCGAAGAAAATACTTCTGGTCTTGCATCAGCAGCGTCTTTAGCTAAATCGCCTTTTCTTATTGTAACAATTAGCTTTTTATCTTTATCTATAGAAACCTTAACTCCTGTTTTTAAAACTTCATGTATCCTAGTTGTTATTACATCGCCTACTTTTTTATTATTATCCTTAAAGAAATCTAATGGGTCTTTGTCTAAAGCTCTTTTCGAAAATCTAATTTTATCGTCTTTTATTTCTAATATTTTAACAGTTATAGTATCGTTTTTTTTGAATTTTTTTAAATCTTCTAAATTTTCCTCATAAGATATCTCTTTGTAGTGCAACATACCTGATAATCCAGTATCTACTAAGTCTCCAAATATTGCTTTATCAGTAATGTTATTGACTCTTATTTTTACTTCTTTACCAATTTGATCTTTGATCTTATCCCAAGGATTTGGCAGAGTAGCTTTGTAAGACAAAGATATTCTTTTAGTATCTTTATCAATATTTACAATTTTGAATTTAATTTTTTGGGAAACCGATAAAACTTTATTAGGCCTAATATTTTTATTGGTCCAATCTAATTCAGAATTATGTATTAAACCTTCGATCCCTTCATCAATTCGAACGAAGCATCCGTAATCCATAATTTTCGTCACTTCACCATCGTAAATTTTTCCGACCTTGTATTTTTTTTCTATATTTTCGTATGGATCCTCAGTTAGAGCCTTTATTGATGCTGACACCCTTTTAGTCTTTTCATCAATCTTTGTAATTTTTACTTTAAGCTTTTGTCCTATAGTAACTAAGTCTGAAGGTTTTTTAACCCTTCCATGACTTAAGTCAGAAACATGTAGAAGTGCATCTATGCCATTAATATCTAGAAAAATTCCCCAGTCCGTTGTAGCTTTTACTATTGCATTTTCAACTATATCTCCCTCTTTAATATTTTTTAAAGCTTCAGTGATTTCAGCATTTTTACTTTTTTCTAGAACAGCTCTTCTTGAAACACAAACATTACCTCTGTTTTTATCAATTCTTGTTGCTATAACTTTAACAGGAGTATTCATTAAATGGTCAACCCTTTTGAGAGGTCTCACGTCAATTTGAGATGATGGCATGAAACATGGTAGCCCTTCTACTGTAGCGATAAAACCGCCTTTTACTTTTCCTGTAATATAACCTGTCATCTCTTCCTGAGTTTCAAAAATTTTTTCCATTTTTTTCCAGGCTTTCATTTTTTTTGCTTTATCTCTCGATATAACGATCTCTCCTTTGAAACTTTCTATTCTCTCCAGATAGACATCAATTTGCGATCCAACTTTTAATTTGGAAAGTTCATCATCATTTTTGAATTCTTCAACAGGAATCATACCTTCCATCTTTGCCTTACAATCTACAATAATGAAGTTATTAGTTATCTCAGTTACCGTGGCTTTTATGATCTCGTTTTCTTTTAACTTTCTATTTTCAAAGTCTTTATCAAGTAAATTTTGGAATTCCTTTTTTAATGGATTTGAATTTTTAAGTTCTTGCTCTGATGCCATATTTTTTTTTAATTACTCTTTCCACGTATTTAGACATTTTTGCTAACATTGCTTTTTTGTCTAATTTACCGGTGTCGATTTCTATCGAATCTCTATGTTTAAGTAAAGGGGAGTTTTTTCTTTCACTATCTAAAATATTTCTTATTCTAAGGGCTTTTTTTACCTCATATAGCTTTATATTTTTATTTTTTTTTCTTAATTGTTTAAATCTTCTTAGTGCAGCAATTTTTAAATTACATTTAAAAAAAAATTTAACATCTGAAAATGGCAATATCTTAGTTGATATATCTCTTCCTTCAATACAACAATTTTTATTTTTTTTAGAGAAATTAATTTGAAATTTTTTTAAAATTTTTCTAACACTATCTTTTTTTGCTATGACAGCACTGAATTCAGAAACCCTTGGTGTATGAAGATTGATATTTTTAAGACTTTTATAATTTAAATTCTTAAATTCTATTTTAAGAAATTTATTATAATTTTTAGGTTTGTGTTTTAGGATTAGAAAACTTGCATATCTATAAAGCAGACCTGATGATAGAAATTTTAAATTGTATTTTCTTGAGATCATCTCTGCCCCTGTTGATTTGCCTGTTGCAGCCCCTCCGTCGCATGAAATTTGAAGTGTTTTAAATTTTTTTTTCAGATTTTACTCCTAGAATTTTCATTATTTTCAAAAAAGATGGAGACGATGTATTAACAGTTTCAAAATTTTTAATTGTCGTTTTTGCACCCGTTAATATTCCTAATATAAATGCAGACATACAAATACGATGATCTCCAAGTTTTGGAACATTTATCTTTTTGCTACTTGCTTTGATCATTCCTTTGCCAAATATTTTGATTTCATTATTTGAGTAAACTGTTTTGACACCGATCTGTTTAAGAATTTTTTGCATTTCTTTAATTCTATTACTTTCCTTATTAGCAAGATCTTCTATTCCTTTAAATATAGACTTCCCTTTGGTCAGTGCAGCGATCACAAAAAGTATTGGATATTCATCCGTAGAATTTACATAATATTCTTGAGATGCTTTGATAGGTTTTATTACACAACTTTTGATACAAATATCTCCAACTTCTTCATTATTTTTTCTTTTTACATTTATAAACTTTATGTTTGCCCCGTGCTTTTTTAATAGTTTATAGAATCCAAGTCTTGTACTGTTTAGACCTACGTTTTTAATTTTTAAAAAAGATTTCGTATTTAATATTGTTAATGCTGTAAAAAAAGCAGCTGAGGATGGATCACCAGGTACCCTTAAGTTTATTGGATTTAGATTTTTTTTTCCAAAGACTCTAATTAATTTTTTTTTACCATTTTTAATTTGAATAGACTGACTATTCTTAAGCAACATATTCTCTGTGTGATCTCTGCTTCTTTTTAGCTCTAAAATGTTTGTTTCACCGTAAGAATTCAATCCTGCAAGAATTACCGCACTTTTTAATTGAGCTGAAACACCTGCATTATAGTCAATACCTATTGGCATATTCGATGAAATAATTTTTAGAGGAAAATTAAATTTTCCTTTTGGAAAAAAAAATGCCCCAAATTGAGTCATTAAGTCTATCAACTTTTTCATACTCCTTTTATTTAAAGACTCGTCACCTGTTATTCTTAATTCAACATCTGGAGTTGTCGATAGTAAACCTATTAATAATCTTGCTAGAGTTCCAGAATTACCAAAATTCAATTTAATTTTTTTGTTCACATTAAGAGAACCAAGTCCTTTTCCGTAGATTAGAAAATTTCCTTTTTTTAATCTTTTTATTTTTACCCCGAGTTTTTTTAAGCAAGTTATTGTAGACTTAACATCTTCAGACTCTAAAACATTTTCAACTGAAGAGATATTCTGACTTATTGCTGCAATTAAAAAACTTCTTATTGAGATTGATTTATCTGAGTCAACTTTTATAGTTTTTACGAATGGAGAAATTTTTCTTTTGATTACTATATTAAAACTTTTGGATGACATTAATTTTTAAGAAAATTGTGAGCCAAAATACTGCTCAATAGCTTTTGAGGATTTTAATATTTCTCTAGAAGTTCCCTCAGCAATAACAGTTTGCTCACCAAGAACATAACTTCTATCGGTGATGTCAAATAAGTTTTTCACATTATGATCAGTAACTAGTATAGCAGTTCCACTAGATTGGATCTTAAGTATATATTTTTGTATATCTTGAATAACTAAAGGGTCTAGTGCAGCTAAAGGTTCATCTAATAAAACAATTTTAGGTTTATTAATCATCACTCTAGCCATCATCAGTCTTCTTATTTCTCCTCCAGATAAGACTGAAGCATTTAATGTTCTTAGATGTTGTAAATTAAATTCATCAAGCAGTTTTTCTGTAATAGCTTTTTGATTGTCTTGCCCATTAATTGAAACTTGAGCTATTCCTAAAATATTATCATAAACAGACATATCAAACACACTTCTTTGTTGAGGAAGATAACCCAAGCCCTCTTTAGACCTCAGGTGTATTGGGATTTGTTCAATTGATTTGTTATTCAAATAAATTTTACCACTATCCGTATTTTGTTCTCCTATACACATAGAGAAGAGAGTAGTCTTCCCACATCCATTAGGCCCAAGAACACCTACGCATTCTCCAGGAAAAACCTTAATAGATAACTTTTTTAAAATTGGCCTTCCATCAAATGATTTGCTTACATCTTTTATTTCAAAGATAGGCTTATCTTTTTTAAATTTTAAAATTCTAAAACCTTTTTTCATTTTAAATTTATATTAGCATTAATCTTGTTATCATTAAATGAAGCAATATTTAATTTTTTTTTTTTAATATCAAATAAAAGTTTATCAGCGAACATAGTACCTTTAGAATCATTCACTCTTACTTGATCGGCAATGGTTAAAAAACTCTCGACATTGGAATATTCTGCTTCTTGTGCGAAGAGCTCACTTCCTTCATAAGTAGCTTTCACATTTTTTTTGAAGTTCATATTCAAGGTTTTATTATTATATATTCCATAATCAGATTTAACTTTTAAAACTGTATCATCTTTGAAATAAAAAAAAGCTTCAACAAATTTCATTTGAACAATTTCTTGATTATTTTTATCGTTAAAAGCTTCTTTTGATTTAAGAATATATCTATTTCCGGCTAGATCTAAGCCCGAGTATTCAATATTGTAAAAAATATCAGAATTTTCTGGTAAATTTGTGTTTTGATTTTTTATTCTTTCTTGAATTTCTTTTGAGACAATTTCTTCTTTTGGAGAGTCAGATTTATTCGCATATGTTAAAAAAAGAACAAGAGACCCTATTACAAGTAAACTTAGTTGAATAATCTTAATTTTTTTCTTTCTATCAATCATTAAATTCCACCCTGCAAAAGAAAATGAATATGTATAATTCCTTTTAATACTTTGTTTTTCTTTTTATAATCTTTATCAGAAACTACAAGTAAACTAGTAATTTTTTTTTCATTCATAATTGCAAGTGCTTTTGATGAAGGCATGTTCTCGTTTACGACAAATGGTGTTTTAGTCATAAATTTATTTAAATTCTTATTTGCATTATAATTTTTAAGTTCTCTTCTTAAATCACCATCTGTTACTAAACCTTTTATAAATTTGTTTTTTGTTATTACAACGATACCAAGTTTTTTCATATTCATTACTTTCAAAGCTTCTTTAAAGTTTTTATTATAATTTATTGTAGGCATCTTATTACCAACTACCATAATATCTTTAGCTAGTAGAAGTGATGAGCCAATATTACCACCAGGATGAAACACTTTGAATTTTTCTTTAGAAAATTTTTTTTGCTGCATCACAGTTGTAGCCAGACAATCACCCAAAAGAAGAGTTATCGAGGTACTAGAGGTAGGTACCATGCCAGTGATGTCAGATTCTTTTACTTTTGGAAGAACAATCTTAATGTCGCTTGCTTTTAATAATATACTTTCTAATTTAGAAGCAATACCAATAATCTTTATTCGGTACCTGTTAGAATATTTTAACATGTTTGCTAGTTCTGAAGTATTTCCAGAATAAGAAATAATAATTAAAATATCTTTTTTCTCAATTTGTCCCATATCTCCATGTAAAGCTTGCGCAGGATCACAAAAGAAACTTGGAATACCAACACTAGAAAAAGTTGCTGATATTTTTTTTGCAATTAATCCAGATTTTCCTATTCCCGCAAATATAACCTTTCCCTTACAATTGAGGATAAGATCCACAGCTTTTATAAACGACTTGTTAAAAATTTTTTTTACTTTTTTAAGTTCTCTTATTTGTATGTTTGCTGCTTTTAAAGCTTGAGATATATAATCTTTTTTATTCATTAATGTTCAAAAATGTCCTCTTTAAAACCTTTCTGATCTAATTCAACTCTAGTATTTAAAAACGCTATACAGTTTTGAAACAAACCCATCCTTTTTTCTCTCACAAGCATTTTTTCCAACTCTTTTTTTATTTTATGTAAATAAATAACATCGTTTGCTGCGTATTCTAATTGTTTATCTGATAATTCATTTATGTCTTTATTCCAATCACTACTCCCTTGTCTTTTATCTATAGACTTATTACAGAACTCTTGTACTAAGTTTTTTAATCCATGAGCATCGGTATAGGTTCTAACTATTTTTGATGCAATTTTAGTATCAAATATGTTTTTAATTTTACATTTTAAAAAATATTCGAGAGCGTTCTTGTCAAATCTTAAAAAATGACCAATTTTTAATATTTTATCATTTTCTAAAACTGAAACTAAATTTGGAGCTTTAAAATTTTCTTTATTAGGTTGAATTATATAAACATTCCCTTTTTCATCACAGATTTGAATAAGGCTTAATTTATCTCTTTCAGGAATTTGTAGTCCAGTAGCTTCTGTGTCTATAGCAATACTGTTTTGAAATGACTTAGCTATTTCTGATGTTATGTCCTCTTTTATCTTAGTTATTTTCATATATAACTTTAAATACCATGAAAAATCGTATTTGCACAATCTTAGGTGGTGGAGGCTTTATAGGGAGATATCTTGTTCGAAATTTGACCAAGAAAAACTATAGATGCATCATAACCACTAGAAAAGCCTTTCAAAAAGGGTATTTAAAGACTCAAGCCACACCTGGTGCGATAGAATTATTGGATTGGAATCCAAATAATTTCTCAGATTTAAAAGAGGCAATTAAAAATTCAGATGTAGTCGTAAATTTAATTGGTATCCTCTTTGAAAATAGAAAACAAAAATTTTACAATATCCACTCAAAAATTCCTGAAGCAGTAGCTAAGATTTGTTCAGAATCGGATGTAAAGAAATTTATTCACGTCAGCGCTATCGGAGCTAATGATAAATCAAAATCGTTATATCAAAAATCAAAATTTTTAGGTGAACAAAATGCACTAGATAATTTTAAAAAAACAGTAATTATAAGACCCAGTGTAGTTTGTGGTCCTGAAGATAATTTTACTAATCTGTTTTCAAAATTAAGTATATTGCCTGTAATTCCAGTTGTTGGCAAAAATT
Source organism: uncultured Pelagibacteraceae bacterium (assembly GCA_902523185.1). Classification (GTDB taxonomy): domain Bacteria; phylum Pseudomonadota; class Alphaproteobacteria; order Pelagibacterales; family Pelagibacteraceae; genus Pelagilacustribacter. The sequence goes on along the minus strand of CABYYJ010000001.1, from coordinate 70,870 downwards.
ATAAGTTTCAACCAATCTTTGTTTCAGATGTCGTAAGCTCCATTGTAAAAGCAATCGAAATTAAAAATAACGAAGGTAAAATTTATGAAATTGGAGGACCAAAAATAATTAGTTTTGGAGATATGGTTAAGTCAATTTTATCAACTATTAATAAAAAAAGATTTGTTATTGAAATGCCAATGTCTATAGCAAAAATACAGAGTAGTATAACGGATTTACTTCCTTTCCCTCCGATTTTAACCAGAGACCAATGCGAAATTTTATCTGAAGCAGATAATGTTGTTTCCAATAATTATCTAACATTAAAAGATCTTGATATAGATCCAACAGATGTTGAAGAAGAGATGAAAAAATGGTTATGGAGATATAGAGACGGCGGCCAGTTCGCTAAAGCACAATGAAAAGTATAAGTTTATTTAGTGGATATATTTATTTAATTTTAGCAATTATAACAGGTATTGCCACTAACGGTTTTCTTAAAACCACTGAAAGTTTTACTAAGCTCACACCTACAATTTTTTGCATTACAAGTATTGTTGTTTGTATTTTTTGTTTATCCAGAGCAATGACCATAATACCTGTTGGATTTACTTATGCGACTTACGGAGCATTAACGATAACTGCAGTTACATTATTTGGAATATTTAAATACAATCAAACTCCTGATCTTTATGCTACTGTTGGATTAATTTTAATTGTTTCAGGAGTAATACTTTTAAACCTTTTTGGTAAATTAAAGTAAACCCCTGATATTTTTAAATCAGGGGCATTTAATTTCTTTATAAACTAATTATTTAAAGATGCTGTGATAGGTTCTTTATTTTTGTTAGCTCTTTTTTCAGCGATTTTTTTCTCGATACTAGCTATCTTTAGATCAATCTTTGATAGTTTTTTTTGTTTAGTGCTTATCTTATTTTTAAGCTTATCGATTGATTTTAGTATTTTTTTCTTTTTCTTTTCGTTTTTTTTTAACTTTTTTTTCATATTGTTCCTCCAAAAAAGAAAAATCTAAAATAATCTAAAGAATTTTTCAAATTAAATTAAGAAAAATCTTTTAAACTAAAAGTTGAAAAAATTTAGAAAATCCTACGGAACTAATAAATTTATAAATCTGTCTGTTTTTTGGATTTCAAGACTGTTTACGTAACCACAATTTTCACCATCAACCTGTGATAGAACTTTATTGTTTACACCATTTATTTTTAATCTGTTCAATTCTTTTTTAATTACACTTTTTGCAGGAGTTAAGTCACCTTTGGTTAAAATCAACCAAACATAATAAAGTAATTTTATTCTAGTCAGGTCTTTAAATATGTAAGCCACTATCCTGTTTTCAAATATATTGGTATCATTTGTTATAGAATGGGGACCAGCATAGTATTTTGAATTAGTACATAAAATCCAATCAGCCATAATTTTTTCATTATCTACCTCAACCTCCATTTTATTATTTTTTAAAAATAAAAAATGCTGAAAACCTTTTAAAGCGAAAATTACTTTTCCAAGATACTTTTTAATATTAATATTTATGGACTCAACAATTCGAGAGTCAAAACCTACACCAGCCATCAAGAAAAAGTACTTATCATTTATTTTTGCTAATGAAATTTTCTTATGATTATCTGATACGAGGACGTTGTAAATCTCCTCCGCCTTTTTCTTAATTTGAGTTTCTATTTGTAAAATATTTGCAGTGCCAGCAGGTATGTAACCTACTAATTTGTCTTTTAGATTATCACTTTTAAACATTTCATTAATACCAAAACATACGCTCCCGTCACCGCCAGCAAATACTAACCGATCAAATTTTTTATTAGATAATTCTTTAAAAACTTTTCTTGCATGATCTTCGCTTTCGGTTTTAAAAAGATCTACAAGGTGATTTTTTTCTAAAAGATAAATAACCTTATTAATTAATTTAAGTTTTCTACCACCTGCTGCATTAGCATTAAATATAACGGCAAAATTCAATTTTTTATCCATATTTTAACAATTCTGTAACATATTTATGATTCTACTTATACTAGAGATTCGTTTTATAAAAAATATGGAAACAATTCAAACTAAATCTAAAGGAAAGATTTTAAATTACAAAAGCATCTTTATTTCTGACTTGCACCTTGGGCATAGAAAAAGTGCAGCAAACAAATTATTAGAATTTTACAAACATTCAAGGTCAGAGAATTTATATCTTGTTGGTGATATCGTTGATGTTTGGGCTTTAAAAACAAAATTTTACTGGCCTCAAGAACATAATGATGTGATTCAAAAAACATTAAGAAAAGCAAGACATGGAACAAAAGTAAAATATATTGTGGGAAATCATGATGATGTCTTCAGAAAATTTTTACCATTACATTTTGGCGATATTGAAGTGGTAAATAGAGCCATACATGTAAGTTCAGATAATAAAAAGTATATTGTTGTTCATGGTGATGCTTGGGATGGAGTGATGAAATATGCTCCATGGTTATCAAAAGTAGGAGCTATCGCTTATAGTTTTTTACTTGAGTTTAATGTTGTTATCAATTTTTTTAGAAGATTATTTAAAAAGGGTAATTGGTCTTTAGCAAAATATTTAAAACACAAAGTAAAGAACGCTGTAAAATATATAGGCGATTATGAAAAAACTTTAGCAACTTATGCTAAAAGAAAAAATGTTGATGGCATAATTTGCGGCCATATTCATCATTCTGCCGATCAAGTCTTAGATGGTGTGAGATATTTAAATTGTGGTGATTGGGTAGAAGGTGCAACTTTCTTGGTAGAACATTTTGATGGTCGCATGGAAGTTATTGACTGGGATAAAATCAGAGGTGACGTTGTTGATTACGAGCCGTATTTAAAAGTAGTAAATAAATAAATGAAAATTTTAATCGTTACTGATGCCTGGTATCCGCAAGTGAACGGTGTTTGTAGAACTTTAAAAAATCTTGGCGATGAATTAAAAAAAATTGGACATCAGGTTGAATATATTGAACCTAATCAATTTTTTACTGTGCCAATGCCAAAATATAATGAAATAAAACTTTCTCTTAATGTTTGGCCTAGAGTAGGTAGATTAATTTCTAAAGCCGATGCTGATATAATTCACATAGCTACAGAAGGCCCGATAGGAATATTTGCAAAAAGATATTGTGTAAAAAATAAGCTTAAGTTTACTACGTCTTACCATACTCAATTTGATAAATATTTGAAGCTATACTATCCTTATTTGCCAATTAAGCTTGCTCAAAAGTTCCTTAAAGGATTTCACTCAAAGGCTGAAAAAATTTTAGTAACAACTCAGTCAATGAAAGATGAACTTCAAGATATTGGTTTTGATAAGGATAAGATGGTTGTTTGGACTAGAGGGGCAAACCACGGGGCATTTCAAAAGCCTAAAAAGATTAATTTAGAGTATAAAAGACCAATTTATCTTTATGTGGGAAGGGTATCTATTGAGAAGAATATAAGAGCATTTCTGGATTTAGAGTTAGAAGGCACGAAACTAGTTGTTGGTAAAGGACCTGATTTAGATAAACTTAAAAAAGAATACCCTGAAGCGATATTTAAAGGAGAGAGAACAAATGGTGAGCTTGCAAGTTACTTTGCTTCTTCTGATGTTTTTGTTTTCCCGAGCAAAACAGATACTTTTGGAATTGTAATTATAGAAGCTTTAAAATGTGGATTGCCAGTAGCTGCTTACCCAGTAGCAGGACCAAAAGATATTTTTAACGGAACAAACATTGGCTCGTTAAACAACGATCTTAAAAAAGCAGCACTTGAAGCTCTTAAGTCAGATAGAAGCGCTTGCATTGAGCATGCAAAAAAATATACCTGGGAAAATTGCGCAAAAATCTTTTTAAATAGTGCGGTATCAAACCGCTAAAAAATATTTCTTTAGTCTATATCTTTAAAGTATAATCAAATCATGGAATTATTATTTTATTCTCTTGCTGGGATAATTGTGATCGTAGTAATTGCAGTATCCAGAAAATCCATTGTAGCAGGCATGGAGGCAAGATCCGATGTTAAGAGAGAGAACAAACCAAGTAATAATGAAGAGGGGATAGAAGACATCACCAATGAAAAAACTAATGAGCAAGTAAAGATTATTAATCAAATCGATGATCTAATTTTAATTGTAGATAAATTTAAAAATATCAAATTTTTTAATAATAGTGCAAAAAAAAAATTTGGAGAAAATAATTTAAATAAGCACGTGGCTACTTTATTGAGAGTTCCTGATTTACTCCAAAATATTGATTTAGTACTTTTAAAAAAAGAGACAATTACTATGGATTTAGAATTATCCTCTCCCTCATTTCAGTTCTTTAAAGTTCATCTATTCTCTGGACCGACCTCATATGTCGATGATCCTGATTCGGTTGTTTTATTTCTAAAAGATTTAACTGATATTATAAAAGCGCAAAGGTTTAAATCTGATTTTGTAGCTAATGTCAGCCATGAACTTAAAACGCCTTTAGTTTCTATTAAAGGATTTTTAGAAACTATAAGCGGACATGCGAAAGATGATTTAGAAGCACAAAAAAAATTTATACCGATAATGCTTGAGCAAGCTGATAGGATGGAAAGCTTAATTAAAGATTTACTTTCATTAAGTAGAATTGAGTTAGAGGAACATATACAGCCTCAAGATAAAGTAAATTTAAAAGAAGTTTTAAGTAACGTTGAAGATATCCATCAAAAAAATTTAAAATCTTTTGAATTTAAAAATAATATAAAAGATGATTTCTTTATTAAAGGCGATCATGAAAAATTAATAGAAGTTTTTTCAAATATTATTGATAACAGTATAAAATATTCAGAAAAAAATAAAAAGATTGAAATTAATTGTGGGCAAGGTAACGGAAAAGTTATAGGAGACTCTTATACCGTGTCCATTAAAGATAATGGTATTGGAATTCCAACTGAACAACTTCCGAGAATTACTGAAAGATTTTTTAGAGTTGATGCTGCTAAAAGCAAAAAAGTTGGTGGCACTGGACTTGGAATGGCGATCGTGAAGCACATTGTTAATCAGCATAGAGGAGAACTAGAAATAAAAAGTGAAGCTCAAAGTGGCACCGAAATAAAGGTCCATTTTTCAAAATTTTAGCAAATATTACAGTTTTATTAAATTTTGTCTTGAGATAGACGGCAAAATAGTTAAAGTTTTAGTATGACTAGATTAATGAATTATATAAGTCTGGTTTTATTAACTTTAATTTTTACAACTGTTAAAGCAGATGTAAATTTAATAGAGAAAACTTTACGTTCTCAACCTCTTACAGTTTTTGATCTTGGGCTTCTAAGACTGAAAAACGATCTTAAGCAAGCTAAAAACGATTTAGTCTTTGAAATAGATAGTAAAAATGTATCTACAATTTATACTGAAGCTTTATTTTCAAGACGATACGATGGAATTCAATTAATTGTGTCAGCACCGATGAGTACTCATTTAAATGCGAACTCGTACATGGCGGACTCAATCAAATGTAGAAAAATTTTTGAAAAAGTTAAAAATAATCTTTTAAAAGGACAAAACGAGAGCAATATGATTCACTCACAAGCTGCATCTTATTTAACCGAAGTATTTACCGCTCCCACACAATGGAATGCTTGGAGATATGATAAAGGATTTACTCAAAAGTTAGTTAACTTTGTACAACTAGAAGTTACATTAAAGCCAACTCAATCCTACGCAGTTAAAAATAAAGTAAGACCTTTTAGTTGCGGAGGGTCTTTAGCTTCTGATTATCAACAAATCGAGATAACTAGAAAGTTCAACTAAAAAGTTATCATTTTAATAAATTTGTAACATATCTGTAATAATTAAGAATCCTCTTAATTTTATGAATCCAATGTTTGTTAATTAATTAATAAATGAAAGGATAAACAATGAAAAAACTATCAATCGCTTTAGCTTCATTAGTTGCAATGTTAGTTGTAACTTCTGCTCAAGCTAGAGATCAGATTAAAATCGTAGGTTCTTCAACTGTATTCCCTTATGCAACAATCGTTGCTGAAAGATTTGGTTCGTCTGGTAAATTTAAAACACCAGTAATCGAGTCAACAGGAACAGGTGGTGGAGCTAAATTATTCTGTGCTGGAGTTGGTACAGAGCACCCAGACATAACAAATGCATCTAGAGCTATGAAGGCTAAAGAGTATGCGCTATGTCAAAAAAATGGTGTTGAAGAAATCGTAGAGATTACAGTTGGTAACGACGGAATAACGTTAGCTTATTCTAAAGATGCTAAACCAGTAAACTTTACAAAAAAACAATTATGGGCAGCATTAGCAAAAGAAGTTGCTAAAGATGGTGCGTTAGTACCAAATCCATATAAAAATTGGAGTGATATCGACCCATCATTACCAAACTACCCTATCAAAGTTATGGTGCCTCCAGGAACATCAGGAACAAGAGATGCTTGGAATTCATTAGTAATGAAAAAAGGTATCGATGATGCTTCTAAAAAAGCTGGCGCTAAATATAAAGCGTTAAGAGAAGATGGTGCGGTAATTGAAGTTGGTGAGAACGACTCACTTATTATTCAAAAATTAGCTGCGGACAAAGAAATGTTCGGTTTCTTTGGTTTCAGTTATTTCTTAGCTGCAAAAGATAAATTGCAAGCTGCAAGCATTGAAGGTGGTCAACCAAGTCTATCTTCGATTCAAGATTACAGTTACGCAGTTGCAAGACCTTTATTCTTCTATGTGAAAAAAGCTCACGTGGGCGTTGTACCTGGCTTACATGAATTCGTAAAAGAGTTCACAAGTAAAAAAGCTATGGGTAATAAAGGTTATTTAACTGATATCGGGCTAGTACCTCTAGATGGCAAGTTATACAAAACATCTAGAACTAACGCTACGAAGTTAGTTAACATGCCTGCTAAGAAGTAGTAGTATCAATTAAACAAAAAGGGGGTATTTTACCCCCTTTTTATCTCTGGAAGCTCAATATGAATTTAATACTTGTAACTTTTATTATTCTCTTAGCTTTCACAAGTTATTATTTCGGTAGAAAAAAAGCTCTAGTTATTCAATCATCACAAAGACTTACGGCATTACCAAAATTTTATGGATATTATTTAGCTGCTTGGTGTGCTGCACCAGCATTAATAATTTTTGCTCTTTGGTCAGTTTTTGAACCATCAATAGTTAAAACATTTATTTTACAAGATTACACTGATCAGAACTTAACTAAAAATGAGCTTCAGCTTATTTACACAAAGGTTAAAGCATTAGCCGCAGGAACTTACACGGGAAATATTACTAATTTTCTAGATGAGTCTGCTAATAAGTACATTCAATTAAAAGGAATAGCTAACAGCGCTAAAGTAGCAATTATTTTAGCAATTTTAATTTTCTCTCTGAGTTTTGCGTATAGATCTGTTCAGAAAAATGATCGAATGAGAGAACCAGTAGAAATTTTTCTTAAATGGGTGTTATTTGTTGCATCATTAGGCGCAGTTTTAGTTACAATCGGAATAGTTTTTTCACTTTTATTCGAAGCGATTAGGTTTTTTCAAGCAGTAAAAATCTTTGACTTTATATTCGGAACTCATTGGTATCCTGCTAAAACTTTTGTAAGAGATGGCCAACCAGATCCTGAATTAATGAAGGATGCTTTCGGAGCTGTGCCTTTATTTGCTGGAACTTTTTTTATTGCTTTTATTGCAATGTGTGTTGCCATCCCCATAGGTTTGCTGAGTGGGATATATCTATCTGAGTATGCTGGAAGAGGCGTAAGAAAATATGCGAAACCTATTATTGAGATTTTAGCTGGTATTCCAACAGTGGTATATGGTTTTTTTGCAGCTTTAACCGTCGGTCCTTTTGTTAAAGAAATTGGTAACGCTATGGGTTTAGAAGTTTCAGCGGAGAGCGCTTTAGCTGCAGGAGCAGTTATGGGAGTAATGATAATCCCTTTTATTTCAAGTCTAAGCGATGACGTTATGACGGCAGTACCTCAAAATTTAAGAGATGGGAGTTACGCAATGGGCGCAACAAAATCTGAAACTGTAAAAAAAATAATTTTTCCAGCAGCCCTACCTGGTATCGTAGGTTCGATACTTTTAGCAGTATCGAGAGCGGTAGGAGAAACAATGATTGTTGTAATGGCCTCAGGACTAGCGGCTAATCTTACAATGAATCCCCTTGAATCAACTTCAACCATTACAGCGCAAATTGTAGTAATTTTAATTGGAGACCAACAATTTGGAGATCCAAAAACTCAATCAGCTTTTGCATTAGGAATATCTTTATTTATAGTAACTTTATTCTTAAATGTAATCGCTCTTTCAGTTGTTAAAAAATATAGGGAAAAATATGAATAGTTTTAAGAAAAATTTATTAAAAAAAAGATATAACGCTGAAAGAAGATTTCAATGGTATGGCAAAATAGCTATAGGATTAGCTTTAAGCTTTTTAGCAGTTTTTATGTTTCAGATATTTTCAAAAGGTTACTCAGCTTTCCAAAAAACTTGGATAGTAACAGAAGTTCATTATGATAAAGAATTACTTTTAATCGATGCAGAAAGCCCATCAAAAGATGATTTAGAAAATGCAGACTATTATGATGTTGCTTACAAAGCTATGACCTCATTAGATCCTGGACTTCCTGAAGAAGAGGATCGTCAATTGATACAAATGGTTTCGTATAAATATGAGGCAGAGGTTAAAGATCTACTTTTAAAAAATCCAGACTATCTAGGTAAAATAGTGCCCATAAAATTAACAGCTTCTGATGATGTTGATCAAGTTCATAAGGGAAATTATCCAAGAGATATTCCTGAGGAGAATAGAAGAGTAAATGATTACCAGTTGCAGATTTACGATATGCTTAATGAAAGAGGAGATATTTTATCAGAGTTTAACATTAGTTTTTTTACAAGTCCTGATTCAAGAGAGGCAGAACTAGCAGGTATAGCTAGCTCGTTTATGGGAACAGTTTTTAGTATACTAGTATGTTTAGCGTTTTCATTTCCTGTTGCAGTGCTAGCAGCAATTTATCTCGAGGAGTTTGCACCAAAAAATAAATTTACAGATTTTATAGAAGTAAACATTAACAATTTGGCAGCTGTTCCATCGATAGTCTTTGGTTTGCTAGGTCTTGGTGTTTTATTAGCAGTTTTTAATTTACCAAGATCGACACCACTTGTTGGAGGAATTACTTTGTCTCTTATGACATTACCAACAATAATTATTGCTGCAAGAGCTTCTTTAAAAGCTGTTCCCCCAAGTATAAGAGAAGCTGCTTTAGCGATGGGTGCAAGTAATATGCAAACAACCATGCATCATACTGTGCCACTATCAATGCCTGGAACTTTATCTGGAACGATAATTGGCTTGGCTCAAGCTTTAGGGGAAACAGCCCCTTTAATTTTAATAGGAATGGTTGCTTTTGTGAATACAATACCTGGTACGCCAGTTGATCCTGCTGCAAGTTTACCAGTTCAGATATATATATGGTCAGAAAGTGCTGAGAGGGGTTTTGTTGAAAAAGTATCTGCATGTATTATGGTGCTTCTAGCTTTTTTAATTTTAATGAACTTGGCAGCTCAAATCGTTAGACACAAATTTGAAAAGAAATGGAGTTAAATGAGTAAAATAAAAGTGGAAAATGTAAATGTTTATTACGGATCCAAACAGGCATTATTTGACGTCTCTATAGATATAGCAGAAAAAGAAGTTACAGCTTTAATTGGACCATCTGGGTGTGGAAAGTCTACTTTCTTAAGATGCTTGAACAGGATGAACGACGTCATAGAAATTTGTAGAGTTGAAGGCAGTATTAAAATGGACAACCTAGAACTGAATTCAAGAAAGTTAGATGTTGTGAGACTTAGGGAGAACGTTGGTATGGTTTTTCAAAAACCCAATCCATTCCCTAAAACAATTTATGAAAATGTAGCTTATGGTCCTACTATTCACGGTATTGCACAGAGCAAAGAAGAAATGGATCAAATAGTTGAAACAAGTTTGAAAAAAGCTGCCTTGTGGAACGAAGTTAAAGATAGACTTGATGAAATCGGAACTGGTTTATCAGGAGGTCAACAGCAACGACTATGTATTGCTAGAGCTATATCTGTAAGTCCAGAGGTGATACTTATGGACGAACCATGTTCAGCGCTTGACCCAATAGCAACAGCTCAAATTGAAGAACTTATAGATGATCTTAAAAAAGAGGTCACAATTGTGATAGTTACCCACTCAATGTCACAAGCAGCTAGGGTATCTCAAAAAACAGGTTTCTTTCATTTGGGAAAACTTATAGAATTTGGACCAACAGATAAAATATTTAAAAATCCTGATAATCAGCAAACTCAGGATTATATTACAGGAAGGTTTGGTTAATGAGTGAAAAACCGCACATTGTAAAATCTTACGAAGAGCAACTTCAGTTATTAAAAGATACAATAGTGAAAATGGGAACTGGAGTTGAGAAACAGCTTGAAAACACTATTCAATCTTTAGTTAAAAAAGACATTAGTTTAGCAGAAAAATCTATCAAAGATGACGAATTGACTGATAAGTATGAAATAAATATAGAAGAGCAAGTTGTAAATTTGATTGCCTTAAGGCAACCTATGGCAATAGATTTAAGAGAAACAGTTGTTGCCTTAAAAGTTTCTTCAGACTTAGAGAGAATTGGTGATTTAGCAAAAAACATCTCAAAAAGATTAACTAAAATTGGAACTGATTTACCTAATGATATTACTAAAAATTTCGAAATAGCTGGTTTAAAAGCATCAAAACAAGTCAATGCAGTTTTAAATTCGTATTTACATAGAGCTAAAGATACAGCAGAAAATGTTTGGAATTCTGATGAAGAAATAGATCAAATGACTAATTCTAATATGGAAGCTGCAGTAAAGCATTTAGAAAAAAATAAAAACGATATACAAAAAGTAACCCAACTACTTTTCATGCTTAAAAATATTGAGAGGATTGGAGATCATGCAACCAATATTGCAGAGCAAGTTTATTTTCTGATTACAGGAGATTATTTAGAGGGAGACCGACCAAAAGGATAATGAGGGCAAATTTATTCATTGTTGAAGATGAAATGCCCATCGTAACTTTACTTAAATACAATTTAGAAAAAGAGGGTCACAAAGTTGATTATGCAGTCAATGGAGAAGACGCTATTAGAAATATAAAGGAAAAAAATCCTGATTTAATTTTATTAGATTGGATGTTGCCAGATATTTCAGGTGTTGAAGTCTGTAAAAATTTGAAAAGAAGCAATCTTCACAAAAATATCCCAATCATTATGTTAACAGCCAAAGGTGAGGAAGAAGACAAACTTAAAGGATTTGAAACAGGAGCTGATGACTATGTAACTAAGCCATTCAGCCAAAAAGAACTTATTGCAAGAATTAACGCTTTATTAAAGAGATCTAAACCAAGTGTTGCCGCTGATGTTGTAGTATTTGAGGATCTTAAAGTAGATAGAGTTCAACGAAGAGTTTATAGAGCAGATAAACAAGTTATAGTCGGCCCAACCGAATTTAAACTAATTGATTTTTTAATAAAGAATCCAAAAAGAGTATATTCGCGTGAGCAACTTCTAAATTCTGTATGGGGAGATGATATTTATGTTGAGGCCAGAACTATAGATGTTCATATCAGAAGACTAAGAAAAGCAATAAATATTGATGGCAAGAAAGATCTTATCAGAACAGTAAGATCTGCTGGCTATTCCTTAGATGTTTGAAGATCTTTTGGCTTTATAAATGATATTAATTTTCCTTTAACTTTTGATAACTTTTCCCAATCATTGAAATTAAAACTTATTTCAGCAACGGCTGCAGTAGGAAATTTTCTTTTTAAATTTTCAAATTGTTCAGAGTTTTCTTTAAGACAGATTCGATTTATGAGTTCACTCATTGAAGGTTCATGATTGATTAAAAGTAAAGTTTTATAATTATCAACTGTTTGTTTTAAGATATGAATAATTTCATCCTCACTAGCATGATAAAGCGCTTTTTTTTTAATAATTTTCTTAAAACTGATTTTTTCTGACAATATATTTAATGTTTGTATTGTCCTTTTAGAGGATGAGCAATAAACTAAATCAAATTTTAATTTCTTTTTAATAAAAAATTCACAAATTAATTTTGCTGAATTTACCCCTCTTTTATTCAATGGCCTGTCATGATCATCTAAATTTGGAAAATCCCAACTAGATTTAGCATGTCTCATCGCATATAATTTAAACATATTTTTAATTTAACATTTAAATATGTCGAAAGCATCATTTTCAGAAAACGCTAATATTAGCAATCAACTCATAAACAGAGAATTATCTTGGCTTCAGTTTAATGATCGTGTTTTAGAAGAATCAAAAGATAAAACAAATCCTCTATTTGAAAGAGTAAAATTTTTATCAATCGCAGGTACAAATTTAGATGAATTTTTTATGGTAAGAGTCGCTGGACTTTTTAATCAAATTAAAGATGGTTTTGACGAATTAAGCGCAGATGGATTAACTGCAGAGGATCAATTGAATAGGGTCGTATTAAAAACTAAAGATCTATTAAAGAAGCAAAACGAAGCATTCCTAGAGTTGAAAAAAGAGCTATCGAAAGAAAAAATTTTCATTCGAAAAATGTCAGAACTAAATAAGAAGGATCTTATGTATCTAAGAGAATATTTTCAGGAAACAATTTATCCTATAATAACACCTACTGCCATTGACCCATCACATCCCTTTCCTTTTATACCAAATAAAGGCCAAGCAATTTTATTAAGAATGACAAGAATTAAAAAAAAAAGAGAACTAAATGCAATTATAGTTATACCAAGAGCACTTCCAAAATTTGTATCGCTAAATAATTCTGAAACAATAAATGAATTTGTCACAATTGATGACGTAATTTGTAAATTTGCTAATGAAATATTTCCAGACCATAATATCGAGGCAAGTTTGCAGTTTAAAATAATTAGAGACAGCGAAATTGAAATAGATGATGAAGCTGCTGATCTTGTGAGATATTTTGAAAAAGCAATTAAGAAAAGAAGAAGGGGAAACGTAGTTAAACTCGAAGTAATCACTAATTCAAACAAAAAACTTTTAAATTTTATTTCAAAAAAATTTAAAATGGATGAAGATCATATTTATGAGGTTGAAGGATTGGTTGGAATACAAGATATAGATGAAATTTGTAAAAAGAAAGATCCAAAGCTGAGATTTAAAAAGTTTAATCCTAGAGAAGTTGAAAGATTGAAGGAATTTGATGATAAATTTTTTTCAGCTATAAGAAGTAAAGATTTTGTTGTACACCACCCTTTTGAAACTTTTGATGTAGTAATTCAATTTTTAGAAGCTGCAGCAAAAGATCCCAAAGTTATCGGTATCAAACAAACTTTGTATCGAACCACACCTGACTCTCCTATCGTAAAAGCACTAAGTAGAGCAGCAGAAAACGGAAAAGTTGTTACAGCCGTAATAGAAATAAAAGCTCGATTTGATGAGGAAGCTAATATTGAATTATCTAGGAAACTAGAGAAAGCTGGCGTTCAAATTGTTTACGGATTCGCAAAATATAAAACGCATGCAAAGGCAAGTTTAGTTTTAAGAAAAGAAGGAGCTAAAACGCGAAGCTATGTTCACTTAGGTACAGGAAACTATCATCCAATTAACGCAAAAATTTATACTGACTTATCACTGTTTAGCTCTAATCAAGACTTGGCCAAAGATGTCGAAAAATTTTTCAATTATGTAACTGGTTATGCAAAACCAAAAAAATTGAATAAAATTTTTATGTCTCCATTAAATAGCAGGAATTTTTTTGAAGAAAAAATTGAAAATGAAATTGTAAATGCAAGTAAAGGAAAACCTGCAGAAATATGGGCAAAAATGAATTCTCTTGTAGACCCTGGAATTATTAAGAAATTTTATGAAGCTTCAAACGCAGGAGTAAAAATAAATTTATCAGTAAGAGGAGTGTGTTGCTTAAGACCTGGAATTAAAGGTCAATCTGAAAATATAAAAGTAAAAAGCCTTATTGGCAGATTTTTAGAACACTCAAGAATTTATTGTTTTGCAAATGGTAGCTCTATGCCCTCTCGAGAGAATCAGGTATATATTTCATCTGCAGATTTAATGCCTAGAAATTTAGATAGAAGAATTGAAATTATAATTCCGATAGAAAACAATACTGTGCATGAGCAAATTTTAGATCAAATTATGCTAGCTAACTTTAAAGATAAATCAGAAACATGGTATTTAGATAGTTTGGGAAACTATCATAAAGAACAAGAAAAAGGCTTTTCCGCTCATTCCTATTTCATGAAGAACCCAAGTTTATCAGGTCGTGGTAAGTCAATTTTAAGAGCTAAACCTCAAAATTTAAGATTAGTAAAATGAAACCAGAATTAAAAAATCTTTTTAAATTTCAGTCTAATAAAAAGTCTAAGCAAGCCATAATAGATCTTGGATCAAATTCAGTAAGAATGCTCATATACGATAATTTTAAAATTTCTCCAATCCCAGTCTTTAATGAAAAAGCAGTTTGCAAACTTGGAAAAAATTTAGATAAATCCAAAAAACTAAATCCCGATGGAATTAAAGGTTCTTTAAAAGTTCTAAATAGATTTAAAGAAATTTTAGATATTTCAGACGTTCAAGATTTAGAAATTATTGCAACAGCAGCTTTTAGAGAGGCCACTGATGCAAGTGAATTTTTAAGAGAAATTGAAAAAATATTTAATAAAAAACCACTAGTATTATCTGGCGAGGAAGAAGCAAGAACATCAGCAAATGGTGTAATGGTAGGATTTGATGAAGTAGATGGATTAGTTGCAGATTTAGGAGGTGGAAGTTTAGAACTTGCCAGAGTTTCTAAAAATCAAATTTTTGAAACAACCTCTTTACCTCTTGGAGTATTAAGACTTGAAAATAATCCTATTATAAAAAAAAGAAATTTGGGAAAATATGTTAGAAAACTTTTAAGAGATGAAAAATGGCTTTCTAAAAAGAAATTTAAAAATATTTATTTGGTAGGAGGTACTTGGAGATCATTATTTAAATATCATCTCTTTAAAGAAAAACACCCATTACATATTTTGCACCAATATAAACTCTCAAAAGATGTAGCAGTAAAATACTTAAATAGAATTTCAAAATTTAATAAATCATCTTTGAAATCAATGGAATATATTACTAAATCTAGAACTCCCTATTTACCTTTTAGCTCTATAATACTAAACGAAATAATTGAAGCAGCAAGCCCCTCAAAAGTTATTTGCTCAATCAGTGGACTGAGAGAGGGACATATGAATACAATTATAAACCAAGGAATGAGCGAGGATGAAATTTTCAAATTAAAAACTGACGGTATATCTTTTAAAAAAGGGGACTATGGAAAGAGTTTTGAGAAATATTTTAATTTTATTTCACCATTATTTGAAGACAACGAATATTTTAATCGAAGATTACTAACCTTGGCTTGCATCTTAAGTAAAATGGATTGGGGCCTAGGAGCTTTTCAAAAAGCAGAATTAGTTTTTATGGAAGTGTTAAATACTCCATTACTAAAACTAGAACATAGAGATAGAGTAAAAGTTGCATCAGCAAGTTTTTGGAGACATTGTGGCTTAAAATATAATCCGAATTATCAGTTTTTATCCTTATTAAATAACAACGAAATTTTATCCTCAAAGCAAGTGGGATCTGCTTTAAGATTAGCAGAGTCACTCACTAGCATGTCTTCTTTGTTGTTAGATGAATTTAAAATTTATAAAAGAAATAAGACTATTTTTTTGAAAATACCTAACAATCATAGCGATATTGTCTCAAAACAAGTAACTAAAAGACTTAAAAACCTGGCAAGAGAGATGAATGTCGACTCTAATATCATTTATTCTTGAAAATTAATAAATCTTTAACTTAATTTAAATATTTTTTTAGCATTTATATATTATTGACTGATTAACAGTCTCCCAACTATGTTGTTAATTAATTAGCCCATCAGCCCAAGGTATCAATATTTCCTTGGGCTGGCCTCCAATTACAAAATAATTTTTCTGATTAAATAGACAGCCAATATTCCACCAAGCATCTCAGCAATGATATAGCTAGGAGTATTTAAGTAATTAATTCCAGTAAATGTGTCTGTAAAAGTTCTTGCGATTGCTACCGCTGGATTTGCAAAAGAAGTTGAAGAGGTAAACCAATACCCCGCTGTTATAAAAGTGGCTACTGATGAAGCGACCGCAAGTTTGCCGCTCTTTAAAGATCCAAATATCACAAAAATTAATCCAAAAGTTGCAATGATCTCAGCTGTAAAAATATTTATTCCAGGTCTAATCTTCTGTGAAAGCTGCAACAAAGGAAGATCAAACATATAATTTGCTAACATTACCCCTAACATGCAACCTAAGATTTGAGCAGAGATATAAGTGATAATTAAATTT
Organism: uncultured Pelagibacteraceae bacterium; assembly: GCA_902523185.1. Taxonomy (GTDB): domain Bacteria; phylum Pseudomonadota; class Alphaproteobacteria; order Pelagibacterales; family Pelagibacteraceae; genus Pelagilacustribacter. The sequence continues at coordinate 54,460 of CABYYJ010000001.1, read as the reverse complement.
TTTTTAATCTTGTTGGTAAAATACATTGCTAAAGTAACGACAGGATTGAAATGTGCGCCGGAGATATCAGCGATTGAAGTAATCAGAACAAATAATCCTGCACCTGTAGCTAAAGTATTCGCTATTAACATTACAGCGATATCATCAGTTAGATTTTGAGCCATAATACCTGAACCAACAATAATCATGACTAAAAAACAACTTCCTATAAATTCACCAATAAATATCTTTTTACTTTTCATTTTTTACCCAATGTTTAATTTTTTCATTAATTATATTATAAGTTTCTTCAGCTATTAAATTTATTTTATCTTTATTTTTAGTTTTTTTAATTTTTTCAACAGGGTCCGCGATGTCCCAGTGTGTAATGGTCTTTTTTTTGGGCCATACAGGACAAACTTCTTTATTGGCGTTATTACAAACTGTAATCACGTAATCAATATCAATATCATTTTTTAAAAATTCATCAAAATTTTTCGAATAATACGTGGCTAAATTAAATTTTTTTCCTTCAAGATACTCTTTAATGTAGGGATTGATTTTTCCTGAAGGACTACTTCCAGCGCTAAATGCGATGAATTGATTTCGGAAATTATTGTTTACAATACTTTCCGCTATTATGCTTCTCGCAGAGTTTCCAGTACAAACAAATAATATTGTTTTTATTTCCCTCATAAAAAATGTATTGAAGTGTCCCGAACTTACGGAACCAAAATTTGATAAAAACCAATAATAAATAATGGAATCTGTAACCCAAAATTGGTTAATATTGCTTTATCCTTAGAAATAAAACCTGCAATAGTCCAACCAACCACTCCCGCTCCATGAAACATTATATTTACTGGATACATATTCAAATTTGTTAATAAAATACCTGTAAGAACTAAAAAAGTACTTAACCATTTAAGGTATTTTTTAATAAACTTCATAGCCATTTATATGATTGTAATGTTAAAGTTTTGTTAACCAGACGATGCTTTAACTTTTTTCTCGATAAATTCTGGAATCTCATCACCAAGATCATCGTCTTTTTGATTTTTAGGTTGAAAGGCATACAAAACATGAAGTTTGCAATAAGGAAAATCTCCTTCAGGCTTTCTACCGCAAAAATAGAACTTTTCCTCGTTGGGATGACCGATAGGCCACTTGCACGTTTCATCTGTAAGTTCTTCCAGTGATTTAGGGTTTTCTGGCTCGAAGTTTTTATCTAATAATATTGATTGAAATTTAGCTTTTCTTGATGTGGGCGCTGGACCTCTTCTAATCTGCTTATTATCATTGGTTCTAGGCGAATTAGATTGCTTAGAAGGGGCTCTAGCTTCTAAATTTAACCTATGAGCTTTTCCAATTACTGCGTTTCTAGTTGTGTCACCTAATGCTTCGGCTATCTGACTTGCAGTATGCCCTTTAGACCAGAGTTCTTTTAATTTAGCGACTTTTTCTTCTGTCCAACTCATAGTATATAATTACAATATTTAGTAATTATTAAAAACTTAGGGCATAATATTGGGGTTTAAAACATTAAAACGCATCAAAGCTGTGAGTAGATTTAGTTTTGCACAGTTTTTTTAATAACAGGTTATAAGACTATCAATGGTTGAAATTTCGAAAAAATATAAAATTGGAAAAAGAAGATTTGGATTAGTTAATTGGTACGGAACATGGACTTTATATAAAAAAGAAGTTCTAAGATTCTTAATTGTGTGGATACAAACTATTTTTTCTCCACTAATTTCATCTTTACTCTTTTTACTTGTTCTATCTTTAGCAATCGGAGCAGATAGAGGAGACGTGCTTGGTGTGCCTTTTATAACTTTTTTAGCGCCAGGGTTGATTTCAATGCAGGTAATTCAGCAATCTTTTTCTCATTCTTCTTCATCTTTTATGATTAAGAAAATTGATGGAACTATAGTTGATTTATTATTTGCTCCACTATCTGCTGGAGAAGTTACCATATCAGTTTCACTTGCAGCTGTAACAAGAAGCGTCGTAATCGGAATAGTTTCAATTATTGTATTTCATTTAATAATTGATATCGAAATTAAAAATTATTTAACGCTTATAGCATTCACCTTACTTTCTTCTTTTATTTTAGGAAATATAGGAATAATTGCTGGACTATGGGCCGAAAAGTTCGATCATATGGCAACAGTCACTAATTTTGTAATAGTTCCATTATCTTTCTTATCAGGTACTTTTTATTCAATAGAGAGACTCCCTGACTTTTTGCAAGCTATAAGTAAAGTTAATCCATTTTTTTATATGATTGATGGTTTTAGATATAGTTTTATTGGTACTTCAGACGGTTCAATCTCTATTGGCTTGGTATATTTAACTGCCTTAAGCTTTGTTAGCTGGCTTGTTTGTTATTTATTGTATAAAAAAGGCTATAAAATAAAATCATGAGTAAAATTTTAAATACTTATAACAGGAAGAAAATCTCTTTTTCAAAGGGAAAAGGAAGTTTCTTATATACAACGAATGGAAAGAAATATTTAGATTTCGTTCAAGGAATTGCTGTTAACTGCCTTGGTCATGCTAATGATTATTTAATAAGATCAATTAACAAACAATCTAAAAAATTATGGCATGTTTCAAACGTTTTTACTATCCCTGAGCAAGAGAGATTAGCAAAAAGATTAGCCCAAAAAACATTTGCTGATTATGTAACTTTTCAAAATTCCGGTGCTGAAGCAACAGAAGCAGCTATAAAATTTGCTAGAAGATATTTTTATTCAAAAGGTCAACCAAGAAAAAATAGAGTGCTTTGTATTAATAATAGTTTCCATGGAAGAACTATCGCAGCTATTTTTGCCAGCAATAGTAAAAAAGCCATAGAGGGTTTTAAACCTAAAGTAGATGGTTTTGATCATTTTAATTTCGGCGATCACAAAGGTCTAGAAAAAGCGATAACTAGTAGAACAGCAGCTATCATGGTTGAGACAATCATGGGAGAAGGGGGCATTAAAGTTATTCCAGATTTTTGCCTCAAAGGCTTAAGAAAACTTTGTAATAAGAAAAAAATTTTATTAATTCTTGATGAAGTGCAATGCGGAATTGGAAGAAGTGGTAAATTTTTTGCTTTTGAATATGCAAAAATAAAACCTGATATCGTTCCAATAGCAAAAGGTATTGGTGGCGGCTTTCCGATAGGTGCAGTTTTAGTAAACAAAAAAGTGGCTTCAGGTATGAAACCAGGAACTCATGGATCAACATTTGGAGGAAACCCTTTAGCAATGAGTGCTGGAAATGCAGTCATGGATGTCATGTTTAAAAAAGGTTTCTTAAACAATGTAAGCAAAAATGGAAAATATTTTATTAGTCAACTTGATAAAATTAAAAATAAGTATCCTAAGATTATTAAAGAAGTTAGAGGGAAAGGACTTCTTATTGGACTCTGTCTTAATGTAAATCAGGTAAAATTTATTCAAAAGCTTTTAGATAATAATTTGCTTACAGTAAGAGCTGCTGAAAATGTTGTCAGACTTTTGCCTCCTTTGAATGTAACAAAGAGTGAGATAAACTTAGGTTTACAAATAATTGAGAAAGTTTGCAAAAATTTTAAATGAAAAACTTTATAAATATCTCTGACTGTTCTTCAGTAGAGCTTAGAGCGATTATTGAAGAAGCAAAGAAGAGAAAACAAAATAGATCTGGATTAAATAAATCTGCGCCTGATGAAGACAAGCCCTTTGAAGGCAAGTCGATGGCTATGATTTTTGAGAAACCCTCAACAAGAACAAGAATGTCATTTGACATCGCTGTTAAACAACTTGGTGGATCATCAATTATTTTAAATCCAGATGGAATACATTACGGGAAGGGAGACGAGACTTTAAAAGATACGGCAAAAGTTTTATCGGAGTATGTCGATATCGTTATGTTGAGAACTTCATCTCACAAAAATTTGGAGGAGTTCGGAAAGCATTTAGATGTCCCTATTATTAATGGCCTTTCAGATTTGAGCCATCCATGTCAAATTATGTCTGATATTCTTACTTTCGAAGAAAGCAATGGTTCTATCGAGGGTAAAACTATTTCTTGGATTGGAGATGGTAATAATAATATGTCAAATTCTTTGATAGAAGCTGCTGGGAAATTTAATTTTAAACTTAATATTGGTTGTCCAAAAAAATATTCTCCAAATAAGAGTATATTGAAGCTAGCGAAAAAGGAGAAAGTAAAATTAACAATTACTTCAAAACCTTTAGAAGCGGCTACAGGCGCTGATTGTGTAATGACTGACAAATGGGTTTCAATGAATGATAAAGTAAATAAAATTTCTAAAAAGAAAACTTTAAAACCTTACCAGGTTAATAAGAAATTAATGAGCAAAGCTAATTCAGACGCTGTTTTTATGCACTGCCTTCCAGTAGGAAGAGGAGAAGAAGTTACTGATGATATAATAGATGGGAAGCAATCCGTTGTTTGGAGACAAGCTTTAAATAGAGTTCATGCTCAAAAAAGTATTATTAGATGGTGCCTAGGCTAAGGTAGCGGTTTGGGATTATCTCCTTTTGAATTCATGTATAAAATTACAGAGGCTCTATCTTTCTCTTTTCTAAGACCGGCGAAAGCCATTTTAGTCCCTTTTATGTATGCTTGAGGTTTAATCAAATAACTATTCATTTCTTCGAAAGACCATTCTTTACCATAGGCAACCATAGCTTTTGAATATTTGTAGTCATTTACTGATCCTGCAGTTCTTCCAATTACACTCCATAAATTTGGACCGATCATATTTTTTCCTCCAGCTGCAATCATATGGCAAGCACTACATTTTTTAAAAACTTTTTCTCCATGTGCTAAATCTCCCATAGCTAATAAAGCTTTAATATCAACTACTTCTACAACTTTTTCAGATTTTTCACCAAGTTTATCTGTAGACGCTACTTCTAATCCTTCAATCTTATAAGCTGACTGTTTTGGTTTTTCTACATGGAACAAGATATCGGTAAATTTTCCAATACCTATTACTATAAGAGCAGTTAAAAGAACTGCTGCTATTATTTTATTTATTTCAAAACTATCCATAAATTTGGTAAATACTTAGAAGACGTATAACACGAGATTTAAAAAAAAAACTTAAAATTACCAAATTTTTTTGCGTCTCTAGGACGCATAATTATGAATAAAACTGCTATAATAATACCATCAAGATTAGATGCTCAAAGATTACCTAATAAACCTCTGAAGATTATAAACAATAAAGAGATGATTCTTCATGTATATGAGGCGGCAAAGAATTCAGGCGCCGGTGAAGTATTCGTAGCTACTCCCGATCAAAAAATTGTAAATTTAGTTGAAAGTTCTGGTGGCAACGCAATATTGACAGCAAGCGATCATGAAACGGGAACAGACAGAGTATTTGAAGTATTTCAAAAAACTTTAAACAGTAATCCAAATATAATTGTGAATCTTCAGGGAGATATGCCAAATATTGAACCAGAAGCGATAAAAAACTTAATAAATTATATGGACTTAGATAAATGTGAAATAGGAACACTAGCAAGTGATATTAGCTCAGATGCTGAACTAGATGATCAAAATATCGTTAAAGTTTTAGTAAAAGATAAGATGAAACCTGGCATGTTTGTAGAAGCTTTAGATTTTATAAGAACCTATCCCACAAAAGACTTAATACCTTATCATCATATAGGTATTTATGCCTTTACAAACAAAGCTTTAATAAAATACGTAAGTTTGAAAAGATCAAAACTTGAACTTGAGAGAAAACTTGAGCAACTCAGGGCCATGGAAAATGATATGCTAGTGCATGTTGGCTGTATCAATTCTTCTCCTTTAAGTGTAGATACTGAAAAAGATTTAATTAATATAAAAAAGTTAATGAAAAATGAGTAAAATAAAAATAGCTATACAAGGTGAATTAGGCGCTTACTCTCATATCGCATCAGAAAATCTTTTTAAAGATGCGGAAATTAAAACTTGTACGACTTTTGAGGAAACTTTTGAGCAAGCATATAAAGACCCAAATTACAAAATTGTTATTCCAATAGAAAATTCATTGGCAGGTAGAGTTGCAGATATTCATTATTTGCTCCCTAAATATAAATTACAAATACATGGTGAACATTTCCAAGCTGTTGAACATAATCTATTATGTAAACAAGACGCAAATATTAATGATATCAAATTCGTAAGGAGCCATGCACAGGCAATTGGCCAATGCCAAAACTTAATCAATAAAAAAAAATTTAAACCTATTATATCTGCTGACACTGCAGGTTCAGCTAAAGATTTAGCTGAGGGAAATGATAAATCTATTGCAGCTATAGCCTCAAGTCTATCGGCTAAAATTTATAAACTAAAAATTTTAGAGAAAAATATTGAAGATGAAAAAGGCAATGTAACAAGATTTCTTATTATGGGAAAAAATATCGAGCAGCCTGAATTTTCTAATGATAAAAAATTTATTACAAGTTGTATTTTTAGGGTAAAAAGCGAACCGTCAGCACTTTATAAATGTTTAGGCGGATTTGCCACTAACCAAGTTAATTTAACAAAGTTAGAAAGTTTCTCTGTAAAAAATTCATTTGATCAAGCGAATTTTTATTTAGATCTTGAAGGTCATATCGACCAACCTGGAGTAAAAAAGGCTCTTGAGGAACTTGGGTTTCATACAGAAACTTTAGATATTCTGGGAGTTTACGAAGCCTCAACTTTTAGGCAAAAATAGTCCACAAAATTTAATTCTACCCTTGTAGTATTTTATTTTATCTTGATATACTCATATCGAGGTTGGCATCAGGTGGATGTTTCATTAACCCGGTCAGGTCTGAAAAGAAGCAGCCGTAGTGAAAATTATTCAGGTTGTTGCCTGCCTCTTAATAATGACAAATAAAATTTTAGCACTTAAATATAGACCTCAAGAATTTAAAGACTTAATAGGTCAAAATTTAATGACTCAAACTATAAAGAATGCAATCTTGCAAGATAAAATTCCAAATGCATATCTTTTAACAGGTATAAGAGGGGTTGGAAAAACAACAACAGCGAGACTTATAGCAAAAGCATTGAACTGTGAAAGTAATAATAATAATAAAATTAATTGTAGCAAAGATAGCTTTTGTTCAACTTGTAAAGAGATAAATAATTCAAGCCATATTGATATTTTAGAGATGGATGCAGCATCTAAAACTGGTATCGACGATGTAAGAGAGTTAATTGAAAATTCAAAATACAGTCCAACAAGTGCTAAATATAAAATTTTTATTATTGATGAAGTTCATATGTTATCTAAACAGGCTTTCAATGGACTTTTAAAAACATTGGAGGAACCGCCTCAGAGTTTAAAGTTTATTTTAGCAACGACTGAGGTAAGAAAAATACCAATTACAATTTTATCGAGATGTCAAAGGTTTGATTTAAAGAGGGTCAGTGTTGAAGACCTCTTTATGCATTTAAAAAAAATTATAAGTAATGAAAACGGCAATATCTCTGATGATGCCGTAAGATTAATCGCTAGGACTTCAGAGGGATCAGTAAGGGACTCTATATCATTGCTAGATAGAGCTTTGATTTCTAGGTCAAATATTAAAAATAAAACTATTGAGGAAAAAGATGTAAGAGAAATGCTAGGTTTAGCAGACAAAAGTAAAATTATTTCCTTATTTAAAGAACTTTTGAGCGGCAATGAAAAAGAAGCTCTAATTGAACTTAAAAATCTTATTGACAATGGTTTAGATGCAAGAAATTTTTTAAATGATGTTTTAGAAGTTTTATATCTTTTTAGTAGAAGAATAAACTTAGGTCCTATTGAAAAAGATTTTTCAATTTCAGAGTCAGATGCACAACAAATAGAAAAATTCTCTAAAAATATCGATATGCAAGATATTGGTCTATTTTGGCAACTTACAATTAAAACTATAGATGATTTAAGAATAGTTGGTAACGAAAATCTAGCTTTAGAGATGTATGTTATGCAGTTGGCGCACTTAAAAAATTTAGACGAAAGAAAAGAAATTCAATTAGAATCCGAGGCTTTCACTAGCGAGCAAAAAGACTTATCTGGAAAAAAAATTGAAGGCAAAAATATTGAAAATAAATTAACAACACCTTTCAAGAGTCAATTAAAAAGCACTGATCAGATTAAAACAGATCCAATTAAAGAAATATCTTCTAAAAAGGAAACATTCAAAAAAGAAATTACTAATTTTCAGGATTTAATTGATAAAGCTAATAGAGAGAGAGAAATAGAGTTAAAATATGATTTAGAGAGAAATGTAAAGTTAGTCAGTTTCAACAGTGGAAAAATTGACATAAGCTTTAACGAAAAGTTAAATAAAAATTTTATCAAAAATTTGACAGAAAAGTTGAATATTTGGACTGGAGAAAGATGGATTATCTCTCTTAGTAAAAATGAAGAAGCAAAAAGCATTTATGAGAAGAAACAGGAAAATAAAATTAATTTATTTGAAAATTTTAAAAAGAATAAATTAGCAAAAGATTTAGAGGCTGCTTTTCCGGATGCAAAATTAATTGAAATTAAAGAGGAAGAATAAATGAATAATTTTTCTGATATGTTATCAAAAGCTAAAGATATGCAAAAAAAAATGAAAGAAGCTCAAGATCAAATTAAAAAAATTGAAGTCGAAGGTGTTTCTGGCGGAAATCTTGTTAGAGTTGTTTTATCCGGTGACTATGAATTGAAATCGATCGAAATCTCTGATGCCGCTAAAAAAGAAACTCAAGATATAATAAATGATTTAATAATTGCTGCATTTAATAATGCAAAAGAAAATTTAAAAAAAAAATCTGCTGAAGAATTGTCAAAAATTACTGGTGGCTTAAACTTACCATTGGACTTTAAATTACCTTTTTAATGGATAATGATATTCCAGAAATAAACGAACTTATTAAGCAATTTTCGAAATTGCCGGGTTTAGGTCCTAAATCAGCAAAAAGAATTATTTTAAAATTGATAAACAACAAGGAGAAGATGGTTAAACCTCTAGCAAAATCTTTAGCTCAGGTTTACAAAAAAGTAGTAAGATGTATAGATTGTGGAAATTTGAAAATTATTGATAAAATTTGTATTTGTTCATTAGATAATTCATATGATAAAATATGTGTTGTAGAAAATCTTGCAGATATGTGGGTCATTGACTCCGCTAACATATATAGAGGACATTTTCATATTCTTGGAGGAACTTTGAATTCAAATGAAAATTATGAGCAAAAAAATTTACTAATAGAGTCGCTGGTAAAAAGAATAAAAAAAAACAATCTCAAAGAAGTTATAATTGCAACTAGCGCTACTGTTGAGGGCCAAACAACTGCTCACTACATTGAAGATACAATAAAAAACGATAAAATAAAAATTACTAAATTAGCTCAAGGTCTTCCAGTAGGAGGAGAAATTGAACAATTAGATGATGGAACTCTGCTATCAGCCTTTAAAAATAGAGTTCCAGTTACTGAAAATTAATTTGAGGATTTAATTTCTAATCTTTTTTTATGCAGAAGTGGTTCAGTATACCCAGATGGTTGATTTCTTCCTTTAAAAACTAGATCACAAGCGGTAGAAAATGCTATTGAGTTTTCAAAATCATCGGACATCTTCTTATATTTAGGATCGTCTTTGTTCTGATCATCTACAGTTTTCGCCATTTTTTTCATTACTTCAATTACTTGTTCTTTTTTACAAATTCCATGATGTAGCCAATTAGATATATGTTGGGACGATATACGAAGAGTAGCTCTATCTTCCATCAAAGCGATGTTATTTATATCTGGCACTTTAGAACAACCTACACCCTGATCGATCCACCTTACTACATAACCTAAAATCCCTTGAGCGTTATTCTCTAGTTCTCGGTTAATGTCTTCTAATGACCAATTCGGTCGATCTGCAGTGGGTATTTCTAAAATACCTTCCACATTTGCTTTTTGTCTGAATTTAATCTTATTTTGCTCATTAAATACATTTACCTTGTGATAGTGAAGGGAATGTAAAGTTGCAGCTGTAGGAGATGGTACCCAAGCACAATTTGCTCCAGATTTAGGGTGATTGATTTTTTGTGTCATCATATTTGCCATCTGATCTGGCATGGCCCACATACCCTTTCCGATTTGTGCTTTACCAGAAAAGCCACAACTTAAGCCTATATCTACGTTCCAATCTTCGTAAGTGTTCAGCCAAGTTGATTTTTTCATATCTCCCTTAAAAATCATTGGACCTGCCTCAAATGATGTATGCATTTCGTCGCCAGTCCGATCTAAAAAACCTGTGTTAATAAAAACGATTCTATTTTTTACTTGTCTAATACATTCTTTTAAGTTTACAGTAGTTCTTCTTTCTTCATCCATTATACCTACCTTGATCGAATATTTTTTCATTCCAAGGGATTGCTCAACTTTTTCAAACAAATTATTAGTAAAAGCTACTTCTTCAGGTCCATGCATTTTGGGTTTTACTATGTATACAGAACCTGTCCTAGAATTATTTCTACTTTTAAAATCATGTAATGCACATAAAGAAGAAATAAAAGCGTCCATAATTCCTTCTGGTATCTCCGAGCCATCCTCTAATAAAATTGCTGGACTTGTCATTAGGTGTCCTACATTTCTGTTAAGAAGCAAGGCTCTTCCATGAAGGGAAATATCTTTTCCATCTTTAGATATATAATCCCTGTTTGAATTTAATTTTCTTGAAACTTTTTTTCCCTCTTTTTCAAAATTAGCTATTAAATTTCCCTTCATAAGTCCTAGCCAATTACGATAACATTTAACTTTATCTTCAGCATCAACAGCTGCAACCGAGTCCTCATTGTCTACGATAGTGGATATAGCCGACTCTACGATTATATCTGAAATGGACGCCATATCATTCTTTCCAACATCACTTTTAGAATCGATCAAGATATCAATATGAAGTTTATTATTCTTAATTAAAATAGAGGAAGGATTATTTTTTTGACCTTTATATCCAATAAATTGATCGTCATTTTTCAGATAACTTTTTTTGGATCCCTTTAAAAGGACCAATTTTTTCTCCTCAACTAAAATTTTTGAAATTTCTTTCCAGCTTCCCTCTGCTAATGGTACGCATTCGTCTAAAAAATTTCTGACATACTCAATTACTTTATTTGCTCTTTCAGGGTTATAATTTTTAAATTTTTCACCAGGGATAACGTCAGTTCCATACAAAGAGTTATACAGACTACCCCATCTTGCATTAGCTGCGTTAAGCGCGTATCTCGCGTTATCTACAGGGACAACTAGTTGTGGACCTGCTATGATTGATATCTCTTCATCCACGTTTAGAGTTTCTATCTTAAAATCCTCTTTTTCCTCAACTATATAGGAAACTTGTTTTAAAAATTTAAGATACTCCTCTTTATTAAAATCTTTATCAGAGTTTGATTTATGCCAGTCATCAATTTTTCTTTGTAGATCCTCTCTTTTTTTTATTAAATCTTTATTAATCGGTGCAAGATCTGTTACTGCTTTTGCAAAGCTATTCCAAAATTTATGTGTACTGACCTCAGTTCCAGGAATTACCTCATTATTAATAAATTCAAATAAGATTGAACTTATTTTTAACCCATTTTTATCTACTATTTTCATATTCGTACCGACTTTTTTAATATTTTATAATATAATATTATTTGTATTATTGTATCATTATATATGAAAAATTATCTAGATTTTGAAAAAGAAATTAAAGCATTAGAACAGGAAGTAGATGGTTTAAAAAGCCCTTTTGGCTCTGAAGGAATATCAGAAGTCGATACAAATAAAATAAAAAAGACCCAACAAGAAATCAATCAAAAATTAGAGGAAATATATTCAAATCTTAACAGCTGGCAGAGAACTCAGGTTGCAAGACACGAAGAACGACCAAAAGCAAATTTTTATATTAAAAAAATATTTTCTCAGTTTACATTGCTTTCAGGTGATAGATACTTTGGAGACGATAAATCTGTAATAGCTGGCTTCGGTTTGATTGAAAATAAATCAGTTTTGATTATTGGGCAGGAAAAAGGTGAAGATTTAAATAGTAGAATAGAAAGAAATTTTGGGATGATGCGACCAGAGGGTTATAGAAAATGTATAAGACTTATGAAGTTAGCAGATAGATTTCAAATACCAGTAATTAGTTTCATTGATACCCCAGGAGCGTATCCAGGAATAGGAGCTGAACAAAGGGGTCAAGCCTCTGCAATCGCTAATTCAATAGAATGTTGTATGTCATTAAAAGTTCCAAACATTTCAATAATTATTGGAGAAGGAGGCTCGGGAGGAGCGATAGCATTAGCGTCCTCGAATAAAGTTATTATGTTGGAAAATTCAATTTATTCAGTTATTTCACCAGAGGGCTGCGCATCGATACTTTGGCGAGATCCAAGCAAATCTTTGCAAGCTGCTGAAGCAATGAAGTTAACTGCAAAAGATTTGTTAAATTTGAAAATAATTGATGAAGTAATACCTGAACCATTAGGTGGAGCTCATAGAGATCCTGAAAGTATAGCTGCAGATATTAAACATTCTATTATTAAGCATTTAAAAAGTTTTGAAAATTATGGCAGAGATGAAATATATGATCATAGAAAGTCAAAATTTTTACAAATCGGTAGAGATCAAGGATTTAACAAATCTTCTAATATTAGTGAAAAAGGTTTGAGCTATAACGAATCTGAGATTACTAAATTAAAATCACATTTAGTTAAAAATAAGTTCATATATCTAGGCTTGGGGCTTGTAGCAATTACAGCTTTAATTGCAGTATTATCGTAGTATTGTTGCAAAATAACAATAGCGTCAAATAATATTATTCTTCTATTGACTTTCACCCTGCAAATCTATTTAAGGATCTCAATACTAGCTTTTTGTTAGTTAAAGTTAATAATAATAAGGAAAAACAATAAATATGAGTACACTAAAAGGTAAAGTTAAGTGGTTCAATGGTACTAAAGGATATGGTTTCATTGAAAGAGAAGACAAAGAAAAAGACGTGTTCGTCCATTCTTCTGCGGTTAGAGAAGCTGGTTTAAAGTATTTAAACGAGGGTGATGAGTTAACGTTTGAAGTGGAGAGCACAGAAAAAGGTCCTTCAGCAGTAAAACTGCAGAAAACATCTTAATCTAAATTTCCAAAATCACTGATTATCGGGACATTAAATTAGAATTTACTATTTTTATTGTCCCGCTAATTTAATCTTAAAAAAGTCACAATTATTTTCTACATAGTAACTATGATTATAAAACAGTTAGTCTTTTCAACAGTAAGATCACATTCTCACAGAATGCACGCTAGGCTATTGCTTAGCTTATAATCAAAAATATATAAATTTAATTAAAATTAAGATAAAAATAACAGAGATGCAGCAGTAGCTCAGTTGGTTAGAGCACTAGTTTGTGGAACTAGGGGTCGGTGGTTCGAATCCACCCTGCTGTACCAAAAAATGACAAAAGAAAAAAATAACAAACCTTCCAAAGAACTTCCATTAGGGTTTGTAGACAGACAAGAAAAAGAATTACTCGTACGTGATTTTATAATTTCTAATATAAAAGAAGTAATGATCAAATACGGTTTTCAATATCTCGAAACTCCAAGTTTTGAGTATTCAGACAGTATTGGAAAATTTCTACCTGATAAAGATAGACCAGATGAAGGTGTTTTTTCGTTTAAAGATGAAAATAAATGGTTATCATTGAGATACGATCTTACAGCACCGCTAGCAAGATACGTTGCAAAAAATTATTTAGAAATTCCTAAACCATTTAAAAGATATCAACTAGGTACTGTTTGGAGAAATGAAAAACCAGGACCTGGCAGGTTTAGAGAGTTTTTGCAATTTGATGCAGATTACGTTGGAACAAAAAGTTTACAAGCAGATGCAGAATTATGTGTCATGATTTCAGAAATTTTTGAAAAGTGCGGACTTACGAAATCAGAATATATAATCAAAATTTCATCTAGAAAAATCACTGAAGAATTATTTAAAAAAATAAACATTACAGATAATCAACAAAAGCTCACTACTTTGAGAGCCCTAGATAAAATTGATAGACTTGGCTGGAGTGGAGTAAAAGAATTATTAGGTGAGGGAAGAAAAGATAAATCTGGAGATTTTACAAAAGGTGCGAACTTAAATCCTGAGAATATTAAAACAATAGAAGAAACACTTAAAAAAAATTCACCTGAAACAGAAGATTTAGTTGAGATATTAAAAATTTTTAAGGATTACAATTTTAATAATTTTGAACTCGATCCATCAGTTATACGGGGATTAGAATATTATACTGGTGCAATTTTTGAAGTGAATTTAAAATTTGATGTAACAAACAACAAAGGGCAGGTCATTCAATTTGGATCCATAGGAGGTGGTGGAAGATATGATAATCTTGTAAATAATTTTGGCAATTATGATGCTCCTGCAACAGGGATATCAATTGGTTTAGATCGTTTAGTTTATGCCTTGATGCAAAAAAAAGAATTTAAGGTAAAGCAATCTAAACCAGTCGTAATTTGTGTTTTCGATAAAAATTCTATGAAAGATTATATTAATGTACAAAAGATATTAAGAGAAGCTGGTGTCAGCACTGAAATTTATCCTGGCGAAAGTAAGCTAAAAAAACAAATGGAGTATGCAAATAAAATAAAATCTCCAGCAGTTATCTTATATGGTGAGAATGAAATTAAATCAGGGAAACCGACTTTGAGGAATTTAAGCTCAGGTGAAGAAAAATCAATTGAAATAAAAGAATTAGTTAATGAAATCAAAAAAATTATCTGAAGTAATAATTAAAACCTTTAAGAGCAATGGTTTTGTTTTATCAGAACCTGACGTTCTTTTAGACTCAGATTACATTATTGAAAGGTCAGGTGAAAAATTCAGAAGTTCAATGCTAACTTTCGATAGAGAAGATGGTAAAACGATGTGTTTAAGGCCAGACTTAACAGTTGCATCATGTATAAGCTTCTTACAAAAAAAAACTTCCTCAAAAATTTATTACTCCGGTCAAGCTTATAGAAGATCAGGAGGCAAAGGTTCAAATTTTATTAATGATCAATTAGGTATCGAAATTCTAGGGTCAAAAAATCTTATTAAAGATGATTTTAAAGTGATCAGCACAATCTTAAATTCAGCAAAAAAAATTAAAATGAAAAAAATTAAAATTAAAGTAGGCGATATTGGTTTATTTAAAAGCTTGATCAATGCTCTTGAGATGCCCGGGAGATGGAAACTAAGATTAATAAGACACTTTTGGAGACCAGGTTACTTTGAAGAACTTTTAAAGAGACTAGAAAAAAATACAGATATTGATGCTGTAACTTTTGATGCAGATAAGAAAAGATTTTACGAAATGAAAAAATTTGATCAAAATAAAGTAATTGCTGGTAGGTCGATCTCAGAAATTTTAAACAGATTTGATAAAAAGATTAAAGATCCAAGATCATTTGCAGATGGAAAAAAAATTGTAAAAATTATCAGAGCTTTTTTAAAAATTAATTGCAAACTTTCAAAATTAGATGATGAGCTTTTAAATTTTGCTGAAAGAAACAACCTTAAAATAGATATATTTAAAAATTTTAAATCTATTCAAAATTTAAAAAAACTTAAACATGATATAAATTTTGTTACAAATTTTGGCAGAGACGTTGAGTATTACACTGGAGTCGTGTTTGATGTATTTTCGGGCACAAAAGAAATTGCTTCAGGTGGTCGTTATGATGATTTACTAAAAAGTTTAGGAGCCAAAAAGAGTATTCCTGCCGTTGGTGCAGCAATAAACTTAAAAAATATATGAAAGATTTAATTACTATAGGCCTGCCTAGTAAAGGGCGATTAAAAGAAAAATCAATATCGTTTTTTAATGATAGAGGGTTAAAAATTATACAAAGTGAAAAAGAAAGAAATTATTTTGGTACTATCGAAAATAAACCTAACTTTAAAATTATATTTCTACATGCTAAAGAAATTATTCAAAGACTAGGAGACGGAACACTAGATATTGGTGTATCTGGTCTTGATCTTTTGAGAGAATCAGGCAAAAACTTACAGAGTAAAATAAATATTCAAAAAAAACTTGATTATGGAAATGCGAACTTAGTGATCGCTGTGCCAGATGATTGGATAGATGTACAGACAATAGCTGATCTTGAAGAAATATCATTTGAAATTAGGTCAAAAAGAAATACCAGGTTGAGGGTAGCAACCAAGTATCCGAACTTAACCAATGATTTTTTGATCTCAAAAGGAGTTACCCAATACAAGTTAATACCTAGTCTTGGTGCTACAGAAACATATCCTTTTATTGGGTCTTCAGAAATAATAACTGATATCACCTCTACAGGAAAAACTTTGGCTGATAATAATCTACGAGTTCTTAAAGACGGATTGATACTTAGCTCTAAAGCATGTTTGTTTGTTGCAAAAAAAAAGGCTGCAAAATTGCAGCCTTTTTTAAAATCTTTGGGTAGGTGAAATTACATTCCCATTCCACCCATGCCGCCCATTCCACCCATGCCGCCGCCCATTGGAGGCATAGCAGGACCAGCGTCTTTATCTTCAGGTTTGTCTGCGATCATTGCTTCAGTTGTGATTAATAATCCAGCTATTGAAGCAGCATCTTGTAATGCTGATCGTACAACTTTAGTCGGATCAATAATTCCTTTAGCGAACATATCAACATAGTCTTCATTCTGAGCATCATAACCTTGTGAAGATTTTTTACCTTCTAAAAGTTTTCCTACAACTACAGAACCATCTACACCAGCGTTAGCAGTTATTTGTCTAATTGGAGATTGAAGAGCTTTTTTAACTATTTCGACGCCTGCTTTTTGGTCATCACCTTTAACTTTAACACCATCTAAATCTTGCGCAGCGTAAAGCAATGCACACCCACCACCGATTACTACTCCCTCTTCAACAGCAGCTCTAGTTGCATTAAGAGCGTCTTCAACTCTGTCTTTTCTTTCTTTCACTTCAACTTCTGTAGCACCACCAACTTTAATTACAGCAACACCACCAGCAAGTTTAGCCAATCTTTCTTGAAGTTTCTCTTTATCATAATCTGATGTTGTCTCATTTATTTCAGATCTAATTTGATTACATCTAGCTTCAATATCAGATTTTTTACCTTCACCGGCCACAATAGTACTGTTCTCCTTATCAATTTTAACTTTTTTACAAGAACCTAAGTCTCCAATTTTTACGTTCTCTAGTTTGATTCCAAGATCTTCAGAGATTACTTGTCCGCCAGTTAGAATAGCAATATCTTCTAACATTGCTTTTCTTCTGTCACCAAAACCAGGTGCTTTTACTGCAACAACTTTCAGTCCTCCTCTTAATTTATTAACAACTAAAGTTGCTAGAGCTTCTCCCTCAACATCTTCAGAAATAATCATTAATGGTCTGTTAGCTTGCACTACTGACTCAAGTAATGGTACCATTGGTTGTAGATTAGTTAATTTTTTCTCAACTAAAAGCACTAAAGGATTTTCAAGTTCTGTTGTCATTTTTTCAGTATTCGTAACAAAGTATGGTGAGAGATACCCTCTATCGAATTGCATACCTTCAACAACATCTAACTCAGTTTCAACTCCTTTTGCTTCTTCAACTGTTATTACACCTTCATTTCCAACTTTTTGCATTGCTTTTGAAATCATATCACCGATTGATTTTTCACCATTTGCTGAAATTGTTCCAACTTGAGCAACTTCTTCATTAGCTTTAACTTTTTTTGAAGATGTTTTTAATTTATCGATTACTTGCTCTACTGCTTTGTCAATACCACGTTTGATATCCATTGGATTCATTCCAGCTGTAACATATTTAAGTCCTTCATTTACAATTGCTTGAGTCAGAATGGTAGCAGTCGTAGTTCCATCGCCAGCATTATCATTTGTTTTACTCGCAACTTCTTTGACCATTTGAGCGCCCATATTTTCAAATTTATCTTCAAGTTCAATTTCTTTTGCTACTGAAACACCATCTTTCGTAGTTCTAGGAGCGCCGTAAGATTTGTCCATCACAACATTACGTCCTTTTGGACCGAGTGTTACTTTCACAGCGTTAGCTAGAGTATTAACTCCTGTAAGCATTTTCGATCTAGCTTCTGTATCAAATTTAATTATTTTTGCCATTTTGTTCTCCTATAAGTGTTATTTTTTACTTTTTGAAATACCCATTATGTCTGACTCTTTCATAATGCTATATTCTTTGCCATCAATTTTGACTTCAGTCCCAGACCATTTTCCGAAAAGAACTACATCTCCAACTTTTACGTCCATGGCAGAAACCTTACCGTCTTCGTTTTTGGCACCTGGACCTACAGCCACAACTTCACCTTCTTGAGGTTTCTCTTTAGCAGTGTCCGGTATGATAATTCCACCAGCAGTTTTTTCTTCACTGTCCAGCACTTTAATAAGTACACGATCGTGTAGAGGTCTAAATTTCATATATATTTTCTCCTATAAATTTTACGTAATGCTGATATGGTATGTTTTAAACATATTTCAAGAGGCAAAAATCATTAAAAAAGCCACTAAATACTGTATTAATAAGTGTTAAAAGGAGAAATAGCACATTGAAAGAACTAAATCACTTAGCAGATATATTCGAGAACTACGACACGTTTATTATAGACTTATGGGGGGTAATGCATAATGGAGTTACTCTTAACCCTAAAGCTTTAGAAGTAGTAGATAAATTAAAAAAAAATTCAAAAAAAATAGTATTTTTATCTAACGCACCTAGACCTAGCGCGAAAGTAATTAATTTTTTACTTAAAATGAAAATGAACAAAAAATATCTTGAGCACGTAATGACCTCAGGCGAAGCAGCAATGCACGCAATAAACCAAAAAAAATTTGGAAAGACATTTTATCATCTAGGACCATCTAGAGATATATCAGTTTTTGAAAAGGTAAAAGATAATAGAACCGGTCTTAAGAGTTGTGATTTTATTTTATGCACTGGATTGTTCG
Source organism: uncultured Pelagibacteraceae bacterium (assembly GCA_902523185.1). Lineage (GTDB taxonomy): Bacteria > Pseudomonadota > Alphaproteobacteria > Pelagibacterales > Pelagibacteraceae > Pelagilacustribacter. The sequence continues at coordinate 35,503 of CABYYJ010000001.1, read as the reverse complement.
ATGATCACGATGATGATTTGAATTATTATAAAAAATTATTATCAAATCATGTTTCAAAAAAATTGATTTGTACAAATCCGGACTTAATAGTTCATAGGGGTAACGTTGAAGAATTATGTGCAGGATCAATAGCGAAAGTTTTTGAGGATCTCGGAGGGGAAGTCATTTATTATGGTAAACCTCACAGAGAAGTTTATAACATGTGTTTTGGTTCCAATGAAAAAGTTTTGGCCATTGGTGACAATTTAAGAACAGACATTAAAGGAGCAAATAATTTAAAAATAGATTGTATATTTATATCTGAAGGGGTGCACAGAAAAGAATTCGATAACTTTTCTGAATTAATCAAACTTTTAGAAAAATACGATGTGGAAGCAAATTTTTTTCAAAAAGAATTAAAATGGTAAAATGAAAATTTATAATAATCCGAATTTAGATAAAAAACATTGTAATGGTGTAATTGCTATAGGTAACTTTGATGGGCTACATTTAGGCCATCAAAAAGTTATCAAAGAGGCAAAACAAAAAGCTAAAAAAAACAAGATACCTTTTGGTGTTATGACTTTTGAGCCTGTTCCAGTAATGTTTTTTAATAATAAAATTAAAAGTCATAGAATAAATTCTTTGGATCAAAAAAAAATGCAATTAAGAAAATTAAAATTAGATTTCTTAATAATAATAAAATTTAACAAAAGTTTTTCATCTCAATCAGCAGAAAATTTTATAAAAAAAATAATTTTTAAAAAATTAAAATGTAAGTATTTGTATGTGAGTAAAAATTTCAAGTTCGGCTTTAAACGGCTAGGAAATATAAAAACGCTTAAAAAATTTGAGAAAAAATATAACTTTAAAAACATCATTACTAAACCTTACAAAAAAGATAATAAAACAATTTCCTCCACGTTTTTAAGAAAGAAAATAAGATTAGGAAAAATAGAGGAAGTAAATAAATTACTTAATCGTAATTGGTGTATTAATGGTACAGTAATTAAGGGACAGAGAAGAGGACGTGAAATTGGTTTTCCAACATGTAATTTAAAATTGGGAGATTATGTTATTCCTAAGCTTGGGGTCTACGCCGTTAAAGTTAAAAATAAGAATTTTTATAAAAACGGTATTGCAAATATAGGTTATAGACCAACATTTAATGGACAAAATTTATTATTAGAAACAAATATCTTTGGAATTAATAAAAACTTATATAATAAAGTGATTAATATTAAATTTAAAAAATTTATAAGACCAGAAAAAAAATTTAGGAATTTGAAACATTTAAAAAAACAAATCAAACTTGATATAAAACAGGCAAAAAAATAATGTCGAAAGATACTTTACAACTTCCCAAGACAGCTTTTTCGATGAAAGCTAGTTTACCCCTTAAAGAGCCGGAGATTTTGAAGAAATGGGAGAAAAATAAAATCTTTGAAAAGCTTAGAAAAAATTCAAAAGGAAAAGAAAAATTTGTTCTTCATGATGGCCCACCCTATGCGAATGGCCATATACATATGGGTACAGCGTTAAACAAAATTTTAAAAGATATGATTACTCGTTTTCATCAGATGAATGGAAAAGACTCTGTTTATGTTCCAGGTTGGGATTGTCACGGGCTTCCAATAGAATGGAAGATAGAAGAACAATACAAAAAAAAGAAAAAAAACAAAGACGAAGTGCCCATTAAAGATTTCAGGCAAGAATGTAGAGAATTTGCAAAAGGTTGGATCGAAGTTCACATTAAAGAGTTCAAGCGATTAGGGGTAGTTGGAGATTTTGAAAATTATTATTCTACAATGAGTTATGAAGCCGAGGCTCAAATTGTAAGAGAGTTGGGAAAATTCCTTTTAGATGGAAGTTTGTATCAAGGATTTAAACCAGTTCTTTGGTCAACTGTTGAAAAAACTGCTTTAGCTGATGCAGAAGTCGAATATTTAGATCACACTTCTAATACAATTTATGTTGCATTCAAAATTAAGAAGACTAACAAAGATTTTCTTAAAGACTCAAGCATTATAATTTGGACTACCACACCCTGGACTATACCTGCAAACAAAGCATTAGCTTTTAACAGTGGCATTGAATACGCACTTTTGGAAATAGACGAGCTTGAACATTTTAAAAACAAGAAAATCGTAGTTGCAAAAAATTTAATTGAAACAATTACTAAAGAGTGTGAAATTAAAAACTATAAGGAATTAAAGACTTTTAAAGGCTCTGAATTTGAAGGAACTGTGTGTAGTCATCCATTCGTCAAAATAAATTTCGACTATGATGTTCCAATGTTGGATGCTCAATTTGTTAATTTGGATCAAGGAACTGGAATTGTCCATTGTGCTCCAAGCCATGGTCCAGACGACTTCAATTTATGTTTAAAAAATAATATACCATCACTTTATACGGTTGATAATTCTGGTGTTTATACAAAAGAGGTACCTTATTTTACAAACACACACATATTTAAGGCTGACCCAATTGTAATAGACAAACTTAAGGAACAAAAACAACTACTTAAAAACGATAAACTCAATCATAGTTATCCCCATTCATGGAGATCTAAGGCTCCATTAATTTATAGAGCGACACCTCAATGGTTTATTTCTATGCAAAAAAATAACTTGAGGGATAAAGCTGTTAAAGCAATAAATGAAACAACTTTCTATCCAAACAAAGGTAAGGACAGGCTTTTATCAATGATTGAAGGAAGACCAGATTGGTGTGTTTCAAGACAAAGAGTGTGGGGAGTGCCATTGCCAATTTTTATTAATAAAAAAACAAAAGAGCCATTAAAAGATCAAAAAATTATAGACAGAATTGCCTCTATTTATGAAAAGCAAGGCTCAGATTGCTGGTTTACAGATGATGCAAAAATTTTTTTAGGAGATTACTATGATGCCAAAGATTATGAAAAACTTAACGATATCGTTGAAGTATGGTTCGATAGTGGTTCAACACACAGTTTTGTTTTAGAGAAAAGAAAAGATTTGAAATGGCCCGCAGATATGTATTTAGAAGGATCTGATCAACATAGAGGGTGGTTTCACTCTTCTTTATTAGAATCGTGTGGAACAAGGGGTAAAGCACCGTTCAAAAGCATTCTTTCACATGGTTTCGTTGTGGATGGCAAAGGAATGAAGATGTCTAAATCAATGGGAAATGTTATCTCTCCGGAAGATATACTGAAAAACTATGGAGCAGACATACTTAGAGTTTGGGCTTCTGCATCTGATTATGCCGAAGATTTAAGAATAGATAAAAATATTTTGATACAGCATGCGGAGTCTTATAGAAAAATTAGAAATACCTTTAGGTTCATGCTTGGAAACTTAAAAGATAATTTTAATAAACAAAACTTTGAAAAAATTAAAATAAATGAATTTGATGAATTAGAGCAATTTATTTTACATAAACTATTTTTAATCAGTCAATCTGTTGATGAAAATTTAAAAAAATATAATTTTCATAAACTGTATAAAGAGCTTTTGAATTTTTGTACATTAGATCTCTCTTCCTTTTATTTTGATATAAGAAAAGATGTTCTTTACTGTGATAGCATAAATTCAAAAAAAAGAAAAAATTGTGTTATTGTATTAAACATAATTTTAGAAAGCTTATTAAAGTGGTTCGCTCCAATTTTAGTTTTTACTACTGAGGAAATCTATAGCCTTGTTAATAACGATAATTCTGAAAGTATTCATGAAAATAGTTTTGTAAAAATCCCAGCTAATTGGAAGAACGATAAACTAAATGAAAAATGGTTAAATCTATTTAAAATTAAACAAGAAGCAAATATTTCGATAGAGGAGAAAAGAGCAAACAAAGAAATTGGATCAAGTTTAGAGGCTGAAATTAAACTAATCTTGAAGAAAGATCAATTTGAACTTCTCGATAAATTAGATTTAGCAGATTATTTTATAGTTTCAAAAGCAGAAAAAGAATTGACAAATAATAACGACATTAAGATTGAAGTGAAAAAGGCCCGAGGACAAAAATGTGAAAGATGTTGGAAAATCTTAGAGAAAAAATGTGAAAGAGAAAGTTGTCCTTTAAAATAGGAAATCAATATTTTGATTGATCTTAAAGAAATAAAAAACAAAATATTTAGAAAAGAAAATTTATATTTTCTTATTATTATACTTTTTATTTTTAGCATAGATAGATACTTAAAAATCGAAATAATAAAAAATTTCAGTGAAAATACTTTTTATATTAATGATTTTGTAAATTTTGATCTTATATGGAACACTGGTATAGGTTTTGGAATTTTTAGTTCAAACTCTCAGTTGATTTATAATCTTTTTTCTTGCTTAATATTTCTTGTAATAATTTTTCTAATGTTTTATCTAATTAGATCTGACAAAAATGAAAAATTGATTTTTTCAATAATTATTGGAGGGGCAATTGGCAATTTTTACGACAGATTGGTTTATAAAGCTGTTCCAGATTTCATAGATATTCATTTTGCAAATTTTCACTGGTTTACTTTTAATGTTGCAGATATATTCATTACCTTAGGAGTAATGATTTATTTATTCAAAGGTTTTTTTATAAAATAAACGAATGAAAAACATAAACTTTTTATTAATTATTTTAATAACTTTAGTTTCTTGTGGCAGTGTAGAAGAAGCGGGAAAAGTCTTGAGAAATGAAAAAATTAAAACAACTGACGAGTTTTTGGTTAAGAAAAGAAAACCACTTGTTTTACCTCCAGATTATAATGAAATTCCTGAACCAGGTACTAAAACTGAAAATAAAATAAATGAGAATGAAAAAATAAAAAAATTGTTAAAATCAACTGAAAAAAAAAATATTAAAAATGATTCTTCATCTACAGAACAATCAATACTAAATAAAATACGTAAGTGAAAAAAAATTTTGATATAAAAAATTTTTTTGGAAAAAAATTTTCTTACAAAAATGTTTCAAAAAAACTATTTCCTAAATTTCACTTAATAGATAAAGAAATTAAAAAAGATTTTCACAAACAAAATAATTTTTTTAATATGTTTAACAAATCTTTTAAATTAAATTTTTCTGATAAAGATTTGAAAAGATTCCAAAAATATAAGACAGTAATCGTTATTGGCATGGGAGGTTCAGTTTTAGGCTCAGAAGCGATTTACGAATTTCTCAAAACTAAAATAAAAAAAAAATTTTTTTTTCTAAATAACCTAGATTTAGAAATGATTGATAATTTGAAAAAAAAGATATCAACAGATAAAAGTTTGTTTATAATTATCTCTAAGTCCGGTAATACAATTGAAACATTATCAAATACATTTTTTTTAAAAATAATCAGTAAAAATAAAAAAAACATTATAATTATTTCTGAAAAAAGAAATAATTTTTTATACTCTTTATCAAAATCACAAAATTTCTTTTTTATTCAACATAAAAACTTTATTGGGGGAAGATATTCCGTTTTATCAGAAGTCGGTTTAGTTCCTGCTTTTTTAATGGGTTTAAAAATTTCTAATTTTAAAAGGAGTCTGAGAAAATATTTTCTTAATAAAAATTTTTATTTAAGAGAAAGTTCATCAAATTTAGCTTATCTAATATTAAAAAAAAAGATAAATAACTTAGTATTATTAAATTATTCTAGTAAATTAGAAAAGTTTTTATATTGGTGCCAACAGTTGATAGCTGAGAGTTTAGGTAAAAAAGGAAAAGGATTTTTGCCAATAGTTTCAAATGTACCTAAAGATCATCATAGTTTGCTACAATTATATTTAGACGGCCCAAAAGATAAAATTTTTTATATTTTTAATTTAAAAGAAAAATCTAAAGAAAGAATTAAAGTAAAGAGTTTTACTAGTAAATTTGATTTTATTAATAATAAAAATTTATCTCAAATAAAAAATGCTCAATTAAATTCTTTGAAAAAAGTTTTTAAAAAAAAAGGCATCCCATTTAGAGAAATTACAATTGAAAAATCAAATGAAGAGACGCTAGGTGAATTATTTTCTTATTTTATGCTTGAGACAATAATGATTGGAACTATATCAGGCGTGAATCCGTTTGATCAAAATGCTGTTGAGCAAGTAAAAGTTCTCACACAAAAAGAGTTATCTAAAAGAATTTACCAAAAATAATTTTCGATCTTCCGTAATATTTTATAATTAATTCATTGAAAATATTATTGAATTTTTCATTTGAACCCTTCTCTCTATGAATTATTAATACATGATCATCTTTAAAAATTTTATTCTTTTTAATGTTTTTGAGATTATAAACAATCTTTTTATCAGCAAAAGGAGGGTCAAAGAAAATAATATTAAACTTTTCTCTCTTATTATACAAAAGACTTTTTTCTACTTTTTCATTAAGTATTATTGCTTTTTCATCTTCAACTAATAAATTTAAATTCTGTTTAAGTACTTTTATAATATTGTTATTCTCCTCTACGAAAGTTACTTTCTTTGCTTTTCTCGAAAAACATTCAATACCAAAAGACCCAATTCCAGAATAAAGATCTAGAACATTTGATCCCTCAATCTTTGTGTTAATTTTATTTGAATGCATGAGAATATTAAAAATACTTTCTTTTACAGAGTCTTTTAATGGTCTAGTAGTTTGGGATTTTATAAACTGGATTTGCTTACCTTTGTACCTTCCACTTATAATTCTCATTCTACTTAATGACCTTCCATCCTATATCTTTTCTGAAAAAACCATACTTCCAATTTATTTTTTTTATTAAGCTTAATATTTTCTTTCTAACTTTGAGTAAGTTGAATCCGATTGAAGTAACGTTCAAAACTCTTCCTCCATTTGATAAAATAGAACCGTTAACAATTTTTGTTCCTGCATGATAAATAAAAGTTTTCTTATCCAATCTTAATTTTTCAAGATTTTGAATTTTTTTTCCTTTTTTATAACTACCAGGATAACCTTTTGAGCACAAAACAATAGTCATACACTTTTTTTTATGCCAGACGATTTTAGTTTCTTTCAATTTATTTTTTAAAGTATTTAGAAAAATTTTAACAATATCAGTTTTCAATCTTGGCATTATTACCTGACACTCCGGATCACCCATTCTAACATTATACTCAATTAAGTAGGGTTCATTATCTTTAATCATAAGACCGACATATAAAAAACCCTTATAAGGTCTTTTTTTTTCTCTTAAGCTTGAGAGGGTCGGTTCAACAATTTTTTTAATTATTTTTTTTTCAATATCTTTATTAATTATAAAAGCTGGGGAATAAGCTCCCATTCCACCTGTATTTGGACCTTTATCTTGCTCTCCAACTTTTTTGTGATCTTGCGCAGATCCAAAAAATTTTATATTTGTACCATCTGTAATAACGAAATAACTTGCCTCCTCACCATTTAAAAATTCTTCTAGAATGAGTTTTTTAGATGACTTAAACTTACCTTTAAATATTTCTTTAGATATTTTTAAAACTTGACCTCTACTTTTACATATACTCACCCCTTTACCAGCAGCTAACCCGTCGGCTTTTACTACAATTGGTAATTTAGAATTATTTAAAAAATTTAATACCTGAGATATATTATTACAAATTTTAAATTCTGCAGTTGGTATTTTTTTTATTTTGCATAATTTTTTCATAAAAGCTTTTGAACCCTCAAGTTTAGAAGCAAATTTACTCGGGCCAAAAACTTTTATTTTTTTTTTTGAAAGAAAATCAACTAGACCTCTCACTAATGGTTCCTCTGGTCCTACAATCACAAGATCTATTTTCTTTAACCTTATTATTTGCAAAACCCTTTTAAAATTGAAAATATCAATATCAATATTTTGAGCTATTCTTGATGTCCCGGCATTTCCAGGAATACAATAAACTTTATTGGTGAGAGGTGACTCAAATATCTTTTGACATAAAGCATGCTCTCTTCCACCGCTTCCTATTAGTGCAATATTCATGATTAGTGTTATATTGTATAAATTATAGATGGTAAAAAAAAAAGCTAAACTTATTTTTAAACACAATTCTTTTGACGTTATTGAGGAAGGTGATTTTGTAAACTGTGCAATAACTGGAAAAGAGATAATGTTGGAAGATCTCAATTATTGGAACGTAGACTTACAAGAAGCTTATTTTTCTCCAATTGAGGTTAATAAAAGAATTAAAAATTTAAAAAAATGAAATTTATTTCCATCTATTGTGTGTCCATATCCATTCATTGGGATTTTTTTTAATCATTTCCTCTAAAATTGAATTTAACTTCTGAGTGAGTTCAATTTTATTTTTAAAATTTTTACTTATAATTTCATCATAGAACTCAATTTTGTATGTCCCATTTTCCCTTCTTTCAATAAATACCGGAATAATTGGCAATTCAAACTTTAATGCAAGTTGGGCAGGTAGAGTGGTTGTCAATGCAGGTTGGTTGAAAAAATTAAGTCTCTCACCTTCACTTACCCTCTGATCAATCATAAGAGCAATACTGTAACCCGCTTTAATATATTGAATTGACTCCTTCACTCCACCAATTCCTTTTTTTATTTGATTTTTACAAACATACTTTTTTCTAATATATTCCATTAGAGGATTTAAGAAAAAATTATTTAATGGCCTATAAATTGTAGCTAATTTTACTTTTCTTTTTGTTATCTCCATTGACATTAATTCAAAATTAGAAAAATGACCTGAAACAAATATGACGGGCTTATTAAAAGAAATTTTATTTAAAATATCAGATCTAGTAACTTCAACTAGATCATTTTTCTCTTTAAACAAACTCAAGAAAATATACTCTATGAATGTAATTCCGTAGTTTTCCCACATTGATGAAATTATATTTTCTCTTTGTTCATTAGTGAGATTGCTATTAAAATTTGTTAAATTTTTTTCGATTATGTTTTTAGATTTAAATAAAGGGCCAAGCTGCTTAAATAAGAATGCAAAGATTTTTTTACTTAGATTTAAACCTAGCAATTTACCAACAAAAAAGAATAAATAAATTATTATTGCCTGAAAAAAATAACTAATTTTTTTTATCATAAACTGTTAATACTTTGTTCAGGAATTCTTTCTTTTCAACAATTTCTAATTTTACTTTTATATAATGTATCTCTGTCAAATTAAAATCTTTCACTCTATGATAATCTTTTTCTGTCATTACAACTTGATAACCATTTTTTCTTGCATCATTTATTATATTTAAAATTTCCGATTTACTAAATTGATAATGATCAGGAAAAGATAGTTTTTTTATAATATTTAGATTTTGACTCCTAATAAGTTCAAAAAAGTTTTCTGGATTTCCAATTCCTGCAACGACAAATAATTTTTTACCTCTATATTTTTCAACATCAATTAGCTGGTACCGGGAATAAAATATTGAAATTTTATTGTTTATTTCCAATAATTTTTTTTCAAAGTCTATGTTTTGATCACCATTAATAATTATAATGTGAGCACTTTTTAGAGAATCCACACTCTCTCTTAAAGGGCCTGCAGGAATTAACATTCCATTGCCTAAAAGTTGATTATTAAAGCAAACGATGTTTAAATTTTTTTTAATTTTATAATCTTGAAAGCCATCATCTAAAATCACTGTGTCAAACCCATTTTGCACTGCATTTTTAATTGCATTTTTCCTATCTTTTTTTGTAATAAGATGCTTAAAATTTTCCCTTATCAAACTATATTCATCTTCGTGGTGTTTGTAATACTTTCTAATAATTACAGGGTTTTTATTTAATATCGATAGTTCTTTTCCAAGGTTAATTGATAACGGAGTTTTTCCAGTGCCACCTAAATAAATATTTCCTACGCAAATAACAGGTATTTCAAATTCTAATTCTTTTATAAAAGTTTTTCTCATTAAAACAATTAATTTAACAATAAGACTTATCGGGAATAATAAAATTGATACTAAATTAGTTTCTTTCCAAAAATTGGGTTTATATAATTTCATTAACTAAAAAATTATCTATCTTTTGCATTGTATTATTTAAAGTTTTTATCCCTAAAGAGTTTATTTTAGCTGATATTTCTCTTCCGTTTTTTTCCATATTTCCCAGATCCCTTTCAAGATTTTTTGCTAAATCTTCAGATCCCTCTATTTCTCTTGAGATATGATTTTCTTTTAATATTCCATAGATTTCACTAAAATTATAAATGTAAGGGCCGTGATATATCTTACAACCCATTTTGGCTGCATCTATTGGGCTTTGACCTCCTACGTGTTTCAATTTCTTTACTGTAGATTTACCAATAAAAACACTCTTAGCATACTTCAAGAATATTCCTAAATTTCCGTAAGAGTTTATCAAAATTATTTCTTTACTATCATCTATTAAATCATTTTTATCAAGTATCTGATATGAAATTTTTAAACTTTCACATAGTTTTTTTATATCATTAATTCTTTGTACATGTCTTGGTGCAATAATTGTTTTTATATTTTCATAAAATTTTTTTAATTTTAAATGAACATTTAAACAAAGTGTTTCTTCACCACTATGAGTACTAATTGCAATCCAAAATCTTCTTTTAGTTAAGACCTCCTCATTTTGTATGTTTAGTTTTCGATTATCTATATAATTAATTAACTTTATATTTCCCAAAAAATGAATATTTTTAGCATTTAATATATCCAAGTATACTTTAGTTTCATTATTTGATGTTAGACATAAGTCAAAAGAATTAAAAATTTTTTTTGCAAAACTATTTAAAATCATCCATCTTTTAAAAGTTTTTGTTGTTATTCGAGCATTAAGTAGAGATAAAGGAATGCCATTTTTTTTTGCAACTAAAATCAAATTTGGCCATATCTCAGAGTCAACTAAAAAAATTGCATTAGGTTTCCATAATTTTAAAAATTTTTTTATCAAAAACTCTGAGTCTATCGGAAAAAATCTATGAAAGACGTTTTTAAAATTTTTAAATTCCTCTTTAGCCAAATTTGCTGAGGTTAAAGTTATAGTTGTGACTAAAAATTCTATATCTTTTTGTTTTTTGTTAATCTCTGACAAAATTGGTAATATACTTTTCAGTTCACCAATACTAGCAGCATGAAACCAAATTAATTTTGCATTATCTTTTCTTGTTATATTGAAATATTTAGGAAAAATTTTTTCTCTATACCTATAGCTATCCTCTTTTTTAAGAATTTTTCTTAAATATATTATTAATATGAAAACTGGAAAAAGAATATTTGAAAGCGCTCTATAAATGAGGACCATTGTTATTTTAATTGTTTTTTGTACAATGACTGGTACTCATCACAGTTTTTAATGAGGTAATCGTGATCGCCAGAATTTTGAATTTTACCATTCTTAAGAACAAATATTTTATCAGCGTTATGAATTGTTGAAAGACGATGTGCTATCACTAAAGTGGTTTTATTTTTTGTTAAATTTAGAATTGCATTTTGAACGATCTCCTCGGAGTCTGCGTCTAAAGATGAAGTTGCTTCATCTAGTAAAATAATTGGTGACTCTTTTAATATCGCTCTAGCTATGGAAATTCTTTGTTTTTGTCCTCCTGAAAGTCTAACGCCATTTTCACCAATTAAAGTATCATAACCTTGGGGTAATTTTTTAATAAATTCATCTGCAGCAGCATATTTACAAGCTTTTTCAATCTCTGCCTGAGATGCATTATCCTTTGCATATGCAATATTATTTTTTACAGTATCGTCAAATAAAATTACATCTTGGCTTACCATTGAAAGGTTTTTTCTTAATGATTTTAAGGAAACGTTTTTAATATTTTGATTATCTACCTCAATTTTTCCCTCCTGTGGATCATAAAATCTTGGCAAAAGATTTATTATTGTACTTTTTCCAGCACCACTATGACCGACAAATGCTGCCATAGTATTACCTTTAATACTAAAGCTTATATTTTTTATTGCTTTTTCATGAGTAGTTTCATATTTAAACCCTACATTTGAGAACTTTATTTCAGAATTTTTTAAGTTTAATTGTGGGTTGTCAATGTTTTCTTGAATATCTATTTTCTTATCAATTATTTTACTAATCCTTTTAAATGCTGCAGCCCCTTGAAATGCTGACATATTGATTGTGGCCAGGGATCTTATGGGCTGATAAGCTAGCATCATAGCTGCTAGAAATGAAAAAAAATTATTCACGCCTAGTTCTCCTGAACTAATTAATCTTCCAGATATAACTATAAATCCTGCGATCATAAACCCAATTAAAATTTCCATTATTGGTGTTGCTCTAATCATAACCCCGCCAATTTTTATATTCTTCTCGACCAAATCATCAATTACTTGTTTTGCTTTCTCATTTTCTTTACTCTCTTTTTGGTAAATTCTTATCATCTTAGAACCTTTGAATATTTCTGTTAAAAATGAAGCAAGATTTCCTGAAGACTCCCCTGCTTTAGTTGTTGCTTTACCGATTCTTTTACCCAGTGATTTTGCCAAACCAGCAGCGAGCGGCATCATTAAAATTGCGAATAACGCTAGCTTCCAGTTTTGATAAAACATTAACGAAACAAGCGCTATTACAGAAAAGGAATCTTTCATTAAATTTAAAATACCTGTACTTACAACGTTTTGAACATGTTTTGTGTCAAACATAACGTTCGAAATATACTTTCCGGAATGTCTATTATCTAAAGTTTGAATATCAGATAATAATATATTGTTAGCGATTTTTTTTTGAAGTTCCCCTGCAACTTCCTCTCCAACTCTGATAATATTTATTCTCGCGAAATAGAGAGAAAGACCTTTACTAGAAAAAGCAATAATTATTAATAATGGTATTGACCAAGCTAATACTTCATTTCTTTCAATAAAAATTTTTTTTACAGCTGGATCTAACAACCATGCAATCCCAGCGGTGCTGCCTGCTACAATTAAAGAGAGAATCAGAGCAATAAATATTCTTTTTAGATGCTTTTTAACATATTGTTTAAATAATCTTTCTAGTATTAATCTTAATTCCTGAAATTTCATTTTAATAACTTGTAAACATAATTCCTAAAAATAAAAAAAGCCCTGAGAAACTATTTATTTTAAATAATTTTAAACAATTAATTTGGTTTTTTTTATCAAATTTTAATATTTGATAAAACAAAGTAATAATAAACATACTTAAAAAAAATAAAAAATAAATATTCTTATGATGGTTAAAAAAAACATAGAGAACTAATATTGATGTGATTAAATATGAAATTGATAAAAACAATTTTATATGCTTTTTAAATTTTATAGAGGTCGATTTAAGACCAATTATTTCATCATCTGACATATCTTGAGCGCCATAAATGGTGTCATAACCCAATGTCCAAAATATGGCCGCTAAGTAAAGTAATAATATGTTTAACGTAATATCATTGTTCATTGAGGTCCAGGCCATTACAAGTCCCCAGTTAAAAGTAATTCCCAAAAATAATTGAGGCCAATACGTTATTCTTTTCATAAAAGGATATGCAAACGCTAAAATCATTGATCCTAAACCTAAAGCTATTGTTGTGATATTAAATTGTAACAAAATACAGAATGCAACAGCGCATAGAATAATTACATAAAAAAAAGAATGAATTACTGAAATTTCCCCTGAAGCAATAGGCCTTTGCTTTGTTCTTTGAACTTTTTTATCAAAATCTTTATCTACAATATCGTTAAAAATGCATCCAGCACTTCTCATTAAGACCGATCCACAAAAAAATAAAAATATATAATAAAAAAATAACTCGTTATCTCTATTAAAATTGTAAGAATAAGCTAATCCCCATGCACAAGGCCAGAACAACAGCATAAAGCCGATTGGTTTATTTATTCTTGTTAATTCTACGAATATCTTAAAGTGCCTCATGAAATATTACTTGTAAATATCAAACACTACCTACATAATCAATTTGATTCGATATGGATATAGATTACACTGTAGCAGCATTAATGTTTCCAGCTATCCCGTTAATGATGACAATGTATAGCAATCGTTTTCACACTTTAAGTGCTTTAATAAGACAAATTCATGATCAGTATACTTTTGAAAAAAAAATTCCACCGGAGTGGGAAAACCAACTTCATGTTTTAAACAAAAGGACAAACTTTCTTAAATATGTTATGGGTTTTTCTTCCTTTGGATTTCTGTTCAACATGTTGACTGTTTTGCTTCTTTATTTGAATTATACTTTTTATGCAAGATTAAGTTTTGCTTCATGTTGTATATGTATGATAATTTCAATTTTTTTATTTTTGCAAGAAGTTAGAATGTCTAATGAAGCATTAAAGTATCACCTAAGTGATATGGACTCTATGAAAAAAGATTTGTAATTATTTTTTTTCTAATAAACTTTTTTTAAAAAGCGAAATTCCTTCCTTAATTTTATGTTCATAGGACTCTTTAAAAGTTTCAGCCTGCCAACCTTTCATTCTACCGACGATTAACTTCAAATTTTCAGTTTTCCACTGATCGGTTGTGCTCTCATTTTTCCATAATTTTTTTTCATCCTCAGTTCTCGCGCATCCATAGCAAAAGCCAGTAACAGGGTCGGTTTTACAAATACTGATACAAGGTGAAACTATTTTTTTGTTATTCATCAAGGAATTAGGATTACAGGTCCATTCAGTTGTCTTGATTCTAAATCTGCATGAGCCTGCTTTGCATCAGCTAATCTATATTTTCTGAAAATCTTAATTTTAATTTTTCCAAATTTTACTTTTTCAAAAATTTGATCTGCCCCAGTTTGTAGTTCTTTACGATTAGTAAAGTATTGTCCAATTGACGGTCTAGTAAAATATAAACCTTTTGGCTGGATATCTTTTGGAACATTAACTGGATCTAAAGGTCCTGATGCATTTCCAAAACTAACCATCATACCTCTTATTTTTAGACAAGCTAATGAACCAAGGAATGTTTCTTTTCCTACCCCGTCAAACACCGCAGGTACCCCTTCATTATTTGTAATTTTCATAACCTCTTTTGCAAAATCATCTTTAGTATAATTAATCACATTTGAATAACCATTCTCTTGAGCAATTTTAATTTTTTCATCAGATCCGACTGTTCCAATAACCTTAGCACCAATACTGTTGGCCCATTGAGCAAATATTTGTCCAACACCGCCGGCTGCAGCGTGAAATAACACTGTCTCCCCAGCTTTGAGTTTATATGTTTTTGTAATTAAATAATTAGTTGTTAAACCTTTTGTCATTAATGTAGCAGCTAATTCATGAGATATTCCCTCAGGAACTTTCACTGCAATTTTAGCAGGAATTATTCTTTGTTGAGCGTAAGCTCCCAAAGGAACTGAAGCGTAAGCAACGTTATCACCTTTATTAAATTCAGTAACATTTGAACCCACTTCATCAATTTTTCCTGCAGCTTCTAAACCGATTCCACTCGGTAACTTTATTGGATACAAACCTGATCTATGATACGTATCAATATAATTTAAACCAATAGCATGGTTAGTTACCTTAATTTCATCTGGCCCTGGAGAATCAACTTTTACATCTTGAAGTTCTAAAACTTCTGGGCCCCCATTTTTTTTTAAAATTATTGATTTTGACATTTTACGGGAACGTACTTTAAGTCTTAATATTTAGCAAATGTTCCGTTGTTATAGTCTTGAATAGCCTCAAGTATTTCAGCTTTTGTATTCATCACAAATGGTCCGCCTCTTGCAATTGGTTCACCAATTGGCTTACCAGCTATGAATAAAAATTCAGATTGTTTGCTTGCTGTAATTTTTAGTTTAGTTCCATGCTTTAACAATATTAAGTTTGAGTCAGATGTCTTATCATGATCCTTATCTCCAATTTTTAATTCTCCTTTTAATAAATATATAAAAGAGTTATGTCCAGATGGTACATCACAATTAAATACTTTTCCTTCATTTAAAATTACATGAAAATAAATTGGATCAACGTTATGATTTTTTTCTGGTCCTTCGGCTTTTTCGTATTTACCTGCAATTACTTTTATAATTTTTTCACTATCTCTGTGTTCTCCGAGTTCATTTCCTTTAATATATAGATATTCTGGCTTATTCTTTTTCATTTTAGCTGGCATGTTTATCCAAAGTTGAAAGCCTAATAACTTACCTTCTTTCATAGCAGGCATTTCAGAATGAATAATACCTCTCCCAGTTTTCATCCATTGCACATCTCCAGATGACATAATACCTTTAGCTCCAGTGCTATCTTGATGTTCAAACTCTCCTTTTAACATATAAGTTACTGTTTCTATTCCTCTGTGTGGATGAGGAGGAAAACCAGCAACATAATCATCTTTATTTTCAGAACCAAATTCGTCAAGCATTAAGAATGGATCGATATAATCTGCTTCTGGAGTTCCTATACTTCTTTTTAATTTTACTCCTGCACCATCTGAGGCGCTTAAGGCTTTAATAATTTTTTTTACTTCAATTTCAGTCATAGAAATATTTATAATGAAAGTTTAAACTATATCAAGTAGCTGCGTTAAATTGCTGATTTCATTTTTTGGTTGAAAATCAAGAATATCGAATACTGAGTTATGTCTATTAACCCAAATAGAATTATATCCAAAGTTTCCACCTCCTGAAACATCCCATGTATTCGCGCTTAAAAAAGTAATTTCACCAGATTTAATTTTATATTTTTTAACGGGTAGTTCATAAACGCTTGGATCAGGTTTGTAAATTTTCACTTCTTCAATAGAAAAAAGATCATCAAATAAATTATTTAATTTATTATTTTCAACCAATTCATTTAATAGATCAGGGGTTCCATTAGAAAGTATGGCAAGCTTGAAGTTTTTCTTTTTTAAATCTTCCAGAACTCCTCTTACTTCAGGATAAGGAGATAAAATTTTGTAAAGACTAAGCAACTCACTTTTCATATTTTTGTTAATGTTAAATACTTTCATTGATTTATCCAAACTGTCCTCAGTAATATCCCAAAAATTTTTATGCCTTTTCATTAAACTTCTAAGCCAAGTATATTCAAGCTGAGTAGTTCTCCAAAAATTTGCAAATATTTCCCAATTTGCTCCAATTTTATCTTTACATTTTTCAGCTGCTGAATTTACATCGAATAATGTACCGTAAGCGTCAAACACTACTGCTTTTGTTTTCATCATTTATGAATGTTATGTGAACCATCACATAATGGTTGATCATTTGTTTGTTTACATGAGCAGAAAAAAACTTTTTTAGTTTGATCAGCTAAATATTTTAAAGGTGTAAATTCAGTTCCTTTATGTGAACCGTCACAAAAAGGCTGCTTAGAACTAATTCCACAAGTACACCAAAAATAAGATTTTCCCTCTATCACATTAATGCCTATTGGGGACTCTCCAGCTCTATTACCTTTTTTCATTTAAGCTCCTTTATATCTTCAGCATTTGCTTATATTATAGATACTAATGAATATTAGATTATATCATCCAGACAGTATACTAGAAAATAATACAAGCTTGTTAAGCAAAGAGCACACTCATTATATTGTTAATGTAATGCGACTTAAAAGAGGCTCAAAATTAAATTTTTTTAATAAAAATGGAGAATGGAAAAGCGAAATAATTTTTTTAAACAAAGATAGAGTTGAAGTTAGGTTTTTAGAAAAAATTAAAGAAGTTAATAGTTTATCTAAAACCGAGCTAGCTATTTGCTTAGTAAAAAAAAATCCAATGGATACTATTTTACAGAAAGCTACAGAGCTCGGTATAAGTAAAATTACTCCAATCATTTCAGAAAGAACAGAAGTTAAAGAATTAAATCTTGATAGAGCAAAAAAAATAGTTATTGAGGCGACTGAACAATCTAATCAACTTGTACCTCCAGAAATAGTAAATGTAATAAAGTTAAAAGATTTTTTACAAACTTTTGATGAAAACTCAAAAATTTTATTTGCGGATGTTAATTCTAAAGAAAACTTAAAAGCTGAAGATCTTAAAAATGCAAAATCCTGTAGTATACTTATTGGTCCCGAGGGTGATTTTTCTACAGTTGAACGTGAGTTAATACTACAAAATAGAGCCGTAAAACCCTTTACGTTATCTAGAAACATTCTAAGGTCTGATACGGCTGTAATAAGCGCTATTTCATTAGTAAATTTTATCAATAACTTTAATTAATTGTCGCATTAATTGAAATTGTGAAATTGTTTAAAAGCTGTATAAAAACTCATGTTTAAAAAAATTGCTTATACACTTTTCTTAGCTTGGCCAATAGCGCTTTTTGCTAATGAGCCTAGGGATTGGCAACTAGGTTTCCAAAAATCAGCTTCAAAAAGTATGGATGATATTGTTTGGTTTCACGACTACATGCTTGTGCCAATAATTACAGCTATCACTGCTTTTGTTTTATTTTTACTTTTATATGTCTGTGTAAGATACAGGGCCTCTAAGAATCAAGTTCCATCAACAACAAGTCACAACACCTTAATCGAGGTTATTTGGACATTGGTTCCTTGTTTAATTTTGATTGTAATGGCAGTACCTTCATTTAAAGTTTTATACTCACAAGATGAAATCCCTAAAGCAGATGTTACCATTAAAGCTATAGGTTATCAGTGGTATTGGGGATATGAATACCCAGATGAAAATATTATTTTTGACTCTTATATGATTGATGAGAAAGATTTAAAAGAAAATCAACCAAGATTACTAGCCGTTGATAATGAAGTTTACGTACCAGTGAATAAAGTTGTAAAAGTTATGATAACTGCAAATGATGTGTTACATGCTTGGGCGCTCCCATCTTTTGGAGTTAAAAGAGATGCAATTCCTGGAAGAATAAACGAGACATGGTTTAAAGCTGACCGAACTGGAACTTTCTACGGCCAGTGTTCTGAGCTTTGTGGAATAAAACATGCTTTCATGCCAATCACAGTAAACGTTGTGTCCGAAGAAGAGTATAATAAATGGTTAGAAGAGGCTAAAGTTAAATTTGCCAAAGAAGAAATCAATAATAATGTTAAAGTAGCAAAAAAAATTAAGGAGATAAAGTAATGTCAGCAACAACTGCAGATCACGAGCATCATCAAAATCCAACAGGTTGGAAAAGATGGGCTTACTCAACAAATCATAAAGATATAGGAACAATGTATCTTATCTTTGCAATTATCGCTGGGATAATTGGATCTGCTTTTTCAGTTTTAATGAGAATGGAACTTATGCATCCAGGTGACGGAATTCTTGGAGGTGATTATCATTTATATAATGTGTTAGTAACTGGTCATGGCTTAATCATGATTTTCTTTATGGTAATGCCAGCAATGATTGGCGGATTTGGAAACTGGTTTGTTCCAATCATGATAGGCGCACCAGATATGGCGTTCCCAAGGATGAATAATATCTCTTTTTGGCTATTACCAGTCGCCCTAATTTTATTGTTAGTATCAATTTTTGTTGATGGCCCTCCAGGCGCAAAAGGAGTAGGAGGGGGCTGGACGATTTACCCACCTCTGTCATCAAAAACTGGACAACCAGGCCCAGCAATGGACCTAGCAATTCTAAGTTTGCACGTTGCAGGAGCTTCATCAATCCTAGGAGCAATTAACTTTATCACGACAATTTTAAATATGAGAACTCCTGGCATGACTTTACACAAAATGCCATTATTCTCTTGGTCAATCTTAGTGACTGCATTTTTACTTTTATTATCATTGCCAGTTTTAGCAGGGGCTATAACAATGCTTCTGACAGATAGAAATTTTGGAACCGCTTTTTTTGAAGCACAAACAGGTGGAGATCCGGTTTTATTCCAACACTTATTTTGGTTTTTTGGACATCCAGAAGTATATATTTTAATTTTACCAGGATTCGGAATGATTAGTCATATTGTTTCAACTTTTTCAAGAAAGCCTGTTTTTGGTTATCTAGGAATGGCTTATGCGATGGTGGCTATTGGAGTAGTTGGCTTCGTTGTTTGGGCTCACCACATGTACACTGTTGGACTTGACACAGATACAAAGGCCTATTTCTTAGCGGCGACAATGATTATTGCAGTCCCAACCGGAATTAAGATTTTTTCTTGGATAGCAACAATGTGGGGTGGTTCGATAAGCTTTCAAACTCCTATGCTTTGGGCTATTGGCTTTATTTTCTTATTCACTTTGGGAGGAGTAACTGGAGTAGTTCTGGCAAACGCAGGTGTTGATACAGCACTTCACGATACTTATTATGTTGTTGCGCACTTCCACTACGTACTATCAATGGGTGCTGTGTATGCAATCTTTGCGGGATTTTATTATTGGTTTAGTAAAATGACAGGTTATGAATACTCAGAATTTTTGGGAAAACTACATTTTTGGCTAACGTTCATAGGGGTAAACTTAATATTCTTCCCACAACATTTCTTAGGATTAGCAGGAATGCCAAGAAGATACGCTGATTATCCAGACGCATTTGCTGGTTGGAACTATATATCTTCAATTGGTTCATATATATCTATTATAGGTTTAGCAGTATTTTTATTAAATCTATTGTACGCCTTTATGAAAAAGAAAAAAGCAGAACCAAATCCATGGGGAGAAGGAGCAACGACTCTAGAATGGACAGTGTCATCACCGCCACCATTCCATACTTTTGAAGAGCTACCTAAAGTAAAGTAAATTGAGCCAGATAAGTATAAAATCTAGAAACTCTAAACTTGGTTTGGCATCGGACCTAAGTTCATTTTTTAACTTAATGAAACCTAGGGTAATGTCTCTTGTCCTATTTACATGTATGGTAGGTTTATTAATAGCACCGATTAATGTAGACTTCACATCTGCTTGCATTTCTCTCTTAGCTGTAGCTATTGGATCTGGAGCTGCTGGAACTCTTAATATGTGGTATGAGTCAGACCTAGATGCCTTGATGAGCAGAACTTGTTTAAGACCAATCCCAACTGGAAGAGTAAAAAAAAATCAAGCATTATATTTTGGTATAGTTTTATCAGCTTTGTCAATAAGCATAATTTATTTTTCAGCTAACTCAATTTCTGCGATTTTATTAGCCTCAACTATTGCTTTTTATTTTTTTGTTTATACGATTTGGTTAAAAAGGAAAACTCCACAAAATATTGTTATAGGTGGTGCAGCTGGGGCATTACCCCCTGTTATTGGATGGACAATAGCAACTGGAAGTATCTCTGTTGAGCCAATAATTTTATTTTTAATTATTTTTCTATGGACACCATCACATTTTTGGGCGTTAAGTTTATATAAATCAAGTGATTATAAAAAAGCGAAAATTCCAATGCTTCCTATAATTTCTGGAACAAAAACAACAAAACTGAATATACTTTTTTATGCTTTAATGATGCTACCTGCAATAATTGCACCTTACTTTTTAAATTTTGCTAGCGTATTTTATCTAGCCATATCTTCTATGATGTCTGCATACTATGTTTATTTATGTTTAAGATTATATAGGTCTAAAATAGCAAGTATTTCAAATAAAATAGCGAGAAAAATTTTCATATACTCAATTTTTTATTTATTTTTTATTTTCTTAATTTTATTAATTGATAATTTTTTAAAAATTATATGATGAACAAAAAGAAAAAAAACCTAATAACAGCTTTAATATTAATCTTATTTATGATTTTTTTATTTGTATTAACTTTCTATAATATTGGAATTTATAATCGAGAAATATAATGAATATTAGCAAAAAAAACTTAACACCTATCGCTTTAGTATCGGTATTTTTACTAATGCTTGGATTGTCTTTTGCAGCAGTTCCTTTATATGATTTGTTTTGCAGAGTAACAGGATTCGGTGGAACTACTCAAAACGCTACTGACAAAGAAATTCCAAAAATAATAGTAAACCAAGACTATAAAATGAGATTTGATACAAACATTAATAGCACTTTAGATTGGAAATTTTATCCTGAGATGAATACTTTAAACTTAAAACCAGGCGAAGTTCATACAGTTAAATTTAATGTTGAAAATCCTAGCAATGAAATTTCCTCAGGTTCAGCAACATTTAATGTATCTCCATCACCATTTGGTATTTATCTGAATAAGATAGGTTGTTTTTGTTTTGAAAAACAAACTTTACAACCAGGTGAAAAAAAAGAATTTGTATTAACATTTTTCTTGGATCCTAAAGTCGTTGATGATAATAAAACTAAAAATATGTCTGATGTAACTTTGTCTTTTACTTTTTTTTCATCAGGCTATTATGAAAAGAGTAACACATAATGTCAGCAGAAAAACCAAAACACGATTACCATTTAGTTGACCCAAGTCCTTGGCCGATCTATGTTTCATTTGCAACTTTAGTCTTAGCTTTTGGAGCAGTTTATTACTTTCACTCTAAAGCCCTTTGGTTACTTTTGATTGGTTTTGCGTTAGTAGTTTATGGTGCATTCATGTGGTGGAGAGATGTTATAGAAGAAGCAGAGCATCAAGGTCATCATACTCCAGTAGTTCAAATTGGACACAGATACGGTATGACATTATTTATCGCCTCTGAAGTAATGTTTTTTGTTGCTTGGTTCTGGGCTTTTTTTAACGCTAGTTTATTTCCACCTGACTCTATAGGTGGTATATGGCCGCCAGCAGATATAAAAACTTTTGATCCTTGGGATATCCCATTAATCAATACTCTAATTTTATTGTTATCAGGAACTACTGTAACTTGGGCGCATCATGCAATGTTAGAAAATGACAGAAAAGGATTAGTAAATGGTTTGATCGCAACAGTATTTTTAGGATTTATATTTTCTTGTTTTCAAGCTTACGAATATCATCATGCAACATTTACTTTAGATGGTGGAATTTATGGTTCCACATTTTATATGTCGACTGGTTTTCATGGTTTTCATGTAATTGTCGGAACAGTTTTTCTTGCAGTTTGTTTGTTTCGATCAATGAGAGGCCATTCGACGCCTCAACACCATTTTGGATTTGAAGCAGCAGCTTGGTACTGGCATTTTGTTGACGTAGTTTGGTTATTCTTATTTGCCGCGATCTATATTTGGGGAAGTTAATCTCAAATTGAAAAGAGCATTTTTATTTCAACTATTCGTAATTTTTTTTGTAACGGTATTTTGTGCTTTAGGAACTTGGCAACTTTATAGATTACAATGGAAGCTAGAACTAATAAGCGAAATTACTTTTGGATTAGACTCTAAACCAATAGAGTTCTCTAATTCAATCAAGAAAAATTATCAAAGAGTAAGCGCTAAAGGAAAATTTAATTTTGATAAGCAAATTTACCTTTATAGCTTGAATGATAGTGGAAAACCTGGATATGATGTAGTCACTCCTTTTAGGACTGACAAAAATCAAAATGTTTTAATTAATAGAGGATGGATTAAAAAAGAACTAAAGGGTAGTGCAAGCATAAATTTCAAAGCAGAAAGTGATGGTGAAATAATTGGTCTTTTAAGAGAAATTTATAAACCAAGTATATTTAAACCAGATAATGATATTTCAAATAATATTTGGTTTTCATTAAATTTAGAAGATTTAAAAGAAGCTACGGGAGAGCAATTTAATGAGTTTGTAATTTTTTTAGAGGATAATAAGGCTAAGACACCACTTCCTAAAAAGATAAGTATAGATGTGCCAAATAATCACCTTAAATATGCTATAACGTGGTATGCAATATCAATTTCGATAATTTTTTATTATTTATATTTTAGAAGAAAAAAATGAATTATTTTAGCACTAGAGATAAATCTTTAGAATTTAGCTTTAAGGATATTTTCTTAAGAGGACTTGCGCCAGGCGGAGGGTTATTTTTGCCTGCTGAAATAAAGAATTATAGTCAAGAAGAGCTTAATAATTTAAGCCAACTAAATTATAACGAACTTGCTACAGAAATTATCTTTAATTTCTGTTCAGGTGAAATTAAAAAGGAAGAACTTAGCTCCCTGATACAAAAATCTTATAGTAGTTTTAAAGAAAAAGAAGTCGTGAATTTAAAAAAAATTGGAAATATAAATCTTCTCGAACTTTATCATGGACCTACTTTAGCTTTTAAAGATATTGCAATGCAGGTAATTGGCAATATGTACGACCATTTAGAAATTGCTAAAGATAAAACTGTAAATGTCATAGTTGCTACATCAGGAGACACTGGTTCAGCGGCTATAGCTGCATTAAGCAATAGAAAAAATATAAATCTTTTTGTACTGCATCCGCATAATAAGATATCAAAAATTCAAAGGAAAATAATGACAACAATTGGTGGAGCTAATATTTATAATATAGCTATCGAGGGTTCATTTGATGATTGTCAAAAAATTGTAAAAGAGCTTTTTAATGAAAATAATTTTAGATCAAAAATAAATATGTCAGGTGTAAATTCTATCAATTGGGCGAGAATTGTTTGTCAAATTGTTTACTATTTTTATTCTTTCTTTAGATTAAAAAAAAGTAATATAAGCTTTTCAGTACCAACTGGTAATTTTGGAGATATCTATGCTGGATACGTTGCAAAAAAAATGGGTTTACCAATTAATAAACTTATAGTCGCTACAAATAAAAATGATATTTTACAAAGAGTTATTAATACAGGTGAATACAAACCTGATAAAGTGAAAGCAACCATTACACCAAGTATGGATATACAAGTTGCCAGTAATTTTGAGAGGCTGCTTTATTATATATTAGATGAAAGCGATAGTAAGGTAGGGTCATTAATGAATGATCTATCATCGAAAAATTTATTCAATTTACACAAAAAAGAAATTGATAAAATTAAAAAGGATTTTGAAGCAGTAAAAGTTACAGATCAAGAGACAGTGTCTATAATTAATGAAATTTACAAAGAGCATCAATTTATAATTGATCCTCATACTGCTACTGGAGTAGGAGCAGCAAAAAGTTTTAAAAATTTAGGAGATATAGTTGTTCTTGGTACAGCTCATCCTTTCAAGTTTAACGATACTATTAAAAAAGCTATAGGAAAAAATTTAGACTCACCTGAGCATTTAAAATTGAATATAGATAAAAAGGAAACATTTGATATTATCAGGAATTCAAATTCAGAAGTGAAAAATTATATTTTGGGCAAAATTCAATGAGAATAAAAATAGGAGACAAACTACCTAACTCGGAGTTATTTTATCTTGACCAAAATAATGATGTAAAAAAAATTGATATTTTAGATCTTTGTAAAGGTAAGACTATTATTTTAGGTATGCCTGGAGCTTTTACTAAAACTTGTTCGGCTCTTCATCTTCCTGGGTTTATAAAAAATTACGACTTAGCTACTCAAAAAGGAATTACTAAAATTATTTGCATCGCTGTAAACGATCCAAATGTTATGAAAGCTTGGGGTGAAAACCAAAACGCTAGCAGTAAAATTTTTATGGCTGGTGATCCCTTTCTTAAATTTACAAAAGCTATTGGAGCAGAAGTAGATAAATCCGAAAAAGGATTAGGAATTAGATCAAATAGATACACTATGCTCGTGGAAAATGGCGAAGTTAAAAAAGTAGAGGAAGAAAAAGAAACAGCTACTTGTGAATTATCTTCAGCTGAAAGCTTTTTAAAATCTATTTAATTTTTGAAACTGCCAATTTATCAACAAGATTATTATATTTATTGCCAGCGTGTGCCTTAACCCATTTCCAAGTAACTTTATGTTTTAGGCAAGCATTATCTAATTTAATCCAAAGATCTTTATTTTTAACTGGTTTCTTGTTTGAACTTTTCCAATTATTTACTTTCCACTTTTTAATCCAATCGGTTATTCCATCTTTCACATATTTCGAGTCAGTGAAAATTGTAATCTCTGATTTCGTTTTTATTTTTTTTAATGCCATAATTGGAGCCATTAATTCCATCCTATTATTAGTCGTATTACTTTCACTTCCAGAAATGCTTGATTGGTTAGAATCATCTAATATGATTGCCGCCCAACCTCCTCTCCCAGGATTTCCAGAGCAAGCACCATCAGTATAAATTTTTAATTTCATTAAAAGAAATAATCCTCTTGATTTTTTGCATTTTTGTGAAATTCTAATCTTTTTAAATACTCCATTGGATCTTTAATTTTAACTATTGCTCCTTCTACTTTATTTAATGCATCGAATACTCGAGTTAACAAAAATCTCAAAGCAGCGCCTTGAGATAAAACCTTAATATTATTCAATTCTTCTTGAGACAATTTTCTCACAGATGTATACCCATCGATAAAATTCTTTGCTTTAGTAACGTTAAAACTTAAATTACTTTTAAGACCATCAAAACATAAAGCGTTAAAGCAAATAGCAATTTCAAACGCAAAAAAATCTTCACATGAAAAATAAAAATCAATTACACCACTAAATTTATCTTGAATAAAAAAAATATTGTCGTGAAATAAATCTGCATGAATTATTCCTCTTGGCAGATTTTTTGGCCAACTTTTTTCAACATCATTAAGATTTTCCTCAATTAATCTTGGTAGATCTTTATGTATGTTTTCACACTTATCTTTGACTGAATTAAATAATTTTCTCCATGAATTTACTGATAGGTCATTTTGTCGTTTTAATTTTAAATTCTTAGTGAGCTCATGCATTTTAGCTATTTCAGATCCGATTGATTTACAATTGGTTGGAGATAAATTTTGTTTAGCCTTTCCCTCAAGAAATGACACGATCATTAATTTTTTCCCTTCAAAATTTGTAATAGTTTCATTATTATTATTAGAAATAGGAGCAGGGCATTTAAAGCTAGCTTTATTTAAAGATGACATTAGATCAGAAAAAAAAGGAAGATCATCAGATTTAACTCTTTTTTCGTAAATAGTTAATATAAATTTTTTTTTATTAACCGATAAAAAATAGTTTGTATTTTCAATTCCTTCTTCAATTCCTTTGAATGAGTCCAACTTACCTAAACTATAATTAGATAAAATTTCATCAATCTTTTTTTGATTTAACTTTGTATAGACAGCCATTAATTGAGTTCTTTCGGCAGTTTAAATACAACCTTTTCTTCCGCAACTATTACTTCTTCAATAGAAACATTTCTATTTTTTCTCAAACTTTTCAACAAAGTTTGAACAAGCTTTTCCGGTGCAGAAGCTCCAGAAGATATTCCGATGGTTTCAGAATTTTCTATTTCATTAAAAGGAATTTCTTTTTCAGAATGCATTAAATGGGAATTATTACAACCCGCTTTTTTTGCAACTTCCACTAGTCTTACTGAATTAGAAGAGTTACGACTACCCACTATAAAAAACATATCACACTTTGAAGCTATCTTTTTTACAGCGGACTGTCTGTTAGTAGTTGCGTAACATATATCCTCTTTAATAGGACCTTTAATTTTCGGAAACTTATTTTTAAGAGCCTCAATTATTTCAGCTGTATCATCTACGGACAGAGTTGTTTGAGTAATATATGCAAGAGGTTTTTTGAAATCGTTTTCTTCCAGCAGATCAACATCATTTATTGTCTCGATTAGTTTAATTGATCCTTTTGGAAGCTGACCCATTGTGCCAATTACTTCAGGGTGATTTTTATGTCCTATTAATAATATATCGAAACCATTTTTATTTAACTGTTCCGACTCTCTGTGAACTTTTGAAACTAATGGACAAGTTGCATCTACAAAAGATAAATTTTTTTGTTTAGCCTCTTCTGGGACTGACTTTGGTACCCCATGAGCTGAGAAAATTACAGGTCTACTTGCGTCATCAACATCAGATAATTCATCAACGAAGATTGCACCTTTTTCTTTTAATTCTTCAACAACCTGCTTGTTATGCACTATTTCATGACGAACATACACCGGAGCCCCAAACTTGCTGATAGATTTTTCAACTATTTCAATTGCTCTTTTAACACCAGCACAAAATCCTCTTGGTGACGCTAAATAAATTTTAAGTTCTTTTTTCATTTTTTTCTAAAAAATATTCTAACAATATATGCGGAAAAGTAAGTGACGCCAAACCAATAAATATTACCTTATAAATAGCCTCATCAAGCTTATAAAAATTATTTAAAAAATATATTACAAATAAAAATATTACTGCAGTTACAAAAGTTAATGGGATAGCTTTAATTATAAATTTTTTAAGTCCTGGCTTAAAAGATCTATCTAACTCAAAAATTAGAGTAATCGAATGCCTTATTGAGTGAAGAAAACAAAAATAAAGAGTGAAAGCTAAAATAGGTGACAAAAAAAGATTAAGTATGATTATAGAAAAGAAGTCCATGATCATGACACCTTTTAAATTCGTGTTCTCTTTTTTTGAAATGTACATAGATGATAAAAAACCAAGACATAACATTCCAATTAAAAATTCATTACTAAAAAATCCTGATTCAAAAACATTAAAATTTAGAATCCTAAATATTTCATTAGTTTCTTCTCTTTTAAATAAGAGCGGAGTCATAATCACTGTTGATCCTTTTAAGAAGAATAAACACTCAGATATGAAAAACTTTTTTCTAAAAAAAAATACTGTATCTTCCTTTCCAAAATGATATGCGGCCACAATTAAAAATATCAATAAAATTGTATTAGGAAATATTAACCAGAATATTATTATTAATGATGAAATTAATATATAGGTAAAATAAAAGGATACAGTTTGTTTATATCCAAATAATTTTAAAAGCCTTTTTCCTTTGATATTATCTAATGCACCGTGAGAAATTCCCAAAATTAAAATTAAAAACAAGCAAAATATAACTGGTTCAAAATTGACCGTTAGATAAAGAGGACTTATTAAAATACAAAAATTAAAAAATATAATTGAGTGCTTAAAGTTAATATTTTCCATTAGTTAAACAATACTTTTAAAAAAATTAATTTTGGCATTTTACTAATAATATTTATGTCTTCAATAATATTGCTTTTACTTGATAAAAATTTTATAATTGTATTTGGAGAAGTTTTAAACATATTAAAAAAAATTTTAGGCATCTTTTCGGGATATTTTTCTAATACTCTCAGAAATACTTTATCTAAAAATTGATATTTTTTTCCTATGGAGAATATTTTTGCTTTATTAATATTTTCAATGTTTTTTACAATATAACGACTATGTTCTTGGATGTTTAAAAAAGTGTAACCTGTGCTTAACCGAGTCATTCCTCCAGCTGATCCAATATTAATTATTTTATTATTTTTACTTAATGATGGAGAAAAGAGTGGTATAGCTCCTTTTTCAGTAAAATTTATTTTATAATTTTTAATACCCAGATTATTCTCAATATAATTTTCCAACTGAAGGTCATAATCTCTGAGGCTCTGATCCTCTAAATCTGATAACCAAGTAGTTTCAATCAAAGCTTTATTTTTGCTGAATGGCAATGTGTAGAAAAAATGCACTTCTTTTCTCTGATCACAATTAAAATCCATTAAGTTTATTATTTCCTCATCAAAAATGTTCTTAGGTGTCTCTATCTCGATACCTTGAAAGTGTTGCCATAATTCAGATTTATCAAGTTCTTTTTCAAAAACACTATTAAAAATTATTGAATTTTCTGAATTGACTTTGTTAAGATTTCTGAAAAAAATAATATTGGAATTTTTGGAAAGTTTAGAATTTATCTTTTTATAAAATTTTCCGCTATCGATACTTTGGTAAGGAAATTGTTTGCTTGTTAATTCATTAGAGTTTTCAGCAGTATTAATTGTAAAATTATTCCAACTTTTAATTACACAATCTTCAAAATTATGATCGAATACTTTCCAGAATGACCAAGTTTTATCTCTCTTATACTCTTCACGAGTTTCAATTATTGCTAAAGTTTTGTCCTTTAATTTATCATTTATTTCAAGCTCATAGGCTAAAGATAAACCCGCGCACCCACCTCCAATAATAATATAATCAAATTCTTTCATTCAAATTAATCTCTTGTTCTAAAATATTATGATTTAATTGATTGTCGTAATTTAAATTTTTTATGAATAATAGTTTAATGAAGTCAATAATAGATAAAAAAGTCTGAATTACCTTTTCAAATACAGGGACATAAATTTTGCCAGCTTTATTATAATTATCTATATTTTTTTGTTTGAGAATGTAGTCACCTATCTTTCTATAAACTCTTCTTGCGACAATAACTGAAAATCTTGATTTAAATGGTATGCTGCTAATAGATGTAAATGATTTTTCGTAAAAAGCTTTAGACTCATTTATAATAGCTCTAATTGATGAAAAATTGTGTTCAATATACTGTCTATTACGGGCTTTATCCTCACAAACATCTCTAGCAATATTAGTAAGCTGCATGGCTATACCGAGATCAATCGCACCTTTTAAAGCCTCCTTATTTTTTACTTTCATTATTTTTGACATCATTAATCCAACTGTTCCAGCAACTCTGTAAGAATAAACAATTAAATCTTTTTTCGAATTAATCACTACTTTTTCCTCCAAGTCTGTTTTAACTCCATCAAATAAATCAATAACTATTTGATAAGAAATACCTTCACTATCAATTAGTGACCACATATCTTTTATAATTTGATTATCTAGATTTTTATTCTCAAAATCTTTTTTAAATTTTGAGAAAATTTCTTTCTTCACACTAAGAGTATTATCATCATCAACTATATCGTCTAATGTTCTGCAGAAATTATATAAAGATGAACATTTGTCTAATGTACTATTTGAAAGGAAAAAGCTTGCCCAATAAAAAGATTTAGCGTGTTTTTTTAATAAATTACTTTTCATTAAAATAAATTATCTAAAACTTTTGCTGAAGAAAGAACCCCGGGCATACCAGCGCCTGGATGTGTACCAGCTCCTACAAAGTATAAATTTTTATATATTTCAGATTGATTATGAAATCTGAAATAAGCCGACTGAGAAAATTTTGGTTGAATTGAAAATCCAGATCCATAAAGGGTTGCAAGATCTGTTTCGAAATAGTCAGGCGTTAAATAAAAATCGCTTACCACATTCTCTTTAATACCAGGTAAAATAGTTTTATCCATTTTATCTAAAACTAAATCTTTAAATTTATCACCTTCTGCTATCCAATTAACTTTAGATAAATTATTTGGAACTGGAACCAATACATAAAAAGCATCTTGGCCTTCTGGAGCCATATTAGGATCTGTTGCAGATGGTCGATGTAAATAATAACTTATATCATCAGATAGTATTTTCTTTTCAAAGATTTTATCAAGATGCTTCTCATAAGTTTCCCCAAAATAAATTGTGTGATGAGCAACATCGTTAAATTTTTTTTTAGATCCAAAATAATAAACAAATAAACCCATTGAATAATCCATTCTTCTCATTTTTTGTTTAAACAAAAAATCATAATCTTCTTTTGATTTTATTAAGTTGTTGTAAACATTTGGGGGATCGGAGTTACAAACTACATAGTCGCTATTAATTATTTTAGAATTATTGATTTTTACACCCTTAACCTTTTTGTTTTCTGTGAGTATTTCAGTAACTTCAGCATTTTTAATAATTTTGATATTTTCCTCAATCATAAGTCTTTCTAAAGCATTAACGACGCTTCCTGTTCCTCCCATCGAGTAATGAATGCCCCATTTTTTTTCTAAAAATAAAATCAACGTATATATCGAAGTAGTACTAAAAGGATTTCCACCAACTAAAAGAGGGTGCATACTAAATACTCTTCTTAATTTTTCATCAGATATATAGTTCGAAACTAAACTATAAACTGACTTATAACTTTTTAATTTTAATAAAGATGGAATTTGCTTCATCATAAAGCTCAAATTATTAAACGGCTTGTCAGATAAATCCGTAAAACCTTTATCAAAGATTTTTTCAGTAAAATTCACTAAATTTTTATATCCGTCATAATCAGTTGGATTAAATTTTTTAACTTGTTCTGCCATAGATTTATCATCACCATTGTAATCAAACGTATCCCCATCACTAAATACAAATCTGTACCATAAATCTAAAGGCACTATTTCTACGTAGTCAGAAATATTTTTATTAAAAAGTGAAAATAATTCTTCAAATAGGTATGGGGCAGTTATTACAGTTGGACCGCCATCGTAAATAAATTGACCTTTTTTAAAAACCCTAGCTCGACCACCTAGATCAGGATGTTTTTCTACTAAAGTAACTTTATGACCTTTAGCTTTTAACCTTAGCGCAGCAGCCAGGCCCCCAAAACCAGAACCAATAACAGTTGTTTTTTTTGCCATTTTATATGGCCTATACTAACTGGATTTTTTCTTAAGTGCTAATTTTGTTTCTTCGATACTAGCACTGTAAATTTTATCTAATTTGCTCTTATCAAGTGAGTTTTTTATCAGTTTTTCAACTGACTCTATAGCTATTTTAACAGAAGCATTTTTAATATCTTTTTCTGCCTGATTTTTGAGTTGTTTTATTCTCTCCTCTGCATTTTTCTTCTTGTTTTCCATGAAGTTATGAAAAGTCTTATTAGCATTAATTACATTTTTCTCTGCTTCTTCGTTGGCTTTACCTATCATCTCTTTCACTTCTCTTTTTGAATTACTAATTTTTCTTTCGTGTTCGGTCAAAATATTTTTAGCGTCTTCTTTAAGTTTTTCAGCCTCGTCAATTTGGTTTTTGATACTTAAAATATTTTGTTCAAGAATTTCCCTTACTTTCTGGGGTATCTTAAAATAGATCAAAATTCCTATAAAAATAAAAAAAGAAACAGTTACCCAAAAAGTTGCGTCTAGTGTCATAAGTATCTATTGATATTTTTTTTTGAAATTTCTTCAACAGCTGCTTTAATGCTGCTTTCGTTAAGTTTATCACCAGATATATTTTGAATAATATCAGATGCAATATTTTTAGAAATATTTTGAATGGAAGATATTGAACTTTTTTTCAGATCAGAGATTTCTTTTTGTGCTTTTAAAATTTCTTTTTCAATTTCTTTTTCCATTTCTTCTTTTTTTAATTGAATATTTTTATCCAAATTATTTTTTGACTCGAAATGTATCTTAGATACCTCTCTTTTTGCATTTTCTAAGATAATTTCATACTCTTTAATTTTTGAGTCAGACTTTTCCTTCAAATCATTTGCATCTTCTAGATCCTTACTAATTTTATTCTCCCTATTGACTAAATTACTTTTAATCTTTGGCAAATAAAACTTCGATATTGAAATGTAGAGAATCACAAAAACTAAAATTAACCAAAAAGCTTGAGACGCCCAATAGGTTGGATCAAGCTGAGGCATTCCAGCCTCAGCCGCAAACAAATTAGTGTCTATAGCTATACAAGCTATTACAGATCCAAGAACACTCTTCATATTTAATTTACTAAAATGCAAATAAAATAATTAAAGCCACAACAAGTCCAAATAATCCAGTTGCCTCTGCTAAAGCAAATCCCAACAGTAAGTTTGGAAATTGTTTTTGAGCTGCAGACGGATTTCTCATCGCCCCAGATAAGTAATTACCGAAAATAATTCCGATACCTACTCCAGCTCCAGCTAATGCGATTGCAGCAAGACCTGCTCCAATCATTTTTGCCGCTTCTAACTCCATTTTTCCTCCTTTTTTTAATGGTGTAAATTTAATGCATCATTTAAATAGATACAGGTTAATATTGCAAAAACATAAGCTTGTAAAAAAGCTACCAAAATTTCCAAGCCAGTTAATGCCACTGAAAAACTAAGTGGTAACCATCCTCCTAGTATTCCCAAGCTAACCACAAATCCTCCAAAAACTTTTAACATAGTGTGACCAGCCATCATGTTTGCGAACAAACGAACCGATAAACTTACCGGTCTACTTAAATAAGAAATAATTTCAATGATAGTGATTAATGGCAAAAGTACTGCCGGAACACCGCTTGGAACAAAAATACTTAAGTATTTAAAGCCGTGTTTAATAAAACCAATAACAGTAACTGCCACAAATATAAATAATGCCAAAATTAAAGTAACAATTATATGACTAGTTACAGTAAATGAATATGGAAGCATTCCTACCATATTACAAAATAAAACAAACATAAATAGACTAAATATAAATGGAAAGTAAGGTTTTGCTTTTGGCCCAGCTGTATCACTTATCATCTTGGCAACAAATTTATAAAACATTTCAGAAATAAGTTGTATTTTATTTGGGATAATCTTTTTTTCTTTTGAGCCTAAAAATAAAAATAATAAAACTATTGAAGCGCTAATTACCATAAATAAACTTGCATTAGTAAAAGACAAATCTATTCCTGCAATTTTAATTTCAGGTCCGATTCTGTATACCGTAAATTGTTCCATTGGATTGCTTGCCATAAAAACTTTCTAATCCTTTTTTTGCATTTTGTTAGCTGTACGTATTACATTTAACATTCCTGCTGCCGATCCCAAAAAAAAGAAGATTATTATTAACCAAGGTTTAGTATCAAACCAGCTATCTAAAATAAACCCAATAATTGTCCCAACACCCACTGCAGCAACTAATTCAGTGCCTAATTTAAACGCATTACCCATAAATGTCCCTCTTTTTTCTTGATCTTTGTTAAGGTGGTTTTTTATTTTTGATTTTGCAATTTTTAGGCGAGTTTTGAAGTCCTCTGGCACTGTCATTATTTTACTTTTTTTTTATGCAACTAATTCCTCTGCTCTTTGTAAATCAACTGATACAAGTTGACTTACTCCTTGTTCAGCCATAGTGACACCATACAACCTATCCATTCGTGACATTGTTAAAGCGTGATGAGTAATAATTATAAATTTTGTATTAGTAATCTTTGTAAGTTCATCTAATAATCCACAAAATCTTGTAACATTTGCATCATCTAAAGGAGCGTCGACTTCATCTAAAACACAAATAGGGGAAGGATTTACTAAAAAAACAGCAAAAATCAAAGATAAAGCTGTTAATGCTTGTTCACCGCCAGATAACAAAGTTATTGATTGCAATCTTTTTCCTGGAGGAGAAACGAACATTTCTAAACCAGCCTCTAAAGGGTCTTCTGCGTCGACCAATTCAATTTTTGCGGTTCCTCCATTAAAAAGTTTTGTATAAACTTCACTAAATTTTCTATTTACTTTTGTATAAGCCTCTAATAAGCGCTCTCTTCCTTTTTGATTTAATTCTTCTATACTCGTTTTTAATTTTACTATAGCTGAGTATAGATCAGCCCTATCATCCTCCATTTTTTTTATTTCTGATTCATATTTTTTTGTTTCCTCATCAGCTCTTAAATTGACTGATCCAAGGGATTCTCTTTGTTTTTTTGTCATTTCAATTTTAAGTGTTTGTTCTTCAATACTAGGAAAATTTTTTTCATCTATATTATTTAAATCTGATTGAGGTAAAATAGATGTTTCTTCATTAATATTTAATTCATTTTGCACTGAATATAGTAAGTCTTTTTTTCTATTTTCAATACCTTCAATTGTAGCCTCGTTTCTTGCTTTACTTTCTTTAAGATCAGAAAGTTTCAATTGAATTTCTCGAAGATTTTCATTTATTGCACTATATTTTTTTTCAGCTTCTACTAATTCATTCTCGATTTCTTCATTTCTTTTTTTGATATTTTCTAGGTTTTGTAAATTTTGCCCTTTTGATGTAGCTATTCTTTCAGGATTTTTCTGATTTTCGTTAATTTCTATTTTTATTTTGTTTGTTCTATCATTTAATTCAGAAATCATCTTTTCTGAATTTACTTTCAAATTTCCCCAGTTTTCTAACTCTATATCAATATTTTTTATCCTTTCTTTTCTCTTAATAGAGTCACTTTC